>JAHEIS010000154.1 GCA_024639225.1 Actinomycetes bacterium | reverse complement strand
TGGAACACCGAGGCGGCCAGCACGGCGTCAGCCCGCCCCTCGGTCACGGCCTCGCCAAAATCCCCGAGGTCGCCCGCGCCGCCCGACGCGATCACGGGGATGCCGACGGCTCCGGACACCGCGGCGAGTAGCTCACAGTCGAAGCCGTCCTTGGTGCCGTCGCGGTCCATGCTCGTGAGCAGGATCTCCCCCGCTCCCCGCTCGGCGGCTTCGATCGCCCAGGCGACCGCCTCGCGCCCGGACGGCACCCGCCCGCCGTTGAGAAAGACCTCCCAACCCGCGGCGTCCTCACGCCGGCGAGCGTCGATCGCCACGACGATGCACTGCGAGCCGAAGTGGGCGGCCCCGCGCGAGATGAGCTCCGGGTCCTTCACCGCGGCGGAGTTGATCGCCGTCTTGTCGGCACCGGCGGCGAGCACGGCGCCCATGTCCTCCACCGAGCGAATACCGCCGCCGATCGTGAAGGGGATGAACACCTCGGCTGCGACCGCCGCCGCGAGATCGATGATGGTCTCCCGCCCCTCGTGGCTCGCGCCGATGTCGAGAAACACCAACTCGTCAGCACCCTCGCGGTCGTAACGTGCCGCCAACTCGACCGGGTCGCCGGCGTCCCGCAGGCCGACGAAGTTCACACCCTTGACCACCCGCCCATCGTCGACGTCGAGGCACGGAATGACCCGGATCATGCGCCGGCGCCCGCCAGGGCCTCGAGCGCCTGGGGCACGTCGAAGCGCTCCTCATAGAGAGCGCGCCCCACAATGACGCCGTTCAGGTTCTCGATGTCGAGCTCGCACAGGGCCCGCAGGTCGTCCAGGGAGGACACGCCCCCAGAGGCGATGACCGACAATGGTGGTGCCGCCTCGGCCAGCCGGCGCAGCCCGGTGGCGTTCGGCCCCTTGAGCATTCCGTCACGTGCGATGTCGGTGTAGAGGAGGTGACGAACGCCCTCGGCCACCAACTCGGTGGCGACGTCGACGGCGCTCCGGTCGCTGACACGAGTCCAGCCGTGGGTGGCGACCATGTTGTCCCGGGCATCGAGGGCGACGACGAGCGCATCGCCGAGTCGATCGACGGCCCACCGCAGCAGATCACGGTCCTCGAGAGCGGCGGTACCGACAACGAGTCGCGTCACGCCGGTGGCGATCGCGGTCTCGATGGCTGCGCGCGTGCGCAGTCCCCCGCCGAGATGGACCGTCCCCGGAAAGTTCGCGGCGATGGTCGCCACGAGTGGCGCGTGTACGGGCTCGCCGTCCTGGGCGCCGTCCAGGTCGACGATGTGGAGCGCCGTCGCGCCGGCCTCGGCGAACGCCCGCGCCTGGGCGAGGGGGTCGTCGCTGAACACGGTGCTCTGGGCAAAGTCGCCCTGCCTCAGCCTCACGGCTCGGCCATCCTTGAGATCGATTGCCGGATAGAGGATCACGCGGCAGCTCGCTCGCTCACGCCGGCAAGCCAGCGGCCCAGCAGACCCAGGCCGGCATCACTCGATTTCTCGGGGTGAAACTGCACTCCGATCACGTTCTCCCGTCCCGCAACGGCGCAGAAGGCCTCGCCGTACTCACATTCGCCGAGGACCAGCTCCGGTTCGGCCGGCTCGACCACGAAGGAATGGACGAAGTAGTAGATCGCATCTCGCTCGTCCCCGCCCTCGGGCGCCAGCGCGGCTCCCTCGATCCAGCGAACGGCGTTCCACCCGATCTGCGGAAGCTTGCGATCCGTCACCAACGGCCGCACGAACCCGGGTAAGAACCCCAGTCCGGGCTCGGCGGGGCTTTCCTCGCTGCCCTCGAAGAGCAGCTGCATCCCGAGGCAGATGCCCAGCAGGGGCGTGCCGCCCTCGACCGCCTCGGCCAGTGGTGCGACGAAGTCCCGATCCCGGATCCGCCGCATCGCCTCGCCGAAGTGCCCGACGCCGGGCAGCACGATGGCATCGGGCGAGCCGATTTGCTGTCCCGCCTCGGCCGTCCGTGCATCCGCGCCGAGCTTCTCCAGCGCCTTGCGGGCGCTGCGGATGTTGCTCAGCCGGTAGTCGAGGAGGACGACATCCGTGCTCACCGCAGCCCCTTGCTCACAGCGAACCCTTGGTCGATGGCACGCCCGGCACGCGGGGGTCGATGCGCACCGCACCGCCGAGGGCCCGCGCCACCGCCTTGAAGCAGGCCTCGATGACGTGGTGGGGGCTCTCCCCCGCCAGCAAGCGCACGTGAAGCGTCAGCTTCGCGTTGCTGGCGACCGCGCGAAAGAACTCCGGCATGAGGTCGGTCTCGAAACCGCCGAGGGTCGTCGCGGGCAGAGGGACGTCGCAGACGCAGAGCGGCCGCCCCGAGATGTCGATCGCCGCCTGGGCGAGACACTCGTCCATCGGCACGGTCACATCGGCATACCGTGTGATGCCGGAGCGATCACCGAGAGCCTCGTCGATGGCCGCGCCGATCACGATCCCCACGTCCTCCACGGTGTGGTGGCTGCCCGTCTCCAGATCCCCCGTGGCCTTCACGTCGAGATCGATCAGGGCGTGGCGGGCCAGGAGGTCCAGCATGTGGTCGAAGAAACCGACCCCGGTGGCCGCGCTGCAGGCGCCGGTCCCGTCGAGCGACAGCGTGACCGTGACATCGGTCTCGCCGGTGGCCCTGGTCATGGTGGCGGTGCGCGACATCAGGTCTCCCGCTCCTGCCGGATCTCGGCGGACGCGCGGTGCAGGGGAAACCCCTCGGCCTGGGCCAGAGCGGCCAAGTGGGGCGTGAGCTGGGTGATGGCCTGTGGACTCATGTCGACGACCGACATCCTCCGGAGATACGTTGCCGGACCGACCGCGGACGCGAAGCGCGCCGCCCCGCCGGTCGGCAGGATGTGATTCGAGCCGGCGACATAGTCGCCGAAAGCGGTCCCACCGCCGGGCCCGATGAAGACGGCGCCCGCCGTGGTGATCCTCTCGGAGAGAGTATCGGCCTCTTCGGTGTTCAGCTGCAGATGCTCGGGTGCGAACGCCTCAGCCAGGCCCACGGCGTCGTCCATGTTGGCGCACGCGACGAGGCTGATCGGGCCGTCCGCCCGGGGCCCAGCAGCCAGCTCGGCGGCGACCGCCTCGAGCACGGCGACGTCCGCTGAAGCCAGGATGGCCGGTGAGTCCGGGCCGTGCTCGGCCTGGGCCAGAAGGTCATAGGCAACCACGCGCGGGTCAGCGGATTCATCGGCGATCACCACGACCTCGCTCGGGCCGGCGATCCCGTCGATGCCGATCTCGCCCACGAGCTGACGCTTTGCCTCCTGCACCCAGGAGTTGCCCGGCCCGGTGATCACGTTCACCGGCTCCACGCTCTCGGTCCCGATCGCCAGTGCAGCGACCGCAGCGACGCCCCCGAGGCCGTACACCTCCTCGATGCCGAGGATGCCCGCGGCGCCGAGGATCGCGCGCGCAGGCAGCCCGTCGTCACCGGCGGGGCTCGCCACGGCGATCCGCCCCACTCCGGCGACCATCGCCGGAACGGCCGCCATGATGAGGCTCGAGGGGTACGCGGCGCGCCCGCCGGGGACGTAGCACCCCGCCGCGCCGACCGGAACCTGACGGAGCTGAACCCTCTGGCCGGCCTCGAGCTCCACGTCGCGGGTCTGAGGCCGGCCGGCCTCGGCGACCGATCGCACCTGGTCCGCGGCGGCCAGGATCGCCGCGGCGAGCGGCCGATCCAGGCACTCCGCCTCGCGCGCGATGACCTCGGGCGACACCCGGATCCGGGAGGCGGTGAACTCGGCGTTATCGAACTGGCGGGCCTGCTCGACGACCGCGGCATCCCCGTCGCGTCGGACGGCGGCGATGAGTTCCGCGACCTGCGCGCTGATGTCTTCGGCCACGGGCGCCGGGCGCAACTCGCTCACGAGACGGCCCGGCGCTCCGGCCGGGGCGCTCAACCGTCGTACGCCGCCCATCAGGAAGGCTCGAGCGAGGCCATCAGCCGATCGACCGCGGGACCGGCGACCTTGTCGCTGGCCCGGTTGGCGATCAGACGAGCCGATGAATCGAACAGGTGCTCCCGCTCGACCAGGCCGTTCTCACGCATTGTCGCGCCCGTCGCCACGAGGTCCACGATGCCGTGTGCGAGCTCGACCAGCGGGGCAAGCTCGACGGAGCCGTTGACTTTG
>JAHEIS010000060.1 GCA_024639225.1 Actinomycetes bacterium | reverse complement strand
GCGTGCAGGTGGACTCGGTGGTTGCCGTCCTGATCGAGCGTGGCCTGATCGAGGAGTCGGGTCGGGCCGACGGCGGGGGCGGCGTTCTCTACCGCACGACCCGTGCATTCCAGGAGCGCTTCGACCTTCGCGGTCCCGGTGACCTTCCCCCACTCGAGCGGTTCGAGCTCACGGGTCCCCAGGCCGATGAGATCCGGCGCCGGCTGACCGAGGCCGGTCACCTTGCGGGCGCGTCAAGCGACCGCGAGAGGGCCGATGACGGCCCAGAGGGACCGGAGCGGGGTGCGCCGGGGCCAACGACGGATACGAACGAGGGCCCTGCCGTGCCCGCCGCCACCGAGGACGATGACCGCAGCGACGATGGCTGAGGACAGGATGCGGATCCAGCGTGCGCTCGCGCAGGCGGGCGTAGCGGGCCGACGCGCCGCCGAGCGGATGGTCGCCGAGGGGCGGGTCGCCGTGAACGGCGTCCCCGCGCGGGTCGGGCAGAGCGTCGGCCCGACTGACACGATCACCGTCGACGGCGCGGCGGTCGAGGCCCAGGAGCGGCGGACGCTCCTGCTCAACAAGCCGCGCGGGGTGCTTTCGAGTGTGGGCGATGCCCGCGGGCGACGAACGGTGGTCGACAATCTGCCGGATCTCGGGCGCTTGTATCCGGTGGGTCGCCTGGACCTGGAGACGACCGGGGCGATTCTGATCACCAACGACGGAGAGCTGGCCCATCGCCTGATGCATCCCCGCTACGGCGTGACCAAGACCTATCAGGTGCTGTTCGCCGGGAGGCTGTCGTCGGCGACGCTGCGGCAGCTGCGAGACGGGGTCGACCTGGAGGACGGTCCGACGGCGCCGGCCGGTGTCAAACGGATGGACCGGCGGGCTGACGAGGGCACCTGGCTCGAGCTGGAGCTCCACGAGGGCCGCAACCGGCAGATCCGCCGGATGGGCGAGGCGGTCGGGCATCCCGTGGTCCGACTGCATCGGTCCCGCTACGCCGGGATCGGGCTGCGGAATCTCCCGCCCGGAAGCTGGCGTGAACTCCACGATCACGAGCTGCGTGCGATCGCCGAGGAAGTCGGCCTCGAGCGGTGAGAGAGCGGCTCCAGGCGGTACGCGGCGCGATCACGGTCGAGAGCGACGACGCGGACGCCATCAAGGAAGGCACGGCGGAGCTCCTGCGGGAAGTCCTCGAGCGCAATGACCTGACCCCCGCCGATCTCGTGTCGATCATCTTCACCTCCACGCCGGACCTGCAGTCGGAGTTCCCCGCGGTGGCGGCCCGGGAGATCGGCCTGAGCGCGGTCCCCCTCCTGTGCGCTCGCGAGATCCCCGTCGACGGCGCGATCGAGAAGTGTGTGCGGGCGATGATCCACTGCTATCCCCGGCACGACGAGCCGATCCGCCACGTCTACCTGCGCGATGCCCGTCAGCTCAGGTTGGACCTGCCCGAGTAGTCAGACCCCGTCGGCACCGCGGATGTCCAGTCCGATGTCCAGGGCGGGAGCGGAGTGCGTGAGGGCGCCGACCGAGATCGCGTCAACTCCGGTCTGCGCGGCAGATGTCGCGCGCTCGAGGTTCATGCCTCCGGAGGCCTCGAGTCTGGCCCGGCCCCCGACGGCCTCCACGGCCTCGCGCAGATGCTGGTCGTCCATGTTGTCGAGGAGGATCCAGTCCACCCCGGCCTCGGCCGCCGCAACCGCCACCGCCGGGTCATCGGCCTCGACCTCGACGACGACCCCGGGGAGGTCCCGCCGGGAGCGGGCCACCGCCTCGGCGAGATGATCCCCCGCAAGCGCGAGATGATTGTCCTTGATGAGTACCCGGTCGTCGAGCCCCATCCGGTGGTTGGTGCCGCCCCCGGCCGCGACGGCACTCTTCTCGAGGGCGCGCCAACCGGGTGTGGTCTTGCGCGTGTCGAGGACCGCCGCGGGCGCGCAGGCGACGACGTAGCGGGCAGTCAGGGACGCGATCCCGGAGAGCCGCGTCAGGAAGTTCAGCACCGTCCGCTCGGCGGTGAGCAGCTCGCGGGCCGGTCCGGCGATCGTCGCGATGCTCCCGCCCGGTGCCAGGGCGTCGCCGTCGGACGCGGACCAGTCGGCCTCCAGGCCGGGGAAGCGCCGCAGCACCTCCTCCGCCGCCGGCCGTCCCGCCAAAACGCCCGCATCGCGCGCGACCAGCTCTGCCTGCCCCCGGCGCTCCGCCGGCACGATCACCGCCGAGGTGACATCGCCGAGCGCCCCGAGGTCCTCGGCCAGCGCCGCGCTGACCAGTTCGCCCAGGCTCAGGCCAGGGCGAGCATGCGATCCAAGGCTACCTTGGCCCACCGCGTCACCTCATCGTCGACGGAGATCACATTGGGCGTCTCGCCCCCGGCCAGCTCCTCCAGGCACCACGTCAGCTTCGGGAGGTCGATCCGGTTCATCGTGACGCACGGGCAGATGTCCTCGAGAAGTGGGAACACGTTGCGGGTCGGCGCGTGATGGTCACGGAGCCGGTTGACCAGGTTCCAGTCCGTGCCGACGGCGACCGAGCTGCCTTCGGGCAGCTCCGCGCAGCGGCGGATGATGTACTCGGTGCTGCCGGCCTCGTCGGCGGCGAGAACGACCGGCCGCGGGCACTCGGGGTGGACGATCACCGTCAGGTCGGGATGGGCGGCGCGGTGCCGCTCGATCTGCTCGACGGTGAACTTGGTGTGGACGTTGCAGAAGCCCTTCCAGAGGATCAGCGGGCTCTCCGCCAGGCGGGCGGGATCGCAGCCGCCCAACTCGGGGAGCAGCGGATTCCAGACGGCCATCGCGCGCTCGTCGATGCCACGGTCGCAGCCGACGTTGCGCCCCAAGTGCTCGTCGGGGAAGAAGAGGACGGCGTCGCCCTGCTCGTAGGCCCACTCGAAGACCGTGTCGGCGTTGCCCGACGTGCAGACGGCCCCACCACGCTCACCGCAGAACGCCTTGAGCACGGCGTCGGAGTTCATGTACGTGATCGGGATGATCCGCCGTCCGGGCATCGCCGCCGTCGCCTGGTCCCAAGCATCCTGGACGGTGTAGATGTCCGCGCACTCGGCGAGGTGACAGCCGGCGGACAGGTCGGGCAGCACCACGGTCTGGCCCGGGCGGGCGAGCACGTCCGCGGACTCCGCCATGAAATAGACGCCGAGAAACAGGATCAGCTCGGCGTCCGACTCGGCTCCGAGCTTGGCCAGTTTGAACGAGTCGCCCGTCACGTCGGCGAACTCAATGACCTCATCCTTCTGGTAGTGGTGCCCGAGGACGACGAGGCGCGAGCCGAGTTCCCGCCGTGCGGTCCAGGCCCGCTCTCTCAGCTCATCGACCGAGAGGTCGGCGTAGGCCTCTGCCGGGTGCATGGTCAACGTGGTGCTCATGCGGTCACCTCCTCGGCGACTCGGGTGTGTGGGACGGGAATCTCGTCTGGACGACCGCCGATCCAGGCGATGCGGTGCACCTGGGCAGGGTCGGGGGAGGGGTGGTCCGTGCGGTGGTGGCCCCCGCGGCTCTCCGTGCGGATCCGGCAGGCGGCGATCGTCAACTCGGCCAGGTAGGCGAGGTTCGCGTCTTCCCGGCTGGGCGGCGCCCCGAGGGCGGCGACCCTCGCCTCAGCCCGGTGGAGGCCATCCGCGTCGCGCTCCAAGCCCGCCCCCGTCCACATCGCCTCCTGGAGACGGTCGCGGAAGCCGCCCTCCCCGGGCGCCACCGGCGTCGCGGGAGCGACGGGTGCGGAGTGGGGGCCGATCGGCCAGAGCAGCTCATCGGACACCAGCAGGTCGCCCGCGCGGTCGGCCATGACCGCGGCTTCGAGGAGGCTGTTCGACGCGAGTCGGTTGGCGCCGTGGGCTCCCGTCGAGGAGCACTCGCCGATGACGAAGAGACCGGGGACGGTGCTCCTGCCGGACAGGTCGCTGAGAACCCCGCCCATGGCGTAGTGGGCCGCGGGGCTGACCGGAATCGGGTCGCGGGCGAGGTCGAGTCCGTGCCCGGCGCAGATGTCCACGATGGTCGGGAAGGTCGCGTGAACCTGCTGCGGATCGAGATGCGACAGGTCGAGTGTGACGTCGGCGCCGTCGGAGCGTGCCCGCCGGAAGATCGCCCGCGCCACCCGGTCGCGCGGCCCCAACTCGTCGAGGTCATCGTCCGGCGTGAACAGCCGGCTGCCGTCGGCGGCGCGGAGAACCGCGCCGGCTCCGCGCACCGCCTCGGAAATCAGCGACAGGGGATTCGCGCCGAGCGCCAGCGCGGTCGGGTGAAACTGGATGAACTCGAGATCCGCCAGCGCGGCGCCGGCGCGCCCGGCGAGCGCTACGCCGTCGCCGGTGGCCCCGAGCGGGTTGGTCGTACGCGGATAGAGATGGCCGGCACCGCCGGCGGCAAGGACGACCGCCCGGCCGACGTGGGCGGTCATCACCCCGTCGGCGCCGACGGACCGTACTCCGCGGGCGACACCGTCGCGGACCAGGACCTCGACGACCGCGTGGCCCTCATGGGATGAGATCGCGGGGTTGCGCCGCACGGCAGAGACCAGCGCTTCGGCGATCGATCTCCCGGTCGCGTCGCCCCCGGAGTGGACCACCCGGTGCGCGGAATGCGCCCCTTCCAGCGACAACCGGGGCGCTCCGGGCGCGCCGTCGAAGGCGACGCCGATGCGCGTGAGTGAGGCGACGCAGTCCGGCCCCGCGGCGCACAGGTCGGCGACGACGGACGCGTCGCAGAGGCCGGCTCCGGCGGCGAGCGTGTCCTGGATGTGGGCGTCGATCGAGTCGCCCGGGGCGATGGCGGCGGCGAGGCCGCCCTGGGCATACCGTGTGTTGCTGTGCCCCAGACCGTCCTTGGTGATCAGCGTGACGGGGCCACGCCGGGCGATGCGCAGGGCGAGCAGCGCCCCCGCGATCCCACTGCCGCAGACGATGACCGGCTCGTCGGCGGGCCTATTATTGTCGATCTGACAGTAATCCATGCACCGGATTATAGTCAGATCGACAACAAATGCCACGATGGGCGCCGCCGGCCGGGTATCAGACCTGTGGGGCGGTGATGTTCGTCACCCTCGGGGCGGTGGTTCAGGCTGCTCCGGCGAGTCGCGACCGTCGCGGCGGGATGCGGCCGACGACGGTGCTGCGACATGCTTCGCCGCAGCGACCGCAGCATCCGGGAAGCTGGGCGCCGCGGCGCAGGGCGCCGACGACGTGCGCGCGCACCGGGGCCGCGGGCGGTGGGAGCATGGCTCCTCGGGCTCTCATCTGTTCTACCTCCGAGACAGGGCCTCGTGCCCGGGGCGGTGCGCGCCGTCGTGGCGCTGCGTCGTGTCGGCAGAATCCGCCGCGGGCATGAGGCGTTCGGCTCTGAATCGTTGAACTTTTCGTGTGCAGTTGTTCGCGTCCCCGGTGCCGGGCGCCGCTTACGCCGATCGGGTGAGGGCGCATCACCCCGCGGAGGGGTGAGCGGGTGCTCGTCCGCGGCGGGGCGACCTGCCATGATCGCCCGGTGGACGAGCTGCGCACATCGCCCCGCCTCGAGGCGATTCCCCGTTACGAGCCGGGTCCGACGACAGCCCAGGTCCTGGCCGAGTTCGGTCTCGACGAGGCCGTCCGTCTGGCATCCAACGAGAGCCCCTACTCGCCGCTGGCGGAGGTCGAGGCGGTCGTCTCGGCCGGCATCGGTGGGCTCAACCGCTACCCGGACGGGGCCGCCCGTTCGCTGATCGAGGTCCTCGCCGACCGCCACGGCGTCGACGCGGAGCAGATCATCGTCGGCAACGGGTCCGGCGAGCTCATCCTTCTGGCCGGCCAGGCGCTACTGGACCCCGGCACCAGCATCATCCACGCCGAGCCGTCGTTCGCTCTCTACCCGCAGCTTGCCGCGGCCGCGGGCGCCCGCGACGTCGCCGTGCCTCTTGCGGCCGACGGCGGTCACGACCTGGCGACGATGGCTGCCCACGTCGACGAGACGACGCGCCTCGTCGTCATCTGCAATCCGAACAACCCGACCGGGGTCTACCGCTCCGCCGAGGCGATCGAGGCCTTGCTCGACGATCTGCCCGGCGACCTGGCCGTGCTCGTCGACGAGGCCTACAACGACTTCGTGACCGCACCCGATTCGGGTCGGCTGATGAGCCTGGCCCGTGAGCGGGGGAACCTCCTCGTGACCCGGACCTTCAGCAAGGCCCACGGCCTGTGCGGACTGCGGGTCGGCTACGGCGTCGGCGGTCCGGGGTGGACCGCAGCGCTCCAGCGCGTCCGGCCCCCCTTCAACACCAACGCCCTCGGACAGGCGGCGGCGCGGGAGTCGCTGTGTCACCCCGCGGCGCTCGCCGAACGCGTCGCCACCACGATCGCAGAGCGTGAGAGGGTCGCCGCAGCGTTGTCATCGACGGGTATGCCCTTTACGCCCAGCCAGGGCAACTTTATGCTCCTCACCCCGGGCGCCGACCCGGGCCTGGGGCAGCGCATCCACCGGAGGATGCTCGAGCGGGGGATCATCCTCCGCGACGGCACATCTCTCGGGTGCCCGGGGAGCCTGCGGGTGACCGTGGGAACCCCGGCGGAGAACGACCGGCTCCTGGACGAACTAGCCGACGTATTCGCGGCCGAGACCGCGGCGACGCCCGGTGTCGAGCGAACGGCCTCGTAGGAGGGCGACCCGAAAATGATGATCGTGATGAGACAGGGTGCGACTGAGGATGAGATCGCCCACGTGATCGGCCGCATCGAGGCGGCCGGGGCCCAGGCCCACCCGTCCCGCGGTGAGTTCGTCACCGTGATCGGTGCCATCGGCGACGACCGCGAGATGATCGCCGGGCTGTCACTCGAGGGAGAGGCGGGCGTCGAGAAAGTCGTGCCGATCCTCAAGCCGTACAAGCTCGTCTCGCGTGAGTTCCATTCCGAGGACGCGGTTCTCGAGATACGCGGTCGCAAGATCGGCGGGGACAACTTCTGCCTGATCGCCGGCCCGTGCACGGTGGAGACGCGGGAGCAGACGCTGGTCACGGCCCGCGCCATGAAGGAGGCCGGGGCGGCGATGCTCCGCGGCGGCGCGTTCAAGCCACGGACCTCGCCCTACTCGTTCCAGGGGCTCGGTGAGCCGGCCCTCGAGATCCTCGTCGAGGCGCGCGAGGAGACCGGTCTGCCCATCGTGACCGAGGTCATGACCGTCGCCCAGATCCCTGCCGTGCTCGAGGTCGCGGACGTCGTCCAGGTCGGCGCCCGCAACACCCAGAATTTCGATCTCCTGCGCGAGCTCGGTCAGGCGGGCATTCCCGTGCTCCTGAAACGGGGCATGGCCACGACCATCGAGGAGTTGTTGCTGTCAGCGGAGTACATCGCCGCCGAGGGGAACGAGAAGATCATCCTCTGCGAGCGGGGCATCCGGACCTTCGAGAACGCAACGCGCTCGACCCTCGATCTTTCCGCTGTGCCGGTCGTCAAGCAGAAGTCGCGTCTGCCGATGATCGTGGACCCGTCACACGCGATGGGCACCCGCGACCTCATCCTCCCGATGGCCCGCGCTGCCGTCGTGGCGGGGGCCGACGGGCTGATCGTCGAGGCCCACCCCAGCCCAGAGACCGCGCTGTGCGACGGGCCCCAGGCGATCTACGTTGACCAGATGAACGCCTGGGTGGCGGATGTCCGGCGCTGCGTGGACCTGATGGGCAAGGTCATGGCCGGCGGCGAGCCCGCCGAGGTCGGCGTCTAGCGATATGGCGATGGGGCCCGTCGCCATCGTCGGCGTCGGGATGATGGGCGGGTCCCTCGGGCTCGCCCTCACGGAGCGCGCCGGGGTCGAGGTGCGCGGCTGGGATGCCGACGCCGATGCTCTCGCCGAGGCGGGGGAGCGGGGGGCCGTGGTGCCCGCGCCGAGCCTCGACGCGGCCATCGCCGACGCGAAGGCCGTGTTTCTCGCGGCGCCGGTCGGGCGTCTTGCCGAACTCGCGGGAGACGTACTCGCCTCCTCCGGTCCCGACGTCGTCGTCAGCGACCTCGGCTCAGCCAAGGCCGCCGTTGTCGCTCCCCTGGGCGCGGGGCAGCGCGACCGCTTCATCGGCGGCCATCCGATCTGTGGAAACGAGCGCGCCGGCGTCGGCGCGGCGCGATCGGATCTCTTCGCGGGCGCGACCTGGTTCCTGACGCCTTCGCCCGAGGCGGAGCCGACCCTGCTGGAACGACTGCACCGGATCATCGCGTCGGTGGGCGCCCGCCCGGTCGCGATCGATCCGGGCGTCCACGACGATCTCATGGCGATCGTCTCCCATCTGCCGCATGCCCTCGCGGGCGCGCTGATGGCTCAGGCGGCGGACACCGCTCCGGAGGGCCGTGAGGCGCTGCGCTCGGCGGGGCCGTCGTTCAGCGACCTGACCCGGATCGCCGGCGCGAACCCGCCGATGTGGGCCGACATCCTCATCGCCAACCGGGGCGCGGTCCTCGCGGCGCTCGGCGACTACGCCGGGCGGCTGGCCGACGTCGCGGAAGCTCTTGAGAACCGGGACCGGGACTGGGTCGAGCGCTTCTTCGCGACTGCCGCCGCCGGTCGCTCCCGGCTGCTCGATGTGGGCGGTGAAGACGGCGATGCACCTTGGCAGCTCATCGTCGCCGTGCCGGATCGGCCGGGGGCGATCTCGGAGATCGTGACCGTGCTCGGGCATGCGCATATCAACATCGACGATCTCACCCTGCGCCCGGGAGACGGCGCAGGCGAGCTCGACCTGCTCCTGGCCGGGGAGGACGCTGCGTCCGCGGCGCAGGGCGCACTCGCCGAGCGTGGTTTTGCCGCCACGCTCGGCCCCGTGGGCTGACGGAGACCCGCGGCGCGCATCCCCGCGTTGACCAGCAGGATCGCCAGCAGCGCGAACCCGCGGGGGCATCCACCAGTCGGTGGCGTTCGCCGCGGAGCGTCGGGGCCGGCATTGCGGGGGTGTCGAGCAGGTTCAGTGCGCGCCTTCGGATGCAGGCCCACAGCGCTTCGTCACGACGACCCTCGGTCGGGTGGTCGAGCCGGGGCACCCGGGGTGCGCCCTAACCGCGCGGCGCGGGGTTGTCGTCGCTGCTCGCGTGATCTGTCAGGAAGTCCGCGATTTCCTTGGCCAGCGATCCGCCGCGCCAGGCGAGGGGGCTCTCGCCAGCACGCTCGGTCACGAGCGTCGCATCGGGGATCGCCGCCGCGTAGGCGCGGCCGATCGCCTCGGGGTGGTCCGGGTCCATCGTGTCGTGGCTCGCGACGACCAGGGTCGGCGCGGAGATTCCGGCCAGGGCGTCGATGCCCGCGAAGGCGGCGCCGCGGAACACGCCGCGCAGGCAGGCGGCGAGGGCGGCGTGGTCGACGTGCCGCTCCAGCCGCTGCGTGATGACCTTCAGCATGATCTCGCGCTGGCGCTCGGGTACCGCCGGCTCGCCGTAGGCCTCCACGAAGCCCGGAACGCCGCCCTGTTCGAGACCCGCTGCGAGACGCTCCCAGCGCCGCTGCGCGGCATCGCCCGCGGGGCGACCCCGGTGTGCAGGCGTCACGAGCACGAGTGCCGCGACCCGTGCCGGGTCGGCGAGGGCGATGTTGGCCGCCGTCGCTGCCCCCAGGGAGTGGCCCGCGAGCGCGGCGCGCTCCTCACCGATGTGGTCGAGCACGGCCAGCGCGTCGGAGGCGAGGGCGTCGTAGGTGTATCCATCCGGATCATGGGGGCCCGTGCTGATGCCGTGGCCACGGGCGTCGTACGAGATGACCCGGTAGCCCGAGCGCTCCAGAGCGCGCGAGCCGTGGAGCACGTAGCGACGTGTCCCCGTCGCGCCGTGGAGAAGGAGTACCGCCGGCCCCGAGCCGGCGACCTCGCCGCTCAGGTTCGTGTCCCCGCGCTTCACCGTGAAGGAGAGAGGTTCAGGGGCGTCGCTCACCGCGCCAACGATAGACACGATGACCGCTCCCGCCCCGGATGTGCTGAGATTCAGGTATGGAGGACTCCGAGACGGCTGCTCGCGAGACCGCCGCCACGGCGCTCGGACACGATGTGCCGCTCGGTCTGGCGGCGACCGGCGACCACGCGATCGTCGCCCTGTCATCCGCCGGTGACCCCCCGGGTGTGCGGGTCGCCTGGGTCGCGCCTCAGGACGGCGCCATCATCGCCCGCATGGCCTGCCCGCCGGGTGTGCCCAGCCGGGCGCGGCCGGTGATCGCCTGCGTCGCCGATCTCGAGGCGCCCGGGCACACGCCCGATCGGTTGCTGGTCGCGCGCGTCGCCCCCGGCACGGCGGCGATCCAGACCCTGCTGTCCGAGCCGGAGCGTCCGGAGCCGGTATCGGTCGGGCCCGGGGGGTTGGTGGTGCAACGCCTCGCGTCCGATGCCACGGTGATGGCGGTCGACGCCCTGAACAGTGTCGGCGAGCCGATCGGTCGTCTGATCCGCGGCGGCATCGCGATCCTGGCGACCAACGGCCAGGGCGTCAGCGGACGGCTCGGCGCGGGTCACGGCATGGCTGCCGGGATCGGCGACGGTCGCTGGGTGGAGTCGGCCGACGAGGCGGCGTTCGAGGCCGGATTCGCCTTCCGTGAGCCCGGGTGGGTTCCGCGGGGCATGACGCCGAGCCGCTACCGGGTGGAGCCCGACGTCAGCTATCCCTCAGCACCCCCGGGTCTCCTGCGCACCTGGACCGGCGAGGGTGACGGGCGGGTCCTCGTCCGCCAGGTGGTGGCCCCGCTGGCCAGCCCGCCGGCGCCTGGCCGGCTCAGCGAGATCATTGACGTCAACGGCGTCCCCGGGGTGCTGGGCGGACGCTGGATGGGCACGCTCGTCTGGGAGACGACGGAGATCGCCTTCGGCGTCCAGGTCCAGCGCATGCCCTGGCCCGGCGAGGTCGCCCAACGGGTCGCCCGCTCGCTCGCGCAAGACACGGCCTTCTGATGGGCAGACACTGTGACGTCGTCCTCCGATCGAAAGGCCTGACCGGATGAGTACTCGCCGCGCTGCGGACGACGTCGTGGCGGCACTCGTCGCGCACGACGTGTCCGAGGTCTTCGCTCTTCCCGGGGAGGAGAACCTGCCGATCGTCTCGGCCCTCCGCCGAGCGGGCATCGGCATGGTCGTGTGCCGGCACGAGCAGCATGCGGGCTTCATGGCGGTCGCCCACGCACGGCTCACCGGGAGCGTCGGTGTCTGTCTGGTGACCCTCGGGCCCGGCGCGATCAACGCCTTCACGCCGTTGGCCCAGGCCCACCTGATCGGTGTCCCCCTTCTGGTCATCACCGGCCAGAAATCGCTGCGGGAGAACGAGGAAGGCCCCTTCCAGATCGTCGATGTCGTCGGCGCCGCCACGCCGATCACGAAATCCGCGTCGTCGCTCTCCGATCCGCGCCTGGCGGCGGAGAACACGCTCGATGCCCTCCGGGTCGCCGCGATCAACCGCGACGCCGTGCTGCTGGAGATCCCCGAGGACGTCGCCTCGACGGCGACCCGGGCGCGCCGGACGCCGCTGACGGTCCCGGCCGTTCTGCGCCCGGACGACGGATCGCTCGCCGGGGTCGCCGAGGCGATCGGTGCCGCCGAGCGACCCGTCTGCCTCGCCGGTGACGCGGCGAACCGCCCGGGGGTGGCGGCCGCGCTGGCACGGTTTGCCGATGCCACCGGCATCAGTGTGATCGCGACCCAGATGGGCAAGGGCGCCATCGACGAGCGGCACCCCCGTGCCCACGCCAGCCTCGGCATGCACCGCGAGGACTACAGCCACCTCGTCTTCGAGCACGCCGACCTGATCGTGAGCGTCGGGTATCAGCCCGCCGGTCATCCGCCCCAGGTCTGGAACCGGCAGGAGCTGCCCGTGATCCATATCCACCACGACCCGGCACACGTGGTCGCCGGGTACATACCCGAGCGGGAGCTGACCGGCGAGATCGCGACCGTGCTCGACGCCCTGCATCCGCTGATCACACCCGTGGACACGACGTGGAGCGACCGGGTGTCGGGCGCCGTGCGGATGAGCCTGGCCGACGAGCGTGAGGATGCGACGAGATACCGGCCCGACGACGGACGCCTCCTCGGACTTGACGTCGTCAGCGCTGTCCAGGCGCACGTCACCCCCGAACACTCGGTCGCCCTCGACAACGGCCTCTACAAGATCTGGTTCGCCCGGCACTTCATCACAACCGATCCCCACTCCCTTCTGATGGACAACGCCACCGCGTCGATGGGGGCCGGCCTGGCTGCCGGCATGGAGGCGGCACGTCTGGGCTATCGGGCGATCGCCGTTGTCGGTAACGGGGGGTTTCTGATGAACGTCGGCGACCTGGAGACCGCCCGGCGACTCGGTATCGATCTCACGATCGTCGTCGTCCGCGACGACGCCGACGGATTCATCGCCTGGCACCAGGATGAGCAGGGGCGTGAGCGCTCGGGCGTCGAGCTCACGAATCCGGATCTCGCCGCTCTGGCCGCGGCCTTCGGCGGGACCGGTCTGCGCGTGGACCTTGAGCATCCGCTCTCCGAACTCTTGGAGCAGGCCGAAGCGACCCCGGGCGTGGTCGTCATCGACTGCCCGGTCGTCTACGACGCGACCGACGTGCTGGAGTCGGGGGACTTGCTCCAGACCGCACGGGACGTGCTCGCCGGCACCGACTGATCTCTCCGACCCCCGGATCCGGGCAAACGAGTCGCTAGGCTGGCGCCGATGGCGGCAGTGAGAATCGACCCGGCCGGTGCGCTGCGGGGCACGCTTCGCGTGCCACCGGACAAGTCCCTGACCCATAGGGCGCTGCTGCTCGGCGCCGTCTCGGACGGCCCCGTCCGCGTCGCGCGTCCACTCGAGTCGGCGGACACCGCCGCAACCCTCGGCGCGATCCAGTCCTGCGCCGTGCGCGTCGACGGGGACCTGGGTGATGAGATCGTCATCCACGGCGTCGGTCTGCGCGGTCTGCGGGCCTCCGGTCGGATCGACTGCGGGAACTCGGGGACGCTCATGCGCCTGATCATGGGCATCCTCGTCGGCCAGAGGTCCGGGACCGTTGTGCTCGACGGCGACGCGTCGCTGAGCCGCCGCCCGATGGCCCGTGTCGCGGATCCGCTGCGGGCGGCCGGCGCGGCGATCTCGACGGCGCCCGGCGGGCTGCCCCCGGTCGAGGTCACCGCCGGCATGCCGCTGGCCGGGACGGTCCATGACCTGCCCGTCGCCAGTGCCCAGGTCAAGAGTGCCGCCCTTCTGGCGGGGTTGTTCGCCGAGGGCGAGACCGTGGTGAGCGAGCCCGCTCCCTCGCGAGATCACACCGAGCGCATGCTCGCCGCCGCCGGCGTCTCGCTCACCGGGGAGGGACTCACGCGCCGGCTCACCGGTCCGGTCGACGGGATTCAGCTTCCCGACCTGGAGGTGCCGGGCGACTTCTCCTCGGCGGCCCCCTTCCTTGCGGCCGGCGCCCTCATACCGGGTTCGGAGATCACGCTGCAGGGCGTCAACCTCAACCCGGCCCGCGCCGGGTTGCTTGAGGTGATGCGGCGGATGGGGGCGGATGTGGAGGTGGCCTCACCCCGAAGGGTCGCCGGCGAGCCGTGCGGCGACATCGTCGTGCGTGGCGGAGCCGAGCTGGTGGCGGCGTCGGTCGAGGCCCAGGAGGTTCCCTCGCTCATCGACGAGCTTCCGCTGGTCGCGCTCCTCGGCGCCCACGCGCAGGGCGTCACGGTTGTCACCGGGGCGGCCGAGCTGCGGGTCAAGGAGACCGATCGGATCGCCACGACCTCCGCCGCGCTCGAGGGCATCGGACTCCGTCTCGCCGGTCGGCCCGATGGATTCACCGTGGAGGGACCGGGCACGATCACCGGCGGCCGGGTCGACGCAGCCGGAGACCATCGCCTGGCGATGCTCGGCGCGGTCGCCGCGCTCGCCAGCGGCACGGGCGTCGCCGTCGAGGACTTCGCCTGCGTCGCCGTGTCCTATCCCGGCTTCGCTCGCGATCTCGCGACCCTCGGCGCTGCGGCGTGATGATCGCCATCGACGGACCCGCCGGGGCCGGCAAGAGCACCGTCGCGCGCGCCGTCGCCCGGCGCTTGGGCTTCGCCTACCTCGACACGGGTGCCATGTACCGCGCGTTGACGTGGCTCGCGCTCGATCGTGGCCTCGACCCGTCCGACGGTGACGCGCTCACGGCGCTGGCGCGGACCGAGGAGATCCTGCTGAGCCCGGCGGACTCCGGCCTGCGTGTCTCCATCGCCGGTCACGATGTCACCGTCGAGATCCGGGCCTCGGGCATTGGTGACCACGTATCGGTCGTCGCGGCTCACCCGGGGGTCCGAATGGCCATGGTCGACGCCCAGCGCCGGATCACGGGGTCCGGCAACTGGGTTGCCGACGGCCGCGATGTGGGAACCGTCGTCCGGCCCGACGCTGAGCTGAAGATCTTCCTCGTCGCAGACCTCGACGTGCGGGCGATGCGCCGCCATGCCGAGCTCAGCGCCGACTCGATGCGAGAGCTCGTTGATGTCCGCCGCGACATGGAGGCCCGCGACCGTCTCGACAGCACCCGGGAGGAGTCCCCGCTGCACGCTGCTGATGACGCCGTTGTGATCGACACGACCCGGATGACGATCGAAGAGGTGGTCGACGACGTGGTCGACCGGGCCGCGGCATGAGCGAGACGCCCCGCATCAACCAACCCCTCTGGTACGGGCTCCGCTGGGTCCTTGCGCCGCCCACGGCGCTGGCTCTGGGGCTCCGCCGCGAGGGCACCGAACACATTCCGGCCGAGGGACCGACCCTCGTCGTGAGCAATCACATCTCCCACTTCGATCCCCCGCTGCTCGGGCTGGCGCTCCGGTCCCGTCAGACCTACTACTTCGCCAAGGCGGAACTCTTCCGCGTCGCCCCGATCGGGCGCTTCTTCCGGGCGACAGGCGCCTTCCCCGTGCGTCGCGGCGAGGCCGATCGCGGCGCGTTCCGCGCCGCGCGGGATGTGCTTGCCCGCGGGGAGTGCCTGCTCTGGTTCCCCGAGGGCACCCGTCACAAGGACGGACTTCTGAGAAACGCGTTCCCGGGGGCGGGAAGCCTCGCCCTGGGCGAGGGGGTCCAGGTCATCCCCGCGGCCATCTGGGGCTCGCATCGGGGAGTCTTCCGGGCCCGCGTCGCGTTCGGTCCGCGGATCGCGATGACCGACCTCGAGGGCGAGTCGCGCTCCGAGCGGGCCGCGGCGGCGGCCGAGCGGATGATGGACCACATCGAGCCACTGCTGGTCGGGCTGGGTGGCGCTCCCCGGGGCCGGACGTGACGCCGAAGCCACCGATCCGCCGTGGGGCCCGGTCGTTCGCGCAGGGCAGTTCCGTCGTGCCCGGACAGCCGGTGGTCGCGATCGTCGGCCGCCCGAACGTCGGCAAGTCGACCCTCTTCAACCGGATCACCGGCCGCCGCGACGCCGTTGTCGACAGCACGCCCGGGATCACGCGCGATCGCCGCCAGGCGGGAGCCGAGTGGTCAGGGCG
>JAHEIS010000153.1:1845-4176 GCA_024639225.1 Actinomycetes bacterium | reverse complement strand
GGACGGAGCCGGAGGCGACCCGAGATCACGACGGGGCGATGAAACTTCCGCAGAGCGCCTTCCCAGTCCGAGGGCTCGGGGCTCGAGCTGAGCGTGAGGTCCAGCCCCGCGGCTCGGACGCCGCGCTCGAGCTCAACCTCCGCCTGAGGGTCGTCGCTCCAGAAGTCGAGCGCGACCCGCCCGTCACCGAGATCGCTCTCCCGGCATCCCCCGGCGAAGTCACCGACGAGGACCAGCAGGTCGGCCGCCGCCGTTGCGGGGGCGATCAGTCGGAGGCGGCGCAGTGATGACACCGGGGGGACCGGGGAGGGTGCGAGAGGCGCTGGGCGATGCACAGAGCGTCGCACGGGACCGAGGCCATGCCGACGGGGCGCCTCAGCGCAGGGCCTGGCGGATCCGGTCGAAGAAGCTGTTCTCCTCGGTGCGTTCATAGTTGCCGGGCTCGAGCAGCGCGGCGAGCGCCTCGGCCGCCTCGCGCTCCTCGGCGCTGCTGACCCGCGGCACCTTCACGTCGACGATGATCCGCTGATCGCCCTGACCGCGGGCCTGGATGGCAGGAAAACCCGCGCCGCGGATGATGATCTGCTGGCCCGGTTGGACCCCCGCGGGGATGTCGATCTCCCTCTCCCCCTCCAGCCCGCTCACGGTCATGGTGGTGCCCATCATCGCGTCGGTGACGGGCAGGCTGATCGTGGTGACGACGTCGAGTCCGTCGCGTTCCATCTCCGGATGAGCACGCACCGACACGCTGACGTAGAGATCGCCGTTCCGCCCGCCGGGCTCGCCCGCGTGCCCCTTGCCGCGAAGCGCGATGCGCTGGCCGGTCGCGATGCCCGGAGGGATCTGGACCTCAACGTCCTGCGCCTCGACGCGACGGCCGCGCCCGGCGCAGGTCGCGCAGCGCTCGGAGGGGATCTGGCCGCGACCGGCGCAAACCGGACAGGGGCTCTCGCGTGCGATCTCGCCGAAGACGCTCCGGGAGATGCGCCGCACCCGGCCCTGGCCGTCACATTCGGCACAGTCCTCGAGGTCGGCGCCCTCGGCGGCGCCGTCGCCCTCGCAGGTCGAGCAGACGGTGACCAGCTCCAGCGGCATCGTGCGCGTCGTACCGGTCGCGGACTCGATGAAGCCGATCTCGACCGCCACGCCGACGTCCTCACCGCTCGCCGGGCCGGACTCACCGCCGAAAATGTCGCCACCGAAGAAGGCGTTGAAGATGTCCTGCACGCTTGCGCCCGTGAAGTCCGGGCCGCCCCCCGCACCGCGGAGCCCGTCGTGGCCGAGGCGGTCATAGGTTTCGCGCGTGGCCGGATCCGAGAGGACCTCGTACGCTGCCGCGACCTCCTTGAACCGGGCCTCGGCCTCCGGGTCCTCCGGGTTCACATCGGGATGGAGATCGCGCGCGCGCCGCCGGAACGCCTTCTTGATGTCCGCGTCCGAGGCGTCCCGCGGAACGCCCAGCAGGTCGTAGTAGTCCTCAGGCATTCAGTGCGATGAGGCTAGCAACGGCGGACGCCAACGCCGCACGGGTGTCCGCTCGGACCGGCGGGCTAATAGTCGTCCTCAGGATCGGGGTGGGTCGCCAGGTTGTCCTGGGCGGCCTCCATCAGGGCGCGCCCTTCATCGAGCTGGCTCGCCTCGCGCAGCAGTCGGATCAGGCTCCGGGCGTCGCGCGCGGCGAGGTGGTCGACGGCCGAGACGCGCAACCAGAACGGCGCCGCGTCGGGGTCCTGGCGGAGCACCTCGACCGCCTGGTGGCCGCAGTCGAGCGTGTAGAGGGCGATCGCGTAGCTGTTGCCGCTCTGCTTGTCCTCGGGATGCCAGGGGACAAGCGGCTGGGAGTGGACGCCGCTGGGCTCGACGACCTCGCTCGTGAGATCAACCTCGCGCCAGGAGAGCTCGACGGGCACGCGCAGGTCGAACAGCAGTGTCTCGGCGTCCGAAGCCCGCTCGGCGACGCTGGCGATGACCGCGGCCACCCAGTGCGACTCGGCATAGGTGAGACCGGTGAAGAGCTCCGCCTCGTCCAGCAGTGGCGACAGCTGGGCCTCGGGCATGGTGCTGATGCCGACCGCATACTCATCGGGCCCCGGCTGCCCGGCCTCGACCTTCGCCAGGACGCGCACGGCCGCGCTCTCATCGGCGGCGATCGGTCGCCGCCAGACCTCGAGGATCTCGACCCGGTCGTCGTTGATGATCTCGTCGTTCACTCGTAGACCTCGTCGACGTACTCCGACAGGATGCTGGCCGCCCGCTGGACAGCGGGGATCGCCAGCCGGTAGTTCATGCGGCTCGGGCCGAACAGCGAGACCGTGCCGAGGTTGCGGTGGG
>JAHEIS010000153.1:0-1835 GCA_024639225.1 Actinomycetes bacterium | reverse complement strand
GGGCAACGCCGTAGTTGGCCGCCACCATCGAGATCCCTGCCAGCCGCCGCCCGCCGAGATCCGAGCCGACCCGGAGATAGACCTCGTTCTGGTCCAGGGTCGAGCGCAGGATCTCGAGCAGCGCGTAGCGTTCCTCGAGGGTCGTCATGAGGGCATCGATCGTCGCCACGTCGCCGGCCCGCTGGGCGCTGAGGAAATGAGAGCGCCCGCCGACGTGGATGACGCACTCCTCGCTGTCCTCCAGCTCGGTCACCGCCGGAGCGAGGGCGTCGATGATCTCGCGCTCGCGCCCGGACAACCCCTCCTCCATGAGCCGGCCCAGTGCGCGTCGGGATCCCACACCCTCGCCGGTGAGGCGCTCGTTGAGGAAGTCCCCGGCCCAGTCGGCGACCGCCTGCTCGATCGGGCTGTCAAAAGCCAGAACCCGCTTGATGACGCCGCCCGTCGAGGTGATCACGACGACCATGACCAGCTGGGGCTGGAGCGCGAGGACCTCGACTCGGCGGATCGTGGTCGTCGTCGCGGCGGGTGACGTGACGACGCCGAGCAGGTTGGTGGCCTGGGTGAGGGCCTCGGCGAGCTGACCGAGCGCCTGATCGACCTCGCGCCGGACCTCGTCGAGGCTGAGCGCCCGCTCGACCCGTGCCGGCAGCTTGCCCGGGTCCTCGAGCAGCTCCTCGCTGTAGTGGCGGTAGCCCAGATCGGTGGGGACCCGCCCCGCCGACGTGTGGGGCTGGTTGAGCAGGCCCATCTCCTCGAGGCGGCCCAGCTCTGCTCGGATCGTGGAGGCGCTGACCGACAGTCCCCGCGTGCCGGCGATGTTCTTGCTGCCCACCGCGGTGCCGGTGGCGATGAAGTCCTCGACGACCGCCGTGAGGATCGCCCGCTGGCGGGGGCTCAGCTCGGCGCTCAGCGCGGGCGTGCGACGGTCAGGCGTACTCGATGAGCTCATGCAGGACCGCATTCTGTACGAACCGGCCCTCGCGGGTGAGGGCCGGGCAATCAGGATCGCCCCCGATCAACCCCGCATGCCGGAGCCGGGTGAGAGCCTCGGGTCGATCCGGAGGCCCGGCCCAGTCGAGATCGAGAGGGTCGTCGCGCCGGAGCGCGAGCATCCACCGTTCGCGGCGACGGGTGTCGTCGTCCAGCGCTTCGCGCTCGCGGCGCGGCTCGCGACCGGCGGCGAGGTCGGCGATGTAGTCCTCCAGTCCGGGGAGGTTTCGGCGACGCTCGCCCGCGATCGTGCTGACGGCGCCGATGCCGACGCCGAGATAGTCGGCCGCGCTCCAATAGGCCAGGTTGTGCCGGCACTCGGATCCGGGTCGCGCGAAGTTCGCCGTCTCGTACCAGCGGTAGCCGGCCTCCTCGAGGCTCTCGACCACGTGGCGGTAGGCGTCTGCCGCGGCATCCTCGTCGGCCGGGGGCACTCCCATCCGCGCGAGCGCCGTCGCGGGCTTGATCTCCAGCTCGTACCAGGACACGTGATCAGGAGCGAGCGCGAGGACCTCGGCGAGATCGCGGTCGAGATCGGCGCCCTCCTGCCCCGGCACTCCGAACAGGAGATCGATGCTCACGCTGTCGAATCCGGCCCGGCGGGCGCAGCGGACGGCATCCCGCACCTGCTCGGGGCGAGCCTGTCGGTCCAGGGCGGCGAGCAGTCGCGGCGAGAAGCTCTGGGCGCCGAAGGAGAGCCGTGTGACGCCGGCCGCACGGTAGCCGGCAAGAGCACGAGCGTCGACGCTCTCGGGGTTGGCCTCCATGCTGATCTCGGTGGCGGGCCCGATCCGCGGTCCGAGCGCCTCGAGCAACCGGGCGATCCGGCGCGGACGCATGAG
>JAHEIS010000059.1 GCA_024639225.1 Actinomycetes bacterium | reverse complement strand
CCGCCGGCACTGCCGGACGCGACGCGCACACCGGGTGGCCCGGATCCCGGCCGCCCGTGCCGGCGCCCCGGACCCCGCCTGCCGCCCCGCCCAGGGCTCGTTCGCGGCGCCGCCCGGCGCCATGACGGTCGGCGGGCCGAGTCGACAAAGACGTGATCGACAGTCGGCTGAGCCCTATTTATGCCGGCTATTTGATACTTCTAACCCTTGAGTCGAGGGTTAGATGAATCGATTATCAAGGTGAAGAGTGCCGGAGCCGGGACTCGAACCCGGACGCCCTCGCGGGCAGAGGATTTTAAGTCCCCCGCGTCTACCCGTTTCGCCACTCCGGCAGGAGTGGAACCGCCCTCAACGGCCGAAACTCGCGGCCCCCGGGGTCCGGTCGATGGCTTCGAGCCGCGTGCGCTCGACCATGCGCGCCCACGGCTCGGCCAGGACCGGCCAGCGCTCCAGGATCTGCTCATGGCGGATGTGGCGGGAGTTGGCGAGGGTGGCGAGCATGTTGCTCCGCGCCGGCGGGCGCTTGACCGTCTCCGACTCGGTCGCATGGCGGAGTCCGTCCAGTCCGGCCAGGCGCGGGTCGTAACCGGCCCCGGTCGACCGGCCTCTCCTCTTCTGCGGCTGATCCGCCATGGCTCACAGACTAGGAGGTTCGTGGCGGTTCCGGGAGGACCGACAGGGCCAGACCGTCAAGCAGATCGCGCTCGCTCACCGTGATCTCGTCGACGTCGAGAGCATCGGCGACGGCAGCCACGATGACGGCGCCCGCTGCGATCACCGGCGCACGGGCCGGCTCGAGACCGGGAAGGCGACGGCGCTCGTCGATCGTGAGGCGGGAGAGCGACTCGGCCCGGCGACGGATGCCGGCGCGGGAGAGCCGGTATCCGTCCACGGCGTCGGGCGAGTACGCGCCCAACTCGAGGGCCGCCAGGGTCGTGAAGGTGCCCGCGACACCGAGCACCGCTCCATCGTGATCGAGCACGGGCGCGGAATCGACCACGGCCGCGCGCACATCCGTGAAGAGCCCGCGGGCGGCGGCGGCGCCCGGCGGATCGGCGGCCATCGCGCCGCGGGTGCACCGGACACATCCGATGTCCAGGCTGACCATCGGGCCGGGCCCTGCGGCGCTGCCCGCGATGATCTCGGTGCTCCCGCCGCCCACGTCCACGACCGCGCGGGGGCCGCCGACTGCGGAAAGCGCGGCGCCCCGGTAGGCGACGTCCGCCTCCTGCTCGCCGGTGAGCACCCGCAGGACGGCGCCGAGAGCCCCTTCGACCAGGGTGGCGACCTCCCGGCGGTTGGGGGCATCCCGTACCGCGCTGGTCCCGGCGACGATGATCTGATCAGCGCCGAAACGCTCAATCTCAGCGCCGAAGTCGGCGAGACACCGAGCCAGTCGTCTCAGCGCCTCCGGGGCGAGCTCACCCCCCGGGGCGGCCCCCGCGCGGAGTCCGGTGACGGTGGTCCGACGCTCGCCGCGCGGACCGTCCGGGTCGCGGCCGTCGCAGAGGAACAGGCGCGTCGAGTTCGACCCGATGTCGACGACTGCGATGTGCGGCGGAGCGCTCAGCGGCGGATGAGGAACCGGAGGGGGAAGACCACCATGATCGACCCGGCGGCGGCGGCCTGGCCGAGCAGCGCCGCAACCTGGGCCTGCGCCGCCAGGGATCCACGGGCGTCCTCGAGCTGGACGCGCCGCTGTTCGAGGCGCGCGGCGCCGGCGTCGGCTGCCGCACCGCCCGCGGAGATGGGCTCGATGTGCATCGCGACCTCCCCGCCCCGGCGCTTGACCGTCCGCCAGAGCCCGAGCGCCGCGAGGGCGGCGATCAGGAGACCGGCGAGCAGGCAGAGGGCGAAGATGATCGCGGCGATGAGAACCACACGTCTATGTTAGACGCGCGCGCTGCCGCCATCGATGCCCGACCAATCTCCACAGGAACCGTCAACGCTTCCGCGCATCGCGCCAGGGTCGGCGTTCGTCTCCTGGGAGAACCTGAAGGGACGCCCCAACGCGGTCGTCGACGCGCGAGCCACACACGGCACCCTGCTGACGCTGTCGCATCATCCCGACGCCGGATCGCCCGCTCAGCTGCGCGCCGACACGAGCACCGCGATCGTCGATCGCTTCCTCGATCTGCCCGATGCCGGGCGGGAGGCCGTCGACGTCGTGCTGACCAATGACCACTACGACGAGGACGGGGTGTTCGGGCTGTGGCTGCTCATGGAACAGCCCGGCCGGGGCGACCCAACGCGGTCCCTCGCCTGCGCCGCCGCGGCGGCGGGCGACTTCGCGACCTGGTCCCGTCCGGAGGCGGCATGGTGCGCCATCGCGGTGATGGCTCTCGCTGAGGCGCCGACAACCCCACTGCCCGGCGTCCGGCGGGCGCTGCGCCAGGCTCTCGGGACGGACCCCGCCGGGGCACTCTACGCCGAGGTCCTACCCCGCGTCCGCCGGGTACTCGAGGATCCCGAGCGGTTCACCGAGTTGTGGCAGCCACGCTGGACGAGCGTCACGCGTGACCTGGCCCGACTCGACGAGGGGATGGTCTCACTCGAGGAGGACCCGGCGGCCGATCTCGCGATCGTCGAGACCGATGAGCCGATCGACGACCTGGCCCTGATGGCGCGCACGCCGATGAGCCGGGTCCTGACGGTCGGAGGCGGCGGTACGACGCTGCGCTACCGCTACGAGACATGGGTCGATTTCGCATCCCGCCCCCTCCCTCCGCGGCTGCCACTGGGTCGGCTCGCCGAGCGCCTCGCAGACGGCGAGGAAGGGCTCGACTGGCGATTCGACGACGTGGCCGCGCCGCGCCCCCGGCTCTGGTCGTGTGATGTCCACGGCCGGCCCTCCCCGTCCGCTCAGGAACCGGCCGCGATCCGCGCGATCGTCGCCGACTATCTGGGTTCTGGGGACACGTAGGCTGTCCGCCGTGCCCGACCCGTCTCCGCAGGCCGCAGGATGCCGATGACTCCCGTGACCTGGGTCGACGTGTTCGCCACCGGACCCATGACCGGTAACCAGTTGGCCGTCGTCGGCGACGCCGACGGCCTCAGCGACGACAAGATGGGGCACATCGCGGCGGAGTTCGGCATCTCGGAGACGACATTCGTCTGCACCGCGCGCGAGGGCGGTGACCACCGGGTACGGATCTTCACGCCCGAGAGCGAGCTCCCCATGGCCGGACATCCCCTGGTGGGCACGGCGTGGGTGCTCCACAACGCTGGACTGATGGCCGGACGCGGTGTTCTCGAGACGGGGGTCGGGCCGCTGTCGGTACAGGCCGACCGCGCCGGAGGCAACATGATCCAAGCCCCACCGGAGGCCGGCGCGCTCCTGGACCCGGAGGAGCTGGCGTCGGCCTGCGGCGCGGCGGCAGGCGAGACCGCGCCCGCACGCGTCTGGAGCACGGGCGTGCCCCAGGCGATGTTCGCGGTCGCCGATGACGCCGCACTCGCCGACGCCGAGCCCGACCTGGCCGCGCTCAGGCGCCTCGGCGAGCGCGATGGCTGGATCGGCATCAGCGCCTACAGCCTGATCGCCGCCTCGCACGGGGTCGCACGGGTCCGGGTCCGGCACTTCGCGCCCGGGCTGGGCATCTCTGAGGACCCGGTCACCGGCAGCGCGGCCGGCGCATTGGGCGCCTGCCTCGCCGCTGCCGGCCTCGCCGAAGCCGGCGCACTGGAGCTGACGGTATGGCAGGGCGCGATGCTGCGCCGTCCCGGACGGGTCGACGTGGCGGTGGACGCTCCCGGTGGCGACCCCCGGGAGGTGAGCGTCGGCGGACGCGTCCTACCGGTGATGGAGGGGCGACTCGTCGATGTCTGATGCCGCGCGCGAGATCCGCAGGCTCCTGCTCAGCGGCGACAACATCCTCAAGAACCGGGGCGGCGCGGTGGCCCGCGAGAAAGCCCGCGATCGCTTCGAGCGCGCACGCGAGCTCGCCGCCGGCCTGGACGATGACGCCCTTGCGGGGATCATCTCTGCCCGCCTCGAGGCCCTGGAGGCGACGGAAGAATCGTGAGCGTCGAGCGGCCGCAGCTGAACCTGATCCTGGGCAAAGGGGGTACGGGCAAGTCCTCTGTGACCGCGGCCTTCGGCATGGCCGCGGCCCGTGCGGGGGTGCCCACGCTGGTGATCGAGCTGGCGGAGCGGGCCGTCATCCCCGAGATGCTCGGCGCGCCCCCCGCACGCGATGAGCCCCGCGAGATCATGCCCGGCCTGTCGGCCTTCTCGATCGACCCCGAGGCGGAGGCCGAGCGCCACCTCCGGGAGAACCTGGCGATCGGACCGCTGATCGCCCGGCTGACCCGCAGCGGCGCCCTGGCCGAGTTCGCCCGCGCCGCGCCCGGCGTCGCCGAGCTGGTGAGCCTGGACCGCGTCTGGGCCCTCGCCGGCGACGCCCGCTGGAGCCGCACCCTCGTAGATCTCCCGTCGACCGGCCATGCTCTTGCCCTGCTGGGCGCCCCGGCGGACGCCGTCGTCGTCGCGGCGGGCGGACCGCTGGGCGAGCGGGCCGCGCCGCTCGACGCGGCGCTGCGCGATCCCGCCGTGACCAGCCTGAAGATCGTCACGATCCCCACCGAGCTCGCCGTCGCCGAAGCGATCGATGCGGTGGGCGCCCTGCGGGAGATGGGCCTGCCCGAGCCGAGCGTCGTCCTCAACCGGATGCAGCCGGGCGTCTTCCACCCCGAGGAGGCTGCCGCGTTGGAGGCCGTCGCCGCGCAGGGCGGTCCCGAGGGCGACGTGGCTGCGCGGGCGGTGGATGCCATCCGCCGGCGCGCCCACGACGAGCGGTTACGCCGGGAGCTGCGGATGGCGACCGGGATCGACACTCTGACCGAACTCCCCGCACTTCCGGGCGAGGTCGATGCTGACGGGCTGTGGGCGCTCGCCGCCGCGAGCCTGGAGAGCCCCGCGTGATCGGACAGGCGCTCGCCGGCAGCAGGGTCGCCGTGAGCCTCGGCGCAGGCGGTGTCGGCAAGACGACCGTCTCGGCAGCGATCGCCCTGGCCCGGGCACGGGCCGGCGAGCGCGTGGCCGTGGTCACGATTGATCCCGCCCGTCGGCTCGCCGGGGCGCTGGGCCTCGATGGCCTCGACGACGAGCCGCGGCGCGTGGCCGAGGTCGGTCCGGGCCAGCTCTGGGCCCTGCAGCTTGATGCCGCCGCGACGTTCGACCGCCTGATCGCCCGGCACGCAGTCGACGCCGCCCAGCGAGAACGGATACTCGGCAATCGCATCTACCGCCACATGTCGCGGTCGGTGGCGGGTTCCCAGGAGTTCATGGCGGTCGAGCGTCTCCACGAACTCCACGAGGACCCACGCTTCGATCTGGTCGTACTCGACACTCCCCCGGCCCAGAACTCGGTGGATTTCCTCGACGCGCCGGCCCGGATCACGCGGGCCATGGAGGCACGGGCCCTCAAGATCCTCACGGCCGGCGGTGGTGGGGGAGGGAATCCGCTGCGGCAGATCGTCGACGTGGGATCGTCGGCGATCCTCGGCGTTGTCGAGCGGCTGACCGGCGCCGGACTGCTCGGCGAGCTGCGCGAGTTCGTCGGCGCCTTTGACGGAATGCGTGAGGGCTTCTCCGCCCGGGCGCGGTTGGTCGGTGACCTGCTCCGCTCCGAGCTGACCGCCTACTGCCTGATCTCGGCGCCGGCCCGGGTGCCGCTGGCGGACGCGCGCGCCCTCCGCGCCCGCCTGGTCGCCGACGAGATCCAGCCCCGCCTGGTCGTGCTCAACCGCTTCCCCCCCCATGCCGGCGCTGACTCCGCGGACGAGAGCGAACTCGCCCGCCGGCTTCGCGACGCGAACGCGGTCGACGCCGATGATCTGGCCCGGCGCGCGATGGCGAACGATGCCGCGATGCGAGATGCCCGGCGCCGGGCCGAGGACCACGCCGCGGTCGTGGAGGCGGAGTTCCCTTCGACGCCCGTCGCTCGCGTGGCCGCACTCGATCCCGAGCCGGTCGACCTGGCCGGACTCGACCGGATCGTCGCGGCGCTCGAGGGCGCCGCAGACACGGCCGGGTAGCCTGTCGGGCGTGACAGAAGCAGGACAGGCGACCGAGGCCACGGCGGACGCTCCCCTCGGCGAGGCGAGCAGCCCCCAGGCCAGGCTCAATGAAATCCGCGAGCGGCTCGCGCAGGGCGAGCGCCTGCGAGGGTCGCTCGAGACCGCCCTCAACCGGGCCGTCGCCGCCGTCGACCCCGCCGCGACCGAAGAATCGCTGGCCCTGCTCCAGGGCAGCGGCGGAATGGAGCTCTATCGCAGCTTGATCCTCTGGGCCGGGCCCGTCGAGGGCGAGCGCGTGCTGGACATCGGGTGCGGGAGTGGGGCGTCCACACGGGCGTGCGCGGACATCGTCGGCCCTGAGGGGTCCGCGGTCGGCACCGACCCCAGCCCTGAGGCGCTCGAGATGGCACGGGAGCGCACCAGCGACTATCCGAACGTCATCTACCGCCGGGCCGGGGCCGAGAACCTCGTCGGCATCGAGGATCGGGGCTATGACTTCGCCGTGGCGAGCCTGGTGCTCGATCAGGTCGGGGATCTCGAGGCAACCCTCCGCGAGGTCCACCGGGTCCTGCGTCCCGGCGGGCGCTTCGTCGCGAGCGTGATGGCGTTCGATCAGCTGAGGCCGATCGACTCCGGACTCATGGGAGCGCTGAACGCCGTCGTCGCCCGGCACGCGCCGGGGGCCCTGGCGGGGCGCGCGAGCCGGGCCACGATCCCGCATGAGCGGCCCGACCGGGCGGCCTTCGAAGCGAGCAACCTGCTGCGCCCCGAGGAGCGCGACGGAATGCTCATCCTCGAGATGCACGACGAGGAGCAGGCCTGGAACTTCTTCGCGCGGACGACGATGGTCCTGATGCTCAGCGACGCCGGACGGAACGAGTTCCGTGAGGTTCTGGGGCGGCGCCTGCCCCACACGCTCAGTCTCCCGATCCGTCTGATGCGCTCGCGGCGTCCGGGCTGAGCGCCGGATCCGCCCCGGCCGCCAGCCAGCGCTCCCCGTATCGCCGCATCTCCTCGAGGATGGGCGTGAGGGCCTCCCCCTTCTCGGTCAGGCGGTACTCGACCCGGGGCGGCATCTCCGAGAACGACGCCCGCGACACGATGCCCTGGTCCTCCAGCAGCCGCAGCCTCTGCGAGAGCGTCCGCGGGCTGATCCCGGACATCGAGCGCTCCAGCTCGCTGAAGCGACGCTGCCCCGCGGCGAGGTCGCGCAAGAGGAGCAGCGTCCACTTGCCTGACACGATCTCGGCCGTCGCCAACACCGGGCAGTCGGGGTTCCCGCTCACCGGGCGAGGGTACCAACGCCCCGGGGTCGATCGGCCCCCGGGGACCGGCCGGCCATGATCTTCAGGGCGCCAAGTGCGATGGTGCGCCGGTGAGCGTCGAGAACTCGTCCGCGCGGCGCGGTCGCAGGTTCGCCATGGTGGGCGGGGCCTGGGCCGTCGCCGCCCTCGTTGCCTTCTTCGGCGCCCGCGCGCTCGACTCGCCGGTCGGGGCCGGGCCGATCGATGAGGCGCAGCCGATCCAAGTCGGCGCGATCGTCGAGCCGGGTGCCGAACTGACCGGACGACCGAGCGAGCTGCCGCCGCTGTCACTGGTCCTCAACGATCTCCCTCCGCCGCAGGTCGTCAACCTCATGCGCGAAGAGCGCGTCGAAGCCCTGGAAGGTCTGGCCGGCAACGATGATGCGGGTCTGCTGCTGCATCTGGGCGCCGCCTACCAGTCCGTCGGGGACGGGCGGTCGGCGGCCGAGGCCTACCAGCGGGCAGCGGCCGCCGACCCCGACTCCAGCGCGCCCCGGGTGGGCCTGCTGATGGTCGACGCCGCCTCCGGGAGCGAGGGGCGGGCCCGGGCGACCGCCGAGCTCGCAGCCCTCGCCGAAGAGCGCCCCGGGGATCAGGTGGTCACGTTCAACCGAGGGTGGCTCGCGGTCTACGAACGCGACACAGCCGTCGCCCTCGAGGCGTGGGAGCAGACGCGGCGCACGAACGCCCGGAGCCCCCTCGGGCTCGCCGCCGGACAGCTCGTCGGCGAGATCCGCCGCGGGATCGACGGAGGCTGACCCTCCGATCGCGGGTGGTCATCCGCGATCCGTGTGCAACCATCGCCGTGTGGGCATGGCCAGGCAGGCCCATCCCCCACCACTGAACAGAGCACGAGGAATCAGTTGAGCACGAACTCGGACAGATCCGGGGGAGGCGCGGGGCCCGACTCGGACGGGTCATTCTGGATCGACCTCCCGCTCCCGGCACCCGGGTCGCGACCCGCTGAGGGCGATGCGCCCACGCCTGAGCCCGACGGGGGCCCGGCCGCCCCACCCGCATCCGAGGCGGCCTTCGTCGCCGCTGATCCGGCGGGCGTGTCGACCGAGACCACCCGGGCGGAGCCCGCGCCCGCGGCCCCGATCGCCGACGCGACGGCCCCCGACGGGACGGCACCGGAGAGGGTCCTCGAGGAAGATCCCGTCGATGAGGACTCCGGCGGGGCGGCGGCCATCATTCCCGTCGTCCTGGGCGGCGCTCTCGCCTTGGCGATCGCGGTCGGCCTGGAGGCTGCCGGCCTGTGGAGCACGCTCCTCCCGCCCTGACCGAAGGTCGAGGAGATCGGGCCCGGATGAACCCCAACCGGGGATTCCGGCGCTCTCGAGCGGCAATTCACATCTCGGGTTCACCAACACCCTCTCTGCCGTTAATCGCTCCTTAAACGGCTGCTGCGAGCATTTAAGCCTGACTCGGGGTGAAGTACCCGTGGTCGCATTTTGGGGAAGTCTCTGAGTTCGCCGTCCATCTGGTTCAGAATCACCCAAATTGGGGGTAAAGGGCCGGGCCGCGTCTGCCGATGAGGAGGCACCGCCGGGTATGCCTTCCAGCAGCCCGGGGGCGAAAACGGACTGCGCCGCGCCCCCGTGGGCGAAGCGGGTCTGGCGGGAATGACCCGCCGGTGAGACACGGAAAGGTCGAAGGAGAAACAACGTGACGCTCAGCGAACTGGTCGAACTGGAGGAGGTTCAGAGCCTTCTCGACAAGGGGTCCGAACAGGGCTTCCTCGGCCTGGATGAGATTGCCAAGACCGTGGCCGGCTTCGACCTGGATGACGGGGGCGCCGAGGCCCTCTACAAGCACGTCGAAGAACGCGGAATCGACCTCCTCGAGGAGTCCGAGGCCGATGCCCGGCGGGCCAAGCTCGCGAAGGAGGCCGAGCGCCCCACCCCGCGCAAGCTCAACCTGAAGGCGGAGACGAGCACCGACTCACTCCAGCTCTTCCTGCGCGAGGTCGGCAAGATCCCGCTGCTCACCGCGAAGCAGGAAGTCCAGCTGGCCAAGGCCATCGAGATGGGCGACCTCGACGCCAAGCAGGTCATGGTCGAGTCCAACCTGCGGCTCGTGGTCTCCATCGCCAAGAACTACCGCAATCAGGGTCTCGCCTTCCTCGACCTCATCCAAGAGGGGACGCTGGGCCTCGTCCGCGCCGCCGAGAAGTTCGACTACCGCAAGGGCTACAAGTTCTCGACCTATGCCACGTGGTGGATCCGCCAGGCGGTTGCGCGGGCGCTCGCCGACAAGGGCCGGACCATCCGCATGCCGGTGCACGTCGTGGAGAAGCTCAACAAGATCAACCGCGCGGAGCGGCGCCTCATCGCCGAGCTCGGACGCGAGCCCAAGACCGAGGAGATCGCAGAGATCGTCAAGCTCCCGACCGATGAAATCGAGTCGATCAAGCGCAGCGCCCAGACCCCGGTCTCGCTCGAGAAGCCGGTCGGCGACGACGAGGAGTCGGAATTCGGCCAGTTCGTCTCGGATGACGCCGCGCCCTCGCCCGAGGACGCCGCCGAGGGCGTACTGCGGGCCGAGGCGCTCAAGGGGGTGCTGGACAGCCTCAGCTACCGCGAGCGCCGGGTCCTCGAACTTCGCTACGGGCTGGGCGGTGAACACCCGCGCACGCTCGACGAGGTCGGCCGCACGTTCAACGTGACGCGCGAGCGAATCCGCCAGATCGAGAACCAGTCGCTCCAGAAGCTCGCGACCCTCGCGGAGTCGCAGAAGCTGCGCGAGGTGGCGTAGCCCGGCTCAGGCGGCCGACAGCCACCAGCTCAGAAGGGGCCCCGGTCGGGGCCCCTTCGTCGTTGTAGGCTGAGGACAATGAGCTGGGATGATGATGACGGAAAGTGGGGGGAGGTCGACACCTCTCCCGAAGCGCGGGCGGAGCGCATGCGCGAGATCGCCGCGGTGCGCGCCAAGATCCTGCGCCCGACGTACGCGGGCCTGGCGATCCTGCTGATCATCGTGATCGTCTTCGCCATCATGCGCTGAGCGGGCGCGCGGGCCTCATATCGGACCTCTGGCGCTTCCCGGTTAAGTCGTTCGGGGGCGAGCGCCTCCGCGAGTCATTCATCGGTCCGATCGGCGTCCTGGGCGACCGGCGACACGCGGTGATCGACGAGGACGGGGGCGCCCTCAGCGCGCGCCGCCACTCGGCGCTGTTGGGATTCCACGCGCGGCATCGGGGCGGCGACGCCGACGCCCACCTGGAGATACGCGATCCGGCGGGCACCGTGTTCGCCCCGGACGATCCCGCGCTCTCCCGCGCCCTGTCGGCCGCGGTCGGCCGGCCGGCACGCATGGCCCGCAGCGCCGGCGCCGTCCACGACGCCGCGCCCCTGCATTTGGTGACCACGGCGTCGCTGGCGACGATGGCCGAGTGGGTCGGCGATCCGGAGCTGGACCGGCGGCGGTTCCGGGCGAACGTCGTCGTCGAGGCTGACGACGACGAGCCCTTTGCCGAGGCCGACTGGATCGGCCGACGATTCGAGCTGGGACCCGGTGGCCCGGTCATCGAGATCGTCTCCCCGACCGAGCGCTGCGCGGTCACGACCTTCGACCCGGACACCCTCGAGCGCAACACCGACGTGCTCGCGAACATCGCCTCCCGGCGCGAGAACCTGTTCGGGGTCTACGCCGGGGTCGTCCGGCCGGGGTGGGCCCGGGTCGGAGCGCCGGTTCTCGACGCACCGGAGAGTTGACTCCCACCGGGCGGAGCCCTATTTTGCATTGTCCGTCGCGGGGTGGAGCAGTCTGGTAGCTCGTCGGGCTCATAACCCGAAGGTCGCAGGTTCGAATCCTGCCCCCGCTACTCATTGAAGCCCCGTCAACGACGGGGCTTGGGTCATTCTGGACCGGTTCGCAGAACACCCGGTGCGGCCCGCGTCCCAGCGGTGACCCCCGCTGCGGCGGCTTCACCCGCTCGGCGGGGTACCGCCGGTTGCTCATCGTTGACTGCCGCGAAGATCGGCTCCGCGACGGCGAGGGCATTGCTGATCGTCTTCGCTGACCAGGCAGCGCGGCCATCGCCCCCATTGCCTCGGCCTTCGCCGCGACGAAGCGTCGCACGGTGTCCGACGTCGCGCCCCGTCGATCGATGTCGCCAAGCGGCAGGTCGCCAGATGGGTCGTCGCCGCGCCGAAGTGGCTCGCATGACGACGCGCGCGGTCTTTCCGTAAGCCGCAAGCGGAATAGGCACGACGCCGCGCTGCACCGCCCCAGAGAGTGTCGGTTCGGGAGGGCGACCCCGACCCGTCCCTGACCCGAGGAGGGAGCGATGACAAGGAGGACAGCAATGGGCGATGAGTCAGACGTACGCGAGCAAGCCATTCGGCGGGTGAAGGCCAAGCGTGACTTCAGGACGCACATGGTGGTCTATCTGGTGGTCAATCTGGCGCTCATCGGAGTCTGGGCGGCCACCGGCGCAGGGTTCTTCTGGCCGATATTCGTCATCGGGGGCTGGGGCATCGGCCTCTTCTTCCACGGGTGGGGCGCCCACCACGACGCCAAGCCGATCTCCGAGGACGACATCCAGCGCGAGATGGGCCGGGGTGGCCCATAGGTCAGTCGCGTCGAGCGGAGAGCCCTCCGTCCGGGAGCGGAACCGCGGCCGACGGCTGCGACCGCGGTTCCTTTACCCCTGCTCATCTCCGAGGGCGGCCCCATAGGGGCTCCCGCCCTTGCCGCGGCGGCGGCGATCGCGCCGGCGGGCACCCGCGGGCGGCGCGAGGCGTTCCAGAATCCGCGGGCAGCTGATCACTTTGGGGCTTTGATAGGAGCTTCTCGAGCTTTGGCCCGACGTCGTCCGCAGGTGCGAGGTACGGTCCCCGACCGTGACTCCGGCCGAGCCCACTCGCCCCGAGGTATCTGCTGTCGACCAGGGCGAGCCTCGGGACAGACGCGCGGCGCGCGCGCGCCGCACCGCGGTACTCGCGGCCGCGATCCCCGCGGTCCTCCTGCCGCTCGCCCCGGCCGACGCTCCGGAGTCCGTGGCCGTGGTCGTCAATCCTCATGAGCTTGCCCTGATGCAGATGCGCGCCCTGCCGGCGCAACCGGCTCCCCCGCGTCATCTCGCATGGCCGGCCACCGATCCGGTGACATCCGAGTTCGGCCCGCGCTGGGGCCGGGCGCACAACGGGATCGACATCGACGGCCACACGGGCGACCCGGTGACGGCGGCCGCGGACGGCGAGGTGCTCACGGCCGACTACGACGGCGGCTACGGCCTCACCGTCATCATCCGGCACACGGATCGCTTCGCCGGTCTCACCACTTCCTACGCCCACCTCTCGTCCGCGTCCGTCGTCGCCGGTGATCGTGCTTTTCGCGGCGAGCTGATCGGCACGCTCGGCGCGACGGGCAACGCCGTGGGCGACCATCTGCATTTCGAGGTGCGACGTGGCGATGTCGCGCTGAATCCGCGCCGCTTCCTGGCTCCAGGGCGCGCACCCGCGCCCGACTGAGGACGGTCAGGCCGGCGGAGGCCCGACCGCACTGCCGAGCTGCAGGATCAGGAGGGTCGCCAGCACCGCGGCCGTCACGCCCGCGACCATGAAGAGCACCCCGTCGCGCCGACGCTCCAGGAGCACGAGGCGGAGGCTGAGCGCCGCGTTGGCGGCCGCGAAGAGCACGGCGGCGGCGATGAAGACCAGGGTCCCGGCCCCCGCGGCCGAGAGTCCGTCGATCGCGTCGGCCACCCCGGCTGCCGCGTCCTCCACCGCGAACGGGAGGGCGAGCCCGGTGGCGATCAGCGCGAGGCCGGCAAGGCTCTGCGGACCGGCGTCCGGCCCCTTTCCGTCGCGGAACATGCGCAGGCCCAGGATCAGGACCAGGAGGCCGGACACGGCGAGAATCGCTGCGGAGGCGTAGGTGAGTGCGTCGGCATCAGGCATGAGCGCATGCGGGCGAGGCCCGGCGGCTGAGGACCGTACGGAGGTGGACACCGCCGCGCACCCCCCGACCGGGTGGGCGGCCCGGCGCGAGGAGGCTTGCCGCCAGACGCGTCGCCGTCCTAGGCTCGTCGCCCCGCGACCCAACGCATGGAGATCTGGCATGCCCCTCGGTCCCGCCGCTCGTCTCGCCTCCGCCGCCCTCCTCGCCGCCGGAGTGCTCGCCGCCGGGGCGTCGGCCGCCACCCCTCTGGGAGAACAGGTGCGCGCGACGGTCCACGGACCGCCGAACGACGCGTCGGTCGACGCGGTCGACTCCGCGGTGGCGCACAACGCGCTCGACAACGAGTACCTGCTGGTCTGGGAGGGGGACATCGCCGGGACGCCCGGCAAGACCGAGATCTTCGGTCGGCTCCTGAACGCGGACGGCACGCCCACGGGAGACCAGTTCCCGATCTCCACGACGCCGGGTGACGCATTCCAACGCGCGGTGCGACCCGACGTCGTCTTCGATCCGCAACATGAGGTCTACGTCGTCGCGTGGGAGGAACTGCGCGGACCCACGCCGCGCAGCGACATCCTTGCCCAACGCGTCGCGCGCGACGGCACGCCGGCCGCCGACCCCGCCCGCAACCTCACCCAGCTGAACGTCAGCGCGATGGCGCCCGCCGTCGTCGCCACCGACCCGGTCCTCGCGTGGAATCCGGACAGCGGCCACACGGTCCTCGTCTGGAGCGACGACCGGCCCGGGCAGGGTGGCTTTGAGATCCGGGCGCTCGACTTCGTCGCCTCTCCGCCGAACCGGATCGCCCCCGCGCCGCCGATCCGGGTCTCGGGCATGGGTGGCAACACCAACGGCTACAGCGCCCTGGACCCGGACATCGCGTACGACCCGGTCCGCAAGGAGTTCCTGGTCGTCTGGGAGGGCGACGACAACACCGACCCGCTCGTCAACAACGAGCTGGAGATCTTCGGTCAACGGCTGGCGATCGCGCCCGACCCGATGGAGCCGCTACTACTCGAGTTCTCCGAGATCGGCGGCGACACGCGGATCTCCGACATCGGGCCCGACGGAAACACTGCCTACGCCGCGCTCAACCCGAGCGTTGCCTACGGCGGCCCGGACGCGGGTTTCCTGGTGGCCTGGCAGGGCTCCGACGGCGACACCCCGTTACCGGCGGCTGACCAGGAGATCCTGGGGCGCCGCGTCGACTTCTCGGCGCCGGACGCCATCACCCTCGTCGGTGAGGACACCCCCTACAGCGACATGGGACCGGCGGGCGACGCCGACTACAGCGCCCAGAACCCGCACGTGACCGCCAACCCCGCCGTCGGCGAGTTCCTCGTCAGCTGGGACGGCGACGACGACACGGCTCCGCTGGCCAACAACGAAGAAGAGATCTTCGCCCAGCGGGTCGGCAGGGACGGCCAGGAGGTCGGGACCGACACGGTCGTCTCGGACATGGGGCCCGTGATCGGCAGCACCTTCTACCGGGCCGCGCACCCGACCGCGGTCTACAACCCGACGGCCGACCGCTACCTGGTGGCATGGGAAGGGGACGACGACTCGGTGGGAGTCGGCCAGCCGGGCGTCGATGACGAATTCGAGCTCTGGACCCGCCTGGTGGCCGGCGCCCCCGCCGCCCTTCCGCCCGGCACCCCTCCGGGGGGCGGCATTCCGGGGACCACGGGCGCGCCGAGCGCTCCCAACTGCGCCGGCGCCCCGGACCTCACCGGAGCCGGTGCAACGGGCACGCTGACGCTGACGGCGGGCCAGCTGCGGATCAACCAGCGCATCGGCCAGGCGGCCGTACGACGGGCAAACGCCATCGAGGGCTGGCTGGCCGACGGGATCGTCGGCGCCGACCTCTGCGGCGGCAGCCTCGCGCCCGATCGTCTGGACGCGGGCATCACCACGGCGAGCGGCGTACTCGGCCCCGTCCCGACAGTCGCCGGGCCGCGGCCGCTGGTCATTCCGCCCGCCGCGGACAAAGGCCCCGTGACCTTCCGGCTGACCGCGGCGCAACTGCGTACCAACCAACGGGTGTACGCCGCGGCCGTCCGGCGCGCGAACGCCCTCAAGGCCAGGATCGAGGGGAGGCTCACCGGCGGCGATGTCCGTGACGGGTCACTCGGGCCTGATCGTCTCCGGCAGGACCTCACGGTGACCGCCCGGGTGGCCGCCGCCACGCCGGCCCCGGCATCCACCACGGTCCTCGCGGCGGCCGACCCCGGACCCGCGACGTTCCGGCTCACACTCGGCCAGCTGCGGACCAACCAGCGCATCGCACAGGCGGCCGTGCGCCGCACGAATGCGTTGCGAGCGCTGCTCCGCTCCGGTCTCCGGGCTGAGAACTTCGCGGCGGGCTCCATCTCGGCGGCGGACCTGGCTCCGTAGGCGGCGCATGATCCGCCGCAAGAGAACCGTGCGCAGGCGACAGACGCCTCCCCCTCGATGCGTCTGTCGTGACATCGTCGCGACCGAGCAGAGATGACCCGCCCCGGCAGACCAACCGACACCACCACGCCCCGCCCGTCCCCGCGGCCCGGACGACGCCTCGCGGTGGCGCTGGCTCTTGCGGGGTCCTTGGCGGTGTCCGGGTTGGCC
>JAHEIS010000152.1 GCA_024639225.1 Actinomycetes bacterium | reverse complement strand
CGGATCCTCGAGATGGAGTCCGGCGATGTTCGCGAACGCGGATGCCGACAGGGGAAGCCGGTCGAACCGGTCGCGTTCGGGGACGCGCAGCTCGTCCCAGCGGGCCAGCAGATAGAAGGCCGAGGCCAGGATGTCTCCCGGGATGGCCGCCGCGGGCTGGACGGGTTCCCACAGGAGGGTCAGCCCGCGATGTCGGTGGACCGACGTCCCGGGGAAGGCCTGCTCGCCCCGGAAGAAGTCCTGCGCGCCGGGCTGGGCCGGAATCCAGAGACCGGACTCCGGCGCCTCCGTCGCGTAGACGATGTCTGCGGCACCGTCCACGACGATCAGCTCGCGGCCAAGCGCTTCGACGATGACCGACAGCGCCCATTCTGCCCGCGGCCTGAACGGCCCTCGGGCGCCCGGGAGGGCAGCACGGATGGGATCAGCCACGCGCACCCCGCCGCCCGAGCAATCGCCGGACCTGGGCGAGGGCCGGCCGCGGATCGCGCGCGTCGAAGACGCCGTCGGTCAACGGCGGCCGGAGCGTCGACGCCAGCTCCCCGGCGGACCAGCTGCCGGAGCGGATCTCCCGGACGCTCGCTCCCAGGTGCTTGAGGCCGAGCACCCAGCGTCGGCGACCCGGGTGGCCCGCGACGGGCGCCGGCGGCGCCCCCTGCGCGTCACGGTGGCAGATCGCCGGGAGGTTCACGCCACATGCCGTGGCCAGCGAGATCCACAGCCAGGAGCGCGGGTTCACCTCGATCAAGTAGTCCCTGCCGTCCCGCGGGTCGCGTTTGACCTCGACTTGGGAGATCCCGTGCCACTGAAGGGCATCCAGCAGCTCGTGCCCTCGGCGCGCGAGGTCGGGGTCCCAGAACGACTCCGCGGCGCGGGCGGTTCCGAAGCGGGGTGGCCACTGCCGGAGCTTGTGGCCCGTGAAGCTCCCCAGGGGTGTGCCGTCGGCGGCGCGATAGCTCCCGAGGGTCCAGAGGGCGTCGTCGCCACCGGGAATGACCTCCGAGATCTGCGGGTCGTACGGAGCGGCTTGCTCCCATCCCCGCATGAGCTCCTCGGGACCGTTCGCCTCTATGACCTGCGCGCGGAACCGTCGCCGGAACTCGGGCGCCTCGCGCGGCTTGAGGATGACGGGGAAACGCAGCTCATCCGCGGCCGCGCGCGCGTCGGCTTCGTCGGCCGGTTCGATCGTGCGTGGTACGGGAAACCCGATCTGCCGGGCGACGGCGTGCTGGTGGGACTTGTCCAGCAGCGGCTCCAGACGCTCCCACGGGCTCCAGGGGCGCCGGAAGAGTTCGTCGAGCCCGGCTTCGCGAGGCCCGATCGCCGACAGGGCCTCGTCGTGGGTCGCAAAGAGGACCCCGTCCCGCCCGATCCCCTCGCCCAGGGCGTGCAGGCCGCCGACGAAGCCCTCGGGATCGTTGAGGGGATCGGGTAGGACATGGGGCGCGGCATGGCGCGAGATGAGCCCGAGCGCACCGGGGTCGTGGTCACAGGCGATGACGGGGACCCGGTCGCGGGCCAGGCTCCGGATGATCCCGAGGGCGTTGGGCCCCGAGGCCTGGAGAACGATCGCCGGGACGGTCATCCGAGCAGTTCCTCGTAGATCGAGATGTAGGCCGCGGCGTTGGCGTCCCAGGTGTAGGTCTCGGCAGAGATCTGCACCGCCCGGGAGCGCATCCGGGCGGCGAGTTCCGGATCATCCAGGACGCGGGCGAGAGCGTCCGCCAGGGGCCGCGGCTCGCGCGGCGGCACCAGGAAGCCCGTCTCACCATCCCGGACGATCTCCGGCGTGCCGTCGACGGCCGTCGCCACGACCGGGCGTCCACAGGCCATCGCCTCGCAGACGACGGTCGGCAGCCCCTCGCTGAGCGAGGGGAGCACGAACACATCCCCGGCCGCCATCCACCAGGCGACCTCGTCGTGCGGGATCTTGCCCCGGAAGTGAACCCGGTCGGCGATGCCCAGTTCCGCCGCGCGCGCCACGAGGGCATCCTTCATCTCACCGATTCCCGCCATCGCCAGGAACGGCGTCGGCGCCTGGCGAGCCGCGAGCAGGCCCATTGCCTCGATGAGCGTGTCCACGCCCTTGCGCGGCACGAGCTTGCCGACAAAGGAGATGATCTGCTCGTCGGGAGGCAGACCGAGGCGCGCCCGCGCATCCGTGGCCTCTCGTGGGAAGAAGACCTCGGCGTCGGCGCCGTTGGGGATCACCCGGATCGGGCGCCGCGGCCGGCCATGGCGCCCCGCCGCCTCGCCGATCGCCGCGCTCACGGTCACGACCTGATCTATCGCCTCGACCGCCTCGCCGACCCGGGCCGCCTCCCGGGCTCCGCGCGCCGGGACGTCGAGCACGTCGGCCCGGTGGCCGGTCGCCACGACCGGCACATCGAGCTCGGCGCCGACCGCGGCCGCGGCCCATCCGTCGGGGACGACCATGTGGGCGTGAATGACGTCAAACGGCCACCGCTCATACACCCGGCGCAACGGCCGGCGGATCGACCACAGCATCGCGTCGGAGTTGAAGGCCCCCAGGCGAGCGCCGGGCAGGGTCAGCTTCCGGGGATAGAGGACCTTCACGCCTTCGATCTCATCGGTTCCGGGAACCCGCCGATAGTTTGCCCACCGAGCCAGGAACGGCGGCGCCCATCCCTTCGGGGAGACCACGCGAACATCGTGTCCCCGCCGCTGGAGGGCCTGGACCTGCTCGTGGACGAAGATCCCCGCGGTCGGGTTGACGGGACTCGGATACATATGGCTGAGCATCAGGATTCTCATGTGCCGGCCTCCCGGCCGTTGAGGGTCATCGCGGCCATCGCCGCGCCGAGGGTGATCCACATCGGTGCGTAGTGAATCGCGCTGGACGGCCCGAGGGCACCGGCGACGAAACCGATGAGCGCGAGGGCCGAGGCCAGTCCGAGCCAGCGTGTCGCGGGGCCCGCCCCCCGGCGCCACGCTCGGAGGCCTCCGCGGACGAGCGTGAGCCACAGCGCGACAAACAGGATGAGACCGGCGATTCCCAGGTCCACGAGCACCTCGAGCCACCAGTTGTGGAGGTTGGTGACCCGGATCTGGCTGTCCTGCGCGCGGATCCGGCCTTCGGCGTTGCCCGCGCCGACCCCGAGGCCGCGGCTGTCCGCCACCAGGCCGAGTCCCTGGCTGGTGAGCGAGTTCCGCGTCCCCCCCGAGCCCGTTCCGGACTCGATCTGCTGGGCGAGCAGACCGAAGTCGAACTTGGACACTGCCTGCTGGGGCAGCGGCACGACCCCCGAGCCCTGGACCGAGGGGACGACGACGGCGACCGCGATGACCGCGACCACCCCGGCGCCGACGACCCGCGCCCGCGCCCGACGATCTCCGCCGACGATGAGCACGAAGGCGGCGAGCACCAGTCCGACGGCGATGAGGTTCGATTTGCTGCCCGTGAAAAGCAGCAGCAGGAGCGCCGTGCCCGTGCCCGCGTACGCGAGCAGGCGTCGTCGGGCGTCCTTCCAGATCACCGGCGCGACGAGGAAGAACGGCAACGTCAAACTGAGGTAGGTCGCGAAGTTGTTCGGGTTGCCGAAGAACGATGCCGCACCGAAGCGACGCCCGGCATCGCCGACGGTGTCACGCGTCGGCAGCCGGACTCCGAGTCCGAGCTCCGCGACCGCGACGGCGCACGCCGCGCCGAATACGACCGTCAAGGCGATGACGAGCGCCCGCAGACCATCCGGGCGCCGGGCGACGACGGGGATCGCGAGCGCGAGCGCTCCCATCATGATCAGGAACGATGACCAGCGGACCGCGGCGAGGGGATCGTCCGCCCAGGCCAGCGACGCGACCGCGAGGGCCACCAAGAGGGCGAGGAGTACCGCTGGTGCGGTGACCGGCCGGGGCAGGGGGACCGAACGTCCCATCAACAGCCAGGCCAGCAGGCCCAGCAACAACGCGATGATCACGATCCGGAAGGCGAAGAGCCACGGGAATCCCGGCGGGGCCAGGTTGGGTCCCAGCAGGGCGGCGGCCGCGGCCAGTACCACCGCGCCGCGGCCCAGCGAGACGAGGCTGCGCCCGGCGAACGCCGCGACGAGGAGTCCGACGAACGCCAGGGCGAGCGCCGGGAGCGGGAACCAGACGGCGGCGGCCGCCGCGATCGCGCCCATGACTCCGGCGAGCAGCAGGTGACCGGCTCCCGGAGTGGGTATGTGGGTGGCAGACACCGAGGCGGGAGGCTATATCCGGCCGCTCGCGCGGGCCAGGATGCCGGCCATCTCCTCGGCGCGACGACCCACGTCGTGCTCCG
>JAHEIS010000058.1 GCA_024639225.1 Actinomycetes bacterium | reverse complement strand
TTGCCGCGGGCGGCGGCGAGCGACCCGATGGGCAGCAGCGTGCGCCCTGGCCGGGCACCGTCAGGGCCGGGACGGCATCCAGCGCGGCGGGAGGCGCATCGGGAACGGCCGGCGGCGCGACGGGCGCCGGCTCAGACGGCGGCGCGAGCGCGGGTTCCGGTGGCGCCGTCCGCGGGCGCCACGGCGGAGCCGGGCGCCGAGAGGATCGTGCGGACGGCCCGGGTGGCGCTGGTGCCACCGTCCCAGGAGACGTTGGCCTTCGTCCCGGCGACGATCGCCGGATCGGTCGGCATGGTCACGCGGTACCTGACTCTCCAGCGCTCGCCAGGCGAGATGGTCCCGATCACCCAGGCGATGTCCCGGTCACCGATGCGGAGTGCGGCGACGGCCGGGTCGACGATGCCCAACTGGGCGACGAGGCGCTGAGACACCGTCACGTTCTCCGCCGGAGCCTCGCCGCGGTTGATGACGACGATCGTGTACGTCTGCTCGGATCCGGCAACCGCTCTTACGGGCGACACAATGCCGATCTTGAGGGCGGCCCGGGGAACCTCCACCCCGCCCCCGACCGGAAGCTCGACCGGCGTGCCGAGGCCGGGAGCGGGCGCAGGTGCGGGTGGCGTGGGAGCGGGCGGCGGCGGTGCCGGGGCGGGCGCGGCAGACTCGGGCGCGGGTTCAGTCGGGGACGGAGGCGTGGGCGCCGAGGGCTCCGGATCCGGCCCCGAGCCGGACGGCTGCTCGCCGACCGCGGCAGGTGCGGACGCCGCGGACGGGCCGTCGAGGCGATCGTCAGTGAGCGCCGAGCCGGGGCCGGCTGCCAGGACCAACGCGGAGAGCACGGAGCTGATCACAAGACGGCGGCGGGCCCGGCCGGAGCCGGTCGGCAAGATCGGGTCAGGGGCCATCGACTCATCCTCCGAATGCGGGGCACATTTGTGCCCCGACAGTAAGGAGCCGCGGGCGCCCGGAAAGTAAAGATCGTGGAAGCCCACATTCACAGGCTCCGGGCCGGCCCCGCCACCCCGCACACATCGGCGGAACTGGCGTCTGTTCAGGTCGTGAAGCCGGCGTCCGTGTGGCTGCCGTCGCAGTAGGGCTTGTTGGCCGACGCGCCGCAGCGGCAGAGGGCCGCGCGCGTGCCCGCCGGAAACGCCTCGCCGTCGTCGTCGACGAGAGTGAAGTCGCCGCGCGCATAGAGCGGACCATCGGGGACCTCGGCGACCGAGAATCCGCTCTCGACCCGATCGATCGGATCGCCATTGGGCGTCCGGGCGGTCAGCGCCCCGGTCGGGCAGCGGGCGATCTGGTCGGCGATCGCGTCGGCCGACGCCCCTTCGGGGTCGATCCACGGCTTGCGGTCGACATCGAAGACCGCGGGCAGCTCACGGACGCAGTTGGCGGCGTGAATACAGCGGGCCGGCTCGAAGCCGACGACGATGTCCTGTGAGGCGTACTCCCGGATTCCCCTCTTTGGCATACCGATCCCCCTCATGTGGTTCGGTCCGAGACTAGTCGAGTGCACGGACCATCGCGGTCGGCGAAGGGGGGTCGTCCGGCCCGGCGGAGGTCGTCTAGACTCGGCGAGTTACCAACCCAAAGGGAGCAATCAAGATGGCCGCGTTCGACGACCAGGTGAACAGCACCGGAGAATGGATGAACTCCGATCGCTTCTCAGCGACGACCCGGCTCTTCTCGGCCCGTGAGGTCGTCGAGCAGCAGGGCACCATCGAGAGCGACTACCCCGTAGCCCGCAAGGCTGCCGAGGGCTTCTACGCGCTGCTCCGCGCGAAGTTCGCCGCAAAGGAGTCCATCACCACGTTCGGTCCGTACTCACCCGGTCAGGCCGTCGCCATGAAGCGCGCAGGCATCGAGGGCATCTACCTCGGCGGGTGGGCCACGTCCGCCAAGGGCTCCCTCCATGAGGACCCCGGCCCCGACCTCGCCAGCTACCCGCTGAGCCAGGTCCCTGATGAGGCAGCCGGCCTCGTGCGGGCTCTGCTGACCGCCGACCGCAACCAGGTCTTCGCCCGCGCCCGCATGACCGACAGCGAGCGCGCGGCGACCCCCGAGGTCGACTTCCGCCCGTTCATCATCGCCGACGCCGACACCGGCCATGGCGGGGACGCTCACGTGCGGAACCTCGTCCGCCGCTTCGTCGAGGCTGGCGTCCCGGGGTACCACATCGAGGACCAGAAGCCCGGACTCAAGAAGTGCGGCCACCAGGGCGGCAAGGTGCTCGTCTCAAGCGACGAGCAGATCAAGCGCCTCAGCGCCGCGCGCTTCCAACTCGACCTCATGGGCGTCGAGGGCATCATCGTCGCCCGCACCGACGCCGAAGCGGCGAACCTCCTCGACAACGGCCGCGACGAGCGCGACCAGGCGTTCATCCTCGGCGTCACCAACCACGGCGTGCCGAGCTACAAGGCGGCGTTCGTCGCCCTGGTGCGGCGGATGCACAACGCCGGCCTCGACGGACTGCGCGGCCACATGTTGTTCTCGATGCCCGACGCCCAGCTCGCCGGGGCCGACGAGTGGCTGGCATCGACCGGCCTCGCCGAGGAGGCCGACAAGGCCGCCGGCGACTGGCTCGCCTCCCCGACCGGGACGGTCGAGGACGCGCTGGACACGGCCGCCGACGCTTTCATCGCCACCTGGGAAGAGCAGTCCGGCCTCACGACGCTCGAGAAGGCGATCGCCGACCAGATCACCTTCCGCGCCGAAGAGGGCACCGAGGGCATCACCGCCGACGAGTGGGCAGCTTTCGCCAAGGGCGCGTCCTGGTACGAGATGCGCGCCAAGGCACGCGAACTGGACGTCGACGTGACCTGGGATCCGGAGTGGGCGCAGACGCCCGAGGGCTTCTACCAGGTCAAGGGAGGCATTCCCTACGCGGTCGCCAAGTCGCTCGCGGCCGCTCCCTTCGCCGACATCATCTGGATGGAGACGAAGACCGCGAACCTCGCCGAGGCGCGTGAGTTCGCCGAGCAGATGCACGCGGTCTACCCCGACCAGATGCTGGCCTACAACCTCTCGCCGTCATTCAACTGGGACACCACCGGCATGACCGAGGACGAGATGCGGGCCTTCCCCGCCGAGATCGGAAAGCTCGGATTCGTCTTCAACTTCATGACCTACGGAGGCCACCAGATCGACGGTCTCGCCGCCGAGGAGTTCTCGACGGCGCTCCGCCAGGACGGAATGCTCTCGCTGGCCCGCCTGCAGCGGAAACTGCGGCTCATCGAGTCGCCCTATCGCACACCGCAGACCCTCGTCGGCGGCCCTCGCGCCGACGCGGCGCTGGCTGCGGTCTCGGGTCACACGGCGACCGCCAAGGCGATGGGCGCCGGCTCGACGCAGTCCCAGCACCTCGTCCACACGGAGGTGCCGCCCTCGGCGCTCACCGCCTGGCTCGCCCAGTGGACCGACCACAATGGCGTGGGTGGCCCCTTCACGGCGCGCCTGCGGCCGAGCATGGCGGGATCCGACCTCCTCGAGCTCACGGTCATCGGACCGGACGACGCGGCCGTCGCGAACATAATCTTCACGACCCTCCTCGACCGGACCCAGGCGCCGATCCTGTCGGTGCGGGACCAGAACACGCTGGACCAGTCATTGCGCCGCAAGCGCCTGATGACGCTCCTTCACCTGTTCCTCATTCACCGCTACAAGGCGACGGCGATCCACTACCTCACGCCGACCGAGGACAACCACGCCCAGGTGGCGAGCCTGCTGCGACTGGGCCTGTTCAAGTCGGTCAACGAGGAGGTGGGCGAGATCATCGTCGCCGAGATCGACGGCGACCGGATCAAGGAACTGGTCGAGCCCGACGGCGCCGCGCTCACGGCGCTGATCACCAAGAGCTGACAGGCGGATGACGGCAGTCTCGCGCGAGCCTGCCGTCAGACGCTCCGGCGGCGCGGAGCTGACGTGAGTGGTGCCGCTGTCGCTCAACGAAAGCCTCGCCTTCCTCGCCCTGTGCGTCGGCCTCGCGGTCGCGCCCGGGGCGAATCTGGCGGTGGTTCTGCACTCCGCCTCCCGCGGAGGCGTGCGGAGCGCGACCGCGGCCGCCGCGGGACTGACGGCGAGCAAGATGGTCTGGGCAGCCGCCTCGCTGGTCGGACTCGCCCAGGTACTGAACAACTCCGCCGAGCTGTACTCAGCGCTGCGCCTGGTCGGCGGGCTCTATCTCGTCTACCTCGGAGCGGTGATGTGGCGCGCCGGCCGAACCGCGAGTGACGGCGGCGGGCGGGTGGCCCGGCCGCCCCAGCGGCTGGGTGACGCGGCGCGGGCGGGTGCCCTGACCGACCTGCTCAACCCGAAGGTCGGGGCGTTCTACCTGGCCGTCTTTCCCCAGTTCATCGGCCCGGGCGATGCGGTCGTGCTCGCCGCCGCGCTGCTACTGCTGCTCCACGCTGTCGTGTTGATGAGCTATTACCCGTTCGTGGCCTGGCTGTCGGTGCGTGCCCGTGACCTGTCGGTACGCGGTGCGCAGTTCGCGCCTCGGATCGTCGGCGCCGGGCTCGTCGTCAGCGGCGGCGCACTGGCCGTCGACGCCGCCCGGCGCTGACGCGGGTCAGGCCCGCTTCTCCGCCTCGGTCCTGAGCGAGTCGGCGAAGGTGGCGAACGAGTCGGTCATGTCCGGGACGAAACGTGAGATCAGACCCGCCAGAGGGCCGGTGAACTTCTCGCGCATGGAGAACTTGCACCCACCCGGGCGCGGCTCGAGCGTGCAGGTCCGCCGGCCCGTGAACAGGCCGAAGGGCATCCCGTCGGACCACACCATCCGGGCGGGGGGATCGAACTCGGTGACCGTGAGCGTGAAAGTCCGCCTCGGAGCGACCGATGACACGAGGGCGATCTTCTCGCCCGGCGCGATGCGCCCCTCGAGCGACACGACGGCGTCATTCCAGTTCGCGAAGGCCCCGGCATCGGTCAGCAGGTCCCAGACGACCTCACGCGGGGCGGCGATGGTCCGCTCGACGGAGAGATCGAGTGCCATCAGGATGCGTCGATCGCCCGCATGCGGTTGTTGCGGGCGTTGTGCTCCACCTCGGCAAGACCGAGAGCCTCGAGCACCGGTGGCACGTAGTTGCCGAAGCGCCCCCGGAGGCCCCTCTTGAGGCCATACCAGCCACCGACGGGATTGTCCGCGGCACGGCCCCAGGCCTCGACGGTGTCCTCCTTGGCCTCCTTTCCCTCATCCGCGCTTCCCAGCGCCATCCAGTCGCCGCGAGCGGTGAGCATGGCGTGGAGATCGTCGATGCAGCTGAGGTGGTAACGCAGCTGGGTGCTCTTGACCTGCACAACCAGGGCGGGCTGTTCGGCCTCGGGCTCGCGCCACGCCGTGAAACCAGACTTGCCCGGGGGCGTCGTCAGCTCCCAGGGGTCGTCTCCGGTTCCAGATCCGACTGTCTCATCGCGTTCCATGGCGTCACGCTAACATCCTTAATATGACGTCTTCTGTCGTGTTTTCTTGAGACCGGTCCGTGCGGGCTGACCGCCTCATCGCTCTCCTCATGCTGCTGCAGGAGCGCGGACGGACTCCGGCCCGGGACTTGGCGGGTGAGTTGGAGACCTCGGAGCGGACGATCCTGAGAGACGTGGAGTCGCTCGCGTTCGCCGGCGTGCCGGTGCGGGCCGTCCGCGGCCGCAACGGCGGTATCGAGTTGCGCGAGGGTTTCCGGTCGGAGCTCACGGCGCTCAACACCGACGAGGCCGAGGGGCTCCCGCTCGGCGCACTGCCCGAGCTTGCGGCGGCACTGGGAATCGGCGATGCCGCCGGCCGCGCCGGACGAAAGCTGGCGCAGGCTCTGGACCCTGAACACCGGACACGGTCCGCTTCCCTGGCCGCCTGGGTGCACGTACCGGCACCCGCGGATGCCGCGGCCCGGTTGCCGCGGATCCTCACAGCCCTGCGAGAGCGTCGCGTGATCCGTGTCCGCCGCTCCGACGGACGAACGCTGATGATCGAGCCGCTGGGCATCGTGCTCGCGTCCGACGACTGGCATCTCGTCGGGCAGGAACCTGGCGAGGTTCTGCCCCTCGGTGACATGGCTCAGATGACCGTCACCGCCGACACGTTCGAATGCCGCGACGGCTCGGATCTCGCCGCCAGCTGGGCGGTCGCCTCCGCCTGATCGTGCCGGGGTTCCCCCGCGACCGCAGCTCTTGCTCGTCGGCAGCCCGCCGATCGCGGCCGGAGAGGTACGAGGCGGAGGCGACAGCCGCGATCACGGCAGGCCGGAGCACCCACCCCCACGAGGCGTACTCATCCGCCGACGCCGCCGACGCCGCCAAAGCCGCTGAGCACGAGCGGGCGCTCCGCGCGGAGGTGGCGGATGAGCGATGCGATCGGCGCGTCGCGGCCGAGGAGCCGGCTCGGCGGCATCAGTTCGAGACGTGCGGCTGTGAGGACCGGGACGCGGGGAAACGCGTTGCGGGCCATCCCACCACACCCGGGCCGCCCACGAGTACCCCTCCCCCGGCGGTCGCCGCGCTACGGTGTCGGCGTGCGACAGGCGTAGCGAATCCGCGGGAGCCTCATGGATCGACGGACGTTTCTGACCCGCGCCGCCGTCGGCGGTGCGCTCCTGGCAGTCGCCCCCGGAGCGCTCGCCGCCCGCGGTCGTCGGCCCGTGGCCCTGGTCACGGCCGACGCCGAGGCCCACGTGGCCGCAATCGATCCCAAGAGCGGCCGCCTCCTGCGTCGGATCCGGACGCGCGAGTCGCCGCACAGCATCGAGGCGGTGACCGGGCGCCTGGCGTTGGTCGCACACAGCGATGCGGGGCGCCTCACTCTGGTCGACAGCGTCCGGCTCCGGGCGCGGCCCGTGCGCGGCGCGCTCGGCGCACCGCGATACGCCGCGGCCCACCCTGACGGGCGCTTCGCCTACGTGACCGATTCGGAGCGCGGGGAAGTCGTCGTCCTCGATCTGAGCCGGGGACGTATCGTGCGGCGTATCGACGTGGGCGGCCCCGCGCGGCATATCGGGATCGATCCGTTCGGCCGGCGGCTCTGGGTCGCCCTCGGATCACGGGCCGAGGAGATTGTGACCCTCGACGTGCGGCGTCCTGCCCGGCCCCGGCTCGTCAGGCGCTTCCGGCCGCCGTTCCGCGCGCATGACGTGGTCTTCGCTCCCGGAGGCCGGAACGTCTGGATCACCTCGGGCGACCAGCGGCGGGTGCTGATCTACAACGCCTCGACTGGGCGGATCATCCGACGCATCTCGGCCGGCGCGCCCCCGCAGCACATCGCGTTCGGACCCCGGGTGGCGTACGTGACCAGCGGCGGCGACGGCACGCTCCGCGCCCACCGGCTCGACGGGCGACTACTGCGCGAGACGCCCATTCCGGTGGGCTCCTACAACGTCAGCAGCGATCGCGGTCTGATCGTGAGCCCGTCGTTGACGGCGGGCACACTCGCCGTACTGAATCGCCACGCCCGCTCACTCCGGGCGCCGCGCGTCGCGATCGCCGCCCACGACGCCTGCCTCATGACCGGGCGCTGATCGTCGCCGAGACGCTCACCCGATCGTGACCGTCGTCGTGATCTCGTGGTCGTCCGTTCGGAGAGCGATGCCGGGTCTGCGGTATCCGTTGCTGTTGGAAGCGACACGGCACCCTCCCGACGCGAGGCGACGCGGCCCACAGTTGTCCATCATGGTCAGGAACGTCCCGCCGAGGAGATCGCACCGTGAAAGCTGTGGCCCTGACCCGCTATCTACCGATCGAGGACCCCGAGTCCCTCATCGACGTCGAGCTGGAGGCACCGGAGCCGACCGGCCACGACCTGCGCATCGCCGTCCACGCCGTGGCCGTCAACCCGGTCGACGCCAAGGTGCGCGCGCCCAAGGACAAGGTGGAGGAGACCCCGCGCATCCTGGGCTGGGACGCGAGCGGCGTCGTCGAGTCCGTCGGATCCGAGGTGAGCCTGTTCGCCCCCGGGGACGAGGTCTACTACGCCGGCGATCTCCTGCGCCCCGGCACCAACGCCGAGCTCCAGCTCGTGGATGAGCGGATCGTGGGGCGCAAGCCGTCGACACTGAGCCACGCGGAGGCCGCAGCTCTTCCGCTCACGACGATCACAGCGTACGAATCGTTCTTCGACCGCCTCCGAGTCGATCGCGACGGCGCCGACGCCGGCCAGTCGATTCTCATCGTCGGCGGAGCGGGCGGAGTGGGTTCGATCGGCATCCAGCTGGCGAAGCGCGCCGGGCTCACAGTGCTCGCCACGGCTTCCCGCCCGGAGACATCGAGCTGGGTGATCGAGCTCGGCGCCGACCATGTGATCAACCACCGAGAGCCGATGGTTGAGCAGGTGCGGGCCGCCGGCTTCCACCACGTCGACCACATCGCCATCTTCAACGACATGAGCCACTGGGCCGAGGCGGTAGAGCTGATCCGGCCTCAGGGCGCGATCGTGTCGATCGACGACACGGATCAACCCATGCCGATGGGGCCACTCAAGACCAAATCCGGCAGCCTCCACTGGGAACTGATGTTCACCCGCCCGATGAACACGACGCCGGACATGATCGAGCAGCACCGGCTGCTGAACCACGTGGCCGACGAGATCGATGCGGGTCACGTCCGCACGACGGTTTCCGAGGTGCTCAGCCCGATCAACGCGGAGAACATCCGCGCCGCCCACGCGAAGATCGAGACGGGCTCGGCCCGCGGCAAGATCGTCGTCGAGGGCTTCTGAGTCCGGACCGGCAGCGCACAGGCAGGCAGAGACGCATGACCATCGACTGACAGGAGCCCACAGTGCCCGTAGCCAACGAACTCTTTGACCTCACCGGCAAGGTGGCGGTCGTGACCGGCGCGTCGTCCGGCCTCGGCGTGCTGTTCGCCGAGGCTCTGGCGGAGGCCGGCGCGGCGGTCGCCGTCGCCGCACGGCGGACCGACCGTATCGAGGAGGTCGCCGGGCGCATCACCTCGAACGGCGGGACGGCGATCGCCGTCGAGTGCGACGTGACCGACAGCGCGTCCACGGACGGCCTGATCGCCGCCGCAGCGGACCAACTCGGCGGCGTCGACATCGTCGTCGCCAACGCGGGCGTGGTCGCCGAGGGCGCCATGGTCACCGAGAAGATCCCGACACCCGTCTTCGAGCAGACGATCAGCGTGAATCTCACCGGCACCTTCAACACCTGCCGCGCTGCGGCCCAGCACATGCTTCCCCGGGGGTCCGGCTCGATGATCACCCTCGCCTCTGTCGCCGGTCTCGGCGCGCACTACGAGGTCCCGGCGGCCTACGGGGCTGCGAAGGCGGCCATCATCAACCTCACCCAGCACATGGCTCTCCGCTGGGGCGCGCGCGGACTGCGGGTGAACGCTCTCGCGCCGGGTTGGTTCCCGAGCGAGATGACCGATCTCGTGTTGGACATCCCGCCGTTCAAGCAGCGCATCATTGATCAGACCGCGATCGGCCGCCTGGGTGAGCCGCGCGAACTCGTGGGTCCCCTTCTGCTCCTGGCCTCCGACGCAGGCAGCTACATGACCGGGACGACGCTTACTGTCGACGGTGGAACGACCGCGTCGGTCGGTGAGTCGCCCTTCCCGGCCGACCTCACGGCGATGTTCGCTCAGGCGATCCCCGATGGCATGGCCGAGCCGATCGTGCCGGAGAACGCCTGAGGGCCGCGGTTCAGCCCCCGCGCGCCGGGGCGATCGCCCGGTCGAGCCACGCGATCAGGCGATCGCGCTCGGCGTCATCGGTTCCGGTGCCGGGCAGGTAGCTGGTCCGTCGCGGCTCACGGTCGAGCCAAAACTGCCCCGGCGCCGCGCCCTCGCCGCCGGTCGCGGCGAGCCAGACCATGGTGTCCGCGCCCTGCTCGGCGGACCGCAGCAGCGGTCCCATGAACTTGCCGAACCCGGGGATACCCGACTCGATGCCGGGAGTGTCCACCCAGCCGGGATGCATCGAATGGAGCATCACCTGGGGCATCCACGAGGGCGCCAGGTGCGTCACCATCTCGACCTGGCCGCGCTTGGCCCGGGCATAGGCGACGGGGCCCTTGTAGTCGGCCCGGGACATCTCGATGGCACCGACGTCGAGCTGCTGGGTGTACATGCCGCCCGACGACATGATGACCACCCGTGCGCCATCGGTCAGATAGGGCCGGGCCTCTGTCAGGAGCAGGTACGGGCCGACGAGGTGACTCGACAGCGTGAGCTCCATACCCCTGTCGTCGGTCTGATACTCCGGGCTCAGCGCCCCGGCATTGCTCAGGAGCATGTCGACGCCGCCGTCGAGTCCTGCGATCGTCTCCACGAACGCGAGAATCGACGCGAAGTCGCTCGTGTCGAGTGCGTGGCCGACGGCCTGACCTGGCCCGCCTGCCCGGTTGATCTCGTCGGCCGCCTCGCCGGCACGATCCGCGCTGCGCGAGGTGAGGTGGACCTCGGCGCCGAGGCTCACCAGATCATCGGCGACGGCCCGGCCGATCCCGCCGCTGCCGCCCGTGAGGACGGCACACTGGCCGGACAGGTCGGTCGCCACCCCCGACCACCCGAGCGCCCGCCTCCGCGCCGCGTAGCCGATCTTGGTGAAGCTGCCGAGGATCGTCCCCTCGAGGGCGCTGTCCATGACGTCGCCGATGGCCGCGAGCCGGCTCATGCGATCCGCTGCCCCTCGAGCTTCTCCGCCATTCCGGCGGCCGCTTTGCTGCCGATGCGGCGGAACATGATGCCCATGATCGGGTCGGCGATCTTCTTCAGGAATCCGTTGAGTTCCAGGGTCGCGTCATAGGCGACATCGCAGCCGTCATCGCGTGGATGGACCTCGACGATGTCGTAGCTGCGCAGCCGCGGGGAGATCGCCTCGACGACGGTGCGCCGGGGGCGGTCGAACTCGCGCGTCTCGTAGCGGAGGGTCGTGCCCGGGACCTTCACGCTGTAGGCGGCCCCCGGTCCGGGCTCATCGCCGGCGACCAGCGAGGACGCGCTCACCCCGGGATCCCAGTCCTCGAAGTTGCGGAAGTCGGCCATGTAGTCAAAGGCCTGCTCCGCCGACCACGGGGAGCGGATGGTTGTGGTGAAACGGGCCATGTGGGCGGTCCTCTCGGGAGACAGATGGGCGACGTCATCGGTGACTCGGCTAGCGATTCTAGGCCGGAACCCGCCCCCGGCGCCGGTCCCCGGTGAGATAGGTTCGCCTCGCACATGACCCCGCTGGTAAGGATCATCTGTTCGTGACCCGCATCCCCACACGCACCATCGTCCTGCTCATCCTGATCGTGGGCGCCTTCGCTGCAGCCTGCGATGACGACGGGGACGCGACGACCGACGCCTCGGAGCCCGCCACGACGACCGTGGAACCGGCGGTGACCGACCGGGATCCGGCGGGCATGCCGGGTGACGGAGAGCCGGATCCGGAACCGGCGCCCGCCCTGGAGAGCGACCCCGCCGACGGAGCCCCCGCCCCCGAGGCGGCCTACGCGCCCGAAGGCGCGGCGCTGGGCAGCGCGGCGGACAACACCGCCGAGATCCAGGCGCTCGCCGAAGGTCTCGTGGTCGATCGACCGGACGAGCTCGCCGCAGAGATCGCGGCGATGATCGACGCCGGCCCGCAGGAGGGCCCGACGGCCACGGTCGCCGAGACGATCCCCGGCGAGCCGGCCACGGCCTACATCGTCGTCACCGGCCTGCCCGACGACTCGGTTTCCGGCGGCGTGATCACCGTCACCATGGACCCCGACGATTCCATCGGCTGGGGAGTGATCAGGAGCACGACGATCCCCATCTGTGGCCGCGGCGTGAGCCAGCAGGGCCTCTGCCTCTGACGACCGCCTCCGGGCGGGTCACTCTTCCTCGTCGGCGGTGGGCGCCGCGGCGGCGAGGGCGCGCAGCGCGACGAGGGCGTCCTCGGCCCGCTCCGTGTGGACGAAGAAGTGATCGTGGTGGTAACCGGCGACGACGTTCGCGCTGATGCCGTGATCGGTCAGCTGCCGCGAGACCGCCGCGGTGAGACCCACGGCGTCGAGGCTGGAGTGGACGGTCAGCGTGATCCGGCGGAAGACCGAAGCGAAGGCCAGACCGTGTTCGACGGCGCGCTCACGCGGCAGGATGAGAGTGAGCCCCTCGTCCTCGACGATGGTGGCCACGGCCCCGAGTTCCGCGTGATCGCCGCCGCGGCCGCCGGTCAGGCAGCAGAAGACGAACTCGCCCTCGGTCAATGAGGGCGTCATGTCCCGCAGGAGGACGGTGAGGTTCTCTTCGCCGGCGATGGCATCAGGCTATCCCCCTCCCGCCGCTGGGATGCCGACTCAACCGTCCTCCTCGGGTGGCGCCGTTCGCGATGACGGCGCGGGTGTTCCTCGAAGTCCCCGGCCCCGGTGGCCGGAACTGCCGGGGCCGGACCTCGTCTCCGCCCCGGTTCCTGCTCGACTGCGGTCGGCGCCCCGCCGGAACATGGAACGTCGCCTTGCGGAGCCGGGCCTGCCGACGACGACTCCGCGGCACCCGGACATACCGCGCCTTCGCCAACCCGTGGCCGTCGGCCTCACCTCGGTCATGAGAGCCGGCGCGGCCCTCGGGCCGACACCGGACACGAGACAAGCGCCCTCCGCCGCCCGCCCCCGGCGACGCCTGCGGATGAACCGAGTCCGGTCCGTGGGGTAGCCCGGACGTGGCAGGAGAACCCTCGGCCTAGCGTGAGCCGGAACCTCGAGGGAGCGATCATGGCGGACAGCCAGGAACCACAAGGGCGCACCGCGCTCAACATCATCGCGCTCGCGCTGGGAGGGATCCTCGCGCTCGCCGCGATCATCCTGATGGTCGCCGGGCTTCTCCTCGCGTTTCTCTACGCGACGGAACGCGACGACGACGGGTTCTTCACATCGTCAGAAGAGCGAGTGGTCACGACAACGAGCGCTCTCACAAGTGAGCGAATCGATCTGGGATCGGAAGTCGAGCCGGACAGTCGGCTGTGGGATTTCGACCTCGCGACCGTCCGGGTCACCGCGCAATCCAGTACGGACCCGGTGTTCATCGGGATCGCGCGCGAGGAGTTCGTGGAGCAGTTTCTCCTCGGCGTCAGACATGAAGAGCTGACGCGCGTCGACTTCAGCCCGTTCAGCTACGAGACGCGGCTTCGCCCCGGGGAGCGCCAGTCTTCCCCGCCGGCAGATCAGGACTTCTGGGCTGCCTCTGCAAGCGGGACCGGCGTGCAGAGCCTCGAGTGGGGGGTCGAGAGAGGGCGCTGGATGATCGTCCTGATGAATGCAGACGGTAGCCCCGGCGTCGACCAGCTTGTCCAGGCGGGGGTGAAGGTCAATGCGATCGGGGCCGTGACGGTCGCGCTTCTCGGGGTCGGTCTACTCGTGCTGATCGTCGCCCTGACGCTCTTGATCGTCGGAGTCCGCGGTGTCTCGCGCCACCCCGACCACGCTCCGGCGGCGGCTCATCCCGAACAGGCAGATGGCGTCTATCCCGCTCGCCTGACCGGCACCCTCGACGCCGACCTCAGCCCGGGACTGTGGCTGGTCAAGTGGTTCCTGGCGATCCCCCACTTCTTCGTACTGATATTCCTCTGGGTCGGCTTCTGGGTGGCGACGATCATCGCCTTCTTCGCAATCCTCTTCACGGGGCGATATCCGAGGAGCCTCTTTGACTACACGGTCGGCGTGGTGCGGTGGACCTGGCGGGTCGCCTTCTACGCGACCTCGGCGATCGGAACTGACCGCTACCCACCCTTCACGCTCAGGAGTGCGGACTACCCCGCCGACTTTGATGTCGCCTACCCCCCGCGGCTCTCGCGGGGCCTCGTCCTGGTCAAGTGGTGGCTCCTGGCAATCCCGCACTATCTGATCATCGCGGTCATCGGCGGCGGTCTGCAGGGGCCCTTCGTCGGAACGCTCGGGTCCGCCCTGGGCGGGTTCGGCAGTCTGGTCTTCGTCCTGGTCGTGATCGCGGGGTTCTCGCTCCTGTTCACGCGGCGCTATCCGCCCGGCATCTTCGACCTCGTCATGGGCCTCAACCGCTGGGTCTTCCGGGTCCACGCCTACGTGGCGCTGATGACCGACGTCTACCCGCCCTTCCGGCTTGACATGGGCCCCGAGGAGCCTGAGGACGAGACGGGAGAGGTCACGAGATGAGGATCATCCCGGTGGTCGGCCACCGGACGGCAGCCATCGTCGACGCTCTCCGTGCGTCCGGATCGGCTGACGCCGGGCCGACGGGCCCCACGAGATCACGGGGCTGCCACCGATGGCCTGCGGCAACCACGGATATGGGATACCTGGCGCGCTCGTAGCGTGTCGGAGCTGACACCGAGAAGGGAGAACCTCATGGCGGACAAAGGGAAGCCGACAACGGCGGTGGAGCGCATCCTTGGCGCGGCCGCAGATGCCCGACAGGCGATGCGCGCCCAGACCGCCTTCGCTGAGCCCGTCGTTCAGAACGGACTCACGATCGTGCCCGCCGCGCGGACTCGTGGCGGATTCGGTGGCGGCGGAGGCGAGGGCGAGGCAGGCCAGGGGTCCGGGTCGGGTATGGGCTACGGGATGTCCGCTCGTCCGATCGGGGCGTTCGTGATCTCCGACGAGGAGGTCACCTGGAAGCCTGCGATCGACCTCAACCTCGCCTTCATCCTGGCGGGCGCGGTCGCTGCCCTCTTGATCCTGGCGTCCGTCCTCGACGATTGACCGAGGCCCGACGTCACGCCCGTCGGCGGGAGTCGGGCAGACGATTCAGAGTGCGAGACGTCGCCGGATCAACTGGTCAAGCCGCTCGAGGTCCGTCGCGCTGAAGAGGTCAATTGCCTCGACGTCCACGAGCTGGTGGAGAAGCGCGACCGCCGCCGACGTGCTCGTGGCGAGCCCCGCCACGACGTCCGGCCTCAGCTCGGCTGCCTGCAAGAGGCCCGGGACCGCATAGGGGTCGGAGGCGCAGAGGACCGTCAGCCGGGTGTTCGGTAGCAGCATGCGCGCAACGAGATCACCGTTGTACGGCTCCAGTGGCGACGCCCCGGCTTCAGCGACGAGGACGTCCGGACCCGCCGCCGTGATGAGGTTCAATACGTGCGTGATCGCGGCGGCACAGCGCTCGGGTGTGACGACGGTGGACGGCAGGCCGGCGTCGACGAAGTCGAAGACCACCTGGGCGCCCGCGTCCTCCATGGCGAGCACGTCGCGACGCCGCCCCATTCCCGCCAGTTTGGCGCCGGCGACCCGGAGGCCACGCCGGGAGAGGGACCGGATGATCGCCTTGGCGGCAGTCGTCTTGCCGGCCGACATCGATGTACCGAGGATGAGAATCGTCGGTGTCGTGAACGGACGCGAAGCGCCAGCGACGACGGTGTCCATGAGGCTCGTGGGGCCACTACCCGGAGCCAGGTGACCCAGATAGTCAAGGCCAAAGACCGCTGAGCGCCCGTAGCGCGAGGCGGAAGTACACCGACCCAGGACCCCGGCGGCCGAGAGCGCGTCGAGACGGCGATCATCGCCGACGGCTCGCCAGTCGCCGACGATCTCGAGGCTCGCCGCACGCACGCCGAGAGCCCCGACGAGCTGATCGCCCGGCTCCACCTCGATGACGCGGCCGGTCGGGACCTCGATCTGCCCGCGCGCTCTGGCCTCGGCGACGACGAGATCCCCCTCCTCCCAGCTGGGACGTGGACGGTCGACCAGCTCGAGGCGACCTTCGCGGAGGCTCGCTGCCCGGGTGACGCTGCCGCGGATGTAGTGGGCGTGAGTCTTCATCCCCGCGCCCCCAACGGGCTCGCGAGGAGACCGGCCAGCAGCGCCGCACGCTCGGGCATCGCGTCGATCACGGCCTGCTCATCGTCCGCATGGGCGCCGTGGCCAACCGCACCGAGACCGTCGAGAGTGGCGGCGTGTTGGCTCGTGGTATTCGCGTCCGAGCCGCCACCGACCTCCGACCGATCCAGTGCGATTCCGAGCTGTTCCGCCAAGGTCTCGGCACAGTCCCAGAGACGCAGGTTCCGCGGAGTCAACTCCATCGGGGGGCGGTTGAAGCCGCCCTCGATCGTGATCGCGCACTGGGGATTGGTCACCGTCAGGGCCTCGATGCTTCTGGAGACCCGCGTCGCGTCGGCCTCGGTCCACGTGCGGACGTCGACTTCGGCCACC
>JAHEIS010000151.1 GCA_024639225.1 Actinomycetes bacterium | reverse complement strand
GCCGGCGATCTTCTCGCTCTCGGCCTCGGCCAGCTCCTCACCCTGCGCGACCTCGTCGCCCTCGTCGACCAGCCAGTCGAGGAGTTTGCCCCTGGTCATCGTCATACCCCACTTGGGCATGCCGACCTTCACGATCTCGCTCATGTCACGTGCCCTCCCGCTGTCTCTGTCCGGGGCAGTCACGCGCCCGCTCCACCGCGGTCGCCATCACGCGCTGGCCGCAACCCGTCCGCCCGTGACCGACCGCACGGTGTCGACGATCCGCTCGACGCTGGGAACGAACAGGTCCTCGAGCGTCGGGGAGAACGGCGGCGGCACGTGCGGGGGCGTGATGGTCTGCGGCGCGGTCCGCAGGTGCTCGAACGCGACCTGGGTCACCTGCGAGACGATGTCGCCCGCCAAGCCACACCGCGGATACGACTCGTCGACGACCACGAGTCGGCCCGTGTTCTCGACCGACTCGACGATGGCGTCGAGGTCCAGCGGCGACGTCGTCCGAGGGTCGATGATCTCGATCTCGATTCCCTCGCCGGCAAGCTCGTCGGCTGCCTCCTGCGCCAGCGACACCATGCGCCCGACGGCGACGACGGTGGCGTCGTCGCCCTCGCGGACGAAGTCCGCCTCGCCGAGCGGCACGACGTAGCTCTCCTCGGGCACCTCGCCCTCGACAGCGAGCATCACCTTGTTCTCCAAGAAGATGACCGGATCGTCGTCACGGATCGCCGCGATCAGCAGGCCCTTCGCGTCGTACGGCGTCGCCGGCACAGCGACCTTCAGGCCGGGGATGTGTGTGAAGATCGGATACAACGACTGGCTGTGCTGACTCGCGGCGCGCACGCCCGCCCCGCACAGCGTGCGGACGACCATCGGCGTATGGGCCTTGCCGCCGAACATGTAGCGGAACTTCGCGGCCTGGTTGAAGATCTGATCGAAACAGACGCCCATGAAGTCGACGAACATGAGCTCGGCGACGGGGCGAAGGCCGCTGCATGCCGCACCGGCGGCGGCACCGATGAAGGCAGACTCGCTGATCGGCGTGTCGAGCACGCGGTCGGGATACTTGCCCTTCAGCCCCTTCGTGACGCCGAAGACGCCACCCCACGCGTCGTCGTCACCGGGTGAGCCCTCGCCACCGGCGACGTCCTCGCCCATGAGGATCACGGTCTCGTCGCGCGCCATCTCCTGGTCGAGCGCTTCGTTGATCGCCTGCTGATAGGTGATCGTGCGTGCCATCGTGTGCCTCCTATGGGATCAGTACGAGACGTAAACGTCGGTCAGTAGGTCGCCTGGGTCGGGGTCGGGTGCCGCCACGGCCTCCTCGACCGCCTCGTCGATCAGCGCGGCGACCTCCGTATCGACCGCGTCCAGGTCGGCGTCGGACACGAGGCCCGCGCCGGTGACGCGCCGGCGGTACAGCATCAGGCAGTCCTTGCTCCGCTTGATCTCCTCGACCTCGTTGGGCGCCCGATAGGTCTGCTGGTCACCTTCGAAGTGGCCGTAGTAACGGTTGACCTTCATCTCGAGCAGCGACGGGCCGCCGCCGTCGCGCGCTCGCGCGACCGCCTCACCGGCGGCCTCGTGCACCGCGAAGAAGTCGTGGCCGTCGACCACGACGCCCGGCAGGCCGAAGCCGTCGGCGCGCTTGGCGATGTCGATGCCCGACGTCGAGAAGTTCGTCGACGTCGCCTCGGCGTAGCCGTTGTTCTCGATGACGAACACGACGGGCAGGTTCATGGCCGCAGCGAAGTTCAGGCTCTCCAGCGTCGTTCCCTGGTTCGAGCCACCGTCGCCAGTGAACGACAGGCCGATCTGGCGGGTGCCGCGGATCCTGGCCGACAGCCCCACGCCGCAGACCAGTGGCGGACCGCCGCCGACGATGCCGTTGGCGCCGAGCATGCCGACCTCCAGGTCGGCGATGTGCATCGACCCGCCCTTGCCGTGACACAGCCCCGTCTGCTTGCCGTACAGCTCGGCCATCATCCCCTTGACGTCACAACCCTTGGCGATCGCGTGCCCGTGACCGCGGTGGGTCGAGGCGATGTAGTCGTCGGCGTCGAGGTGGGCCATCACGCCGGTGGCGATCGCCTCCTCACCTGCGTACAGGTGGACGAAGCCTGCGAGCGCGCCGGCTGAGAACTCGGCGTGCACGCGGTCCTCGAACTCCCGGATCGTCCGCATCGTCCGGTACCAGTCGATCAGCTGGTCCTTTCCGGCCTGGTCGGCCGGCGTGAACTCGGTCGCCATCACGTGTCTCCTTCGTCGGGGGTGACGCCACCGACCAACATGCGATTGGCGGCGGCGTAGGTCATGACCGCATCGACGTCGATGACGAGCGGTCCAGCAGCGAGGGTGACGGTCACCTCGTCGGTGTCGTCACGTTCGATCTCGCGCTCACCGTCGAGCGCGAGGCAGCCATCGGCGGGAGGGATCGCGACGACCTCGCCGAACGCGATCTCGCGGACGTCGCTCACGCCGACGTGCGCGACGAGCCCCGGGGCGAGCGCTACGGTCACGGCGACGTCGGCCGTGGCCGGCGTGCTCAGGCGCAGGTACAGCCCGTGGTCGTCCGTCCGGGCCGTCGGACGCACCTGTCCGGCGATCCCCGACAGACCCACCGCACACGGGTCGGCAAAGGTCACGACCACATCGCTCAGGTCACCAACGCGCCACAGCGCACGAGCTCCGATGAACCGGCTGGTGCTCGCCGCGACGTCCACCAGCGCCAGGTCACTGGCCGTGCCGCAGCGGATGTCGAGACGCTTGTGGCGGGTCGCCGCAACGCCGCGCGGCACCTGCCCGGTCGTTACCAGGCCGGTTGCGAGACCGGCGACGGTGGCCTCCAGCAGCGAGGGAAACGCGTTGTTCGTCCCGGTCGACAGGGCGCACAGCGGCACGTCGTCGCACGCCTTGGCAACGACGCGGTCCGTGCCGTCCCCGCCGAGCACGACGATCGCCCCGACGCCGAGGTCAGCCAGCATCCGTGTGGCCAGGGCGCTGTCCTGCGCGTCGCCATGCAGTTGCATGTCGAGAAACTCCAGCGCCGGCATCGGTGAGGAGTCGACGCCGTGATGCCTGGCGTGGCTGCGCAGGCGACGCATCAGGCTGCCCGACAGCCCCTCGCCCGCCGGCATCATCCAGACCTTCTCGACGCCCGTCGCGCCGAGGCCCGCCAGCAGGCGATAGACCATGGAGCCCTTCTCGGCGTTGTCGAACACCGAGGCGCCTGTGACGAGGCGTCGAATGTCGCGGCCCGAGGCCGGGTTCGCGACGACACCGACGGACATCACGGACGTGCGCGGCCGGTGGAGCAGTCGGGCGTGCGCACCTGCTGTCGCGCGTCGTCGGTGCCCATCATGAAAGCGGGACTCCTCCCTCGGCTCTGCCGGACGGTACGCCGGCGGGGTTGCACGAAGGTTGCGCGATCGGTTGACGGCACCCGTCACCTGAGCCACGCTACGCAGCACGAGCACCGCGACCGGGTGGTCTGAGCCGAGAGCCAGTGGCACGAATGCGCGACGCCTTCCTCGCCGTCACCGCCGCCACTGATCTGCGCGCACATGCACGAACGCTGCGGCGCTCCTGGGACGCCACCTTCTCCGGCGGGGCGGCCCCCACCCCGGTACGTTCGGTCGTCGCGCGCTCGTGGTCGCGGATGGCCGGCGCCGGGCTCGCACCGGACCGCTTGCGACCGCGGTCGGCACTGACTCCCGACGAGCTGGCCGATGCCCGCATGTCGTCGCCACTTCGTGCGAGCCTGCCCGCGCTGCGCCGGCATCTGGGCACCATCGCCGACGACGCCGAGCACGTCATGGTCCTCTGCGACGCCGTGGGACGCATCCTCTGGCTCGAGGGTCACCCCCGGGTGCTCGATCAGGCGAAGGGCATTCGCTTCCGGCCGGGCATGTTGTGGACCGAACAGAGCGCGGGCACGAACGCGATCGGCGCCGCCCTCGCGATCGACCATGCCGTACAGATCTTCTCGGCCGAGCACTTCCTACCCGAACAGCATCCGTGGTGGTGCTCAGCCGCTCCCCTTCACGACCCCGCGACCGGTGAGCTGCTCGGCGTCGTCGACGTGAGCGGACCGCAGCGCACCGCGCACCCCTACAGCCTGACCCTGGTAGTGGCCGCCGCCCGCATCGCCGAGGCGATCCTGCGCGACCGGCAGCTGGACCGCGACATCCGGCTGCACCACAGCTACCTGGAACATATACGCCGATCGCACGGCGTGGCGAGCGCGCTGATCGACGACGGTGGCCGGGTGCTGCTGGCGACGCCTGCCTCTTGGCTGTCCGGGATCGTCGCTCCGCCGGCGGCACCCGGACGGTTC
>JAHEIS010000002.1 GCA_024639225.1 Actinomycetes bacterium | reverse complement strand
GCCCAGCCCGCGGCGGCCATCCCGGGAGACATCCTGGTCTCAGCCTTCTATCTGCTGGCCCGCTGGGACGAGCTGCGCGTCCCCGAACGCGACCGGTTCGACCGGCTTCCCCTGTCGGCATCCGCGTTCGCGAACATCGCCGGACTCGATCTCGAGGATCCGCCCGTCGAGGGCTACATCGCCGCGATCGGGGCGGGGTTGGGCATCGCGCCCCCTGCGACGTGGTCGGTGTACCTCACGCACGACATCGACCGGCTGCGACGGCGAACGGCGCGCGGCATCGCCTCCGAGGTGCGCGCCGGGGGCATCGGGCGACTCGGGTCGCTGGCGCGGCGGGATCCGTGGGACAACATTCCCGACCTTCTCTGGACCAGCGGGCGGCGTGGCCTGGCACCGACGGTCTTCTTCATCGGGCACAACGCCCACGAACTCGACGGCAGCCCGCGCGCGGTCTACGAGCGCGAGCGGGCTGATCTCGTGCGCGCCGTCCAGGCCGCCGGCGGCGAGGTCGGCCTCCACGGTGCCTTCGCCTCGAGCGAGGATCGGGACGCGCTCGCTGACGAGCTCGCGATCCTCCGCGCCGAGGCCGGCTCCGTGGAAGGCGTGCGCTTCCACTACCTACGCTTCCGCTACCACGAGACGGTGCGCTGGCTGGAAGAGCTCGGCCTGGCGTACGACGCGAGCCTGGGCTTCAGTGAGGCGCCGGGCTTCGCCTGCGGGATCGCCCGGCCGTTCCGGCCATGGCTCGTGGGCGAGGAGCGGGCAGCCGACCTGCGGCTCGTCCCCCTGGCAGTCATGGACACGACCCTGCACTCGTCCCTCGGTCTGGACGCCGACGCCGCCCGCGAGCGGGCGCTCCGCGTCCTGGACCGGGTTCGTGCCGCCGGTGGGGCCGCCGCGCTGCTGTGGCACAACACCTACCTCGCCGACGCGCGCGCCCCGGGATTCGGGGCCCTCTGGGAGGACCTGATCGACCGCCTCGCCGCCGACGGCGCCCGTCTCGGACCGATCCGGTCGCCCGCGAGGGGACGCCAAGGGGCCGACCTCTCCGGGCAGCGCGTCCTGCATCTGACGAGCGTCCACCGGCCGCGTGACGTCCGGATCTTCCACAAGGAGGTCACCGCCCTGCGCCGCGCGGGTGCGGACGCCCGGGTGGGCGGCTTCGCGACACCGGTCCCGCGCGCTCGGCGACTGCTGGCGGGTTGGCGCCTCGCCCGGGGGGCCCGGGCAGAGGAGGCGGATGTCATCCACATCCACGACCCCGAGCTGCTGCCGGCCGCGCTCTGGCTCTCTCGGACGGGCTCGGCCAAGGTGGTCTACGACGTCCACGAGTACCTCGGCGAGACGACGCGGACCAAGAAGTGGCTCCCCGGCCCCATTCGCCGTCCGCTCGCCTGGGCGGCGGAGCGGGCCGAACGCGCCGCGGCGCGACGACTGGACGGGACCGTGACGGTCAACGGCGACCTCGGGGCGCGCTTCGCTGCCGCCGGCGCGCGGACCCGCACTGTGACCAACGCGCCGTGGGGTGCGTCCTTTCCCCCGCCGGTGCCCCTACCGGCCGCGCCCAGGGTCGTCTATGTCGGCGGGCTCGTCCCCATTCGTGGGCTCGATCTGATGAAGGAGGCCTTCCCACGCGTCGATGTGCCGGGCGCGCGCCTCGTGCTCGCCGGGCCGGGAGATCCGGGCGATCTCCCGGCCGGCGTCGAGCACGTTGGCGCCGTCGACCACGGTGCCGTCCCGGATCTGCTGGCCGCGGCCCGCGTCGCCTGGATCCCACTGCAGCGCCACGGTAACTACGACCGCGCGGTTCCCACGAAGCTGATCGAGGCGATGGCGGCCGGCCGGCCGGTCGTCGCCAGCGCTCTCGGTCGACTGGCCCCGATCGTCCGAGACGCCGACTGCGGTCTGCTCGTGCCCCCCGACGAGGCCGACGCGCACGCCGGGGCGATCCGGCGCCTCCTGCAGGATGACGACCTGGCGCGGCGGCTTGGCGCAAACGGACGGCGTGCCTTCGAGAGGGAGCACCGTTTCGAGAGCCAGGCCGATCGCCTGACCGACTTCTACCGGGAGATACTCGGCCCATGAGCCGGATCACCTACGTCTCGCAATACTTCGTCTCGGCGGACCAGCCCGGGGGGGTTCGCCACTGGCAGCACACCCGAGCGCTCGCCACCCGTGGCCACGATGTGACCGTGATCACCTCGTATGTGCAGCACAAAGAGCGCACGATCGCCCCGCAGTACCGCGGTCGGAAGATCGTGACCGAGCAGGAGGGCGACCTGCGCATCATGCGCACCTACTCGACGCCGGGCTACGGGGTCGACCTGCGCTCCCGCGCCGCCAACTACGGCAGCTTCGCCTTCTGGGCGGGCGTCGCCGCCGCGCGCGCGCCCCGACCGGACGTCGTCATCGCCTCCTCGCCGTCGCTTCCCGCAGCGGCGGCGGCAGCCGGGATCGCACAGGCGCGACGGGCGCGTTTCGTGCTCGAGGTGCGCGACCTCTGGCCGGACTCACTGGTGGAGATGGGGTTGCTCAGCAACCCCCGCGCCATCGCTGCGGCCCGCCGGATGGAGCGCTACTGCTACCGCAGGGCGGACCGCATCGTCACCCTGACCGAGGGCATCCGCGACGGCGTGATCGCGGCCGGTGTACCGGCCGCCAAGGTGAGCCTGATCACCAACGGCGTCGATCTTGACATCGGCGCCGGCTCCGAGCCGGTCGATCTGGCGCCCGGCGAGTTCGTCGCCATGTACGTCGGGGCCCATGGCACGTACAGCGCGCTCGACACGCTGCTGGGCGCCGCGCGAGTCTCGGATCCGGGCGTCCGCTTCGTGCTCGTGGGCGGCGGCGACCAGAAGGCCGGACTCGTGGCGCGGGCGGCTGAGCAGGGCCTCGACAACGTCACCTTCATCGACCCCGTCCCCAAGAAGGACGTGCCGTCCTGGCTGGCCCGCGCCGACGTCTGCCTGCTGCCGTATCAAGACGTGCCCCTGTTCGCGGGAGCACTGCCCAACAAGGCGTTCGACTACCTCGGCGCCGGCCGGCCGATCATTGCCGGTGCTCCGGTCGGTGAGCTCACCCGGCTCGTCGAGGCCTCGGGGTGCGGGCTGAACATCCCGCCTGAGGACCCCGGAGCCCTGTCGGCGGCCGTCGCCGCGCTCCGCGCCGATCCCGAGGGGGCGGAGCGGATGGGTGCGGCGGGCCGGGCCTGGGTGCGCGAACACTACGACCGCGCGGCGCTCGCGCGGCGCTTCGTCAGCGTCGTCGAAAGTCTCGTCTGACATGAACATGAGGGCAACGGGCGGGCAGCGCAAGCGCGCGATGGATCTGGCCATCGGTATCCCCGCGCTCGTGGCCACGCTGCCGGTGATGGCCGTCCTCGCCGCCTGGGTGCGGATCGACTCGCGGGGCCCGGCGCTTTTCCGGCACCAACGAGTAGGCCTCCACGGGCGTCCTTTCCGGGTGAACAAGTTCCGGACGATGGTGGTCGACGCCGAGAGCATGGGCTCAGGCCTGCGTGTGACGGCGGGCGACGACCGCATCACCCGGGCGGGGCGTTTTCTCCGGCGGACCTCCCTCGATGAACTGCCACAGCTGTTCAACGTTCTCGGCGGGAGCATGAGCATCGTCGGTCCGCGGCCGACGGTCGCGGCCCAGGTGGAGCGCTACGACGCCCGCCAGCGCGGGAGGCTGGACGCGAAACCGGGCATCACGGGCCTGGCACAGGTCCGGGGGCGGAACTCGCTGCCCTGGTCGCAGCGGATCGAGATGGACCTCGAATACGTCCGGGACTGGAGCCCACGTCTGGACCTGGCGATCGTGCTCCGGACATTCGGCGTCGTGATGGGCCGTGACGACACCTACGCCGCCGAGGGCGGGGCGTTCGACCTCCCCGAGCGCGAGGAATGATGGCCCCCCCGGGAACGGCCGAACGCATGCGCCCGTCCCGGGATCGCTAGGTTGCGGGCTTGTGAGCGTTGACTCCTCCTCTTCCGACCGCGATCTGACCCTCGCGGATTACGGCCGCGCCATCTGGCGTGGGCGGACGATCGTGATCACGGCGATCGTCGTTGCCGCCCTTGCCGGGCTCGCGCTCTCATTCATCCGGTCAACGACCTATACCGGGACCGCCCAGGTCTATCTCGGCCAGGCGACCACGCCGGCAGGCGGCGTGGTGACGCTGCCGTTCACCAACCCCACGATCGCGCCGACGGTGCTCGAGGGCGACGCCATCGTCGACCCCGTAGCCGAGCAGACCGGCCTCGCACCGGGGCGAATCCGCTCGGATCTGAGCATCACCATCCCGCGCGCACCGGGTTCGGCCGGAAACCTGCCAACGCTCGCGGCGATCTCCTTCACCCATCCCGAGGCCGAGACCGCGCAGGCGGTCACCAACGCCTACGCCGAACAGATCGTCACCTTCAATGGCCAGCGCTTCGCCCAGAGCGATGAGGTGCTCAAGAAGCAGATCGTCCGCGAAGAGGGCAACGTCACCCGCCTCGAGGGCGTCGTCGCGGAACTCCGGACCGCCCCGGCGACGGATCCGGCTTCCCGTGCGGCGCTGGTCTTCGCCGCTCAGCAGGAACTCGGGAACGCCCAAACCCGACGCTCCGAGGCCGAATTGCTGCTGGCCACCAACTCCGAACTCCGCGCTCCGGGCATCATCACCCGTGCCGGGAGCCCGGATTCCTCCACCAGTGGACCGCGTCGGGTTCGCACCGTGCTCATCTCGGCCCTTCTGGGAGCCGTGGTGGGGATGATTCTCGCCCTGGCCTGGAGCGGCCGTGACCGGCGGGGCGGGGCGGCCTGAGCGGGCCCTCGCCCTGCTCGCCGCACTGCTGATCATCAGCGCGGGAGCCGGGTGCGGGGCTGCCGGCAGCAAGAACACCGCGGCCGAGCCCGAGGCGACGGCTGCTGAGTCGCTTCCCGTCGTCGAGGTGACCGACGGCGACACCGGGCGGCCGCTGGCGAACGCCGAGGTGGTCGCGCGCGACGGCGGGGCGCGGACACGACTCACGACCGGACCCGACGGCCGGGTCGCGGTCCCCTCCGGCACCGACTCGATCCGCGCCGGTGGGGCAGGTGTGAATCCGGACACCGCGCTGATCCGGGTCGAGGGGCCCGACGGGCTGAGCGCACGGGCAACCGTGTACCGCAGCTCTATCCAGAGCCCCGTCTACGGCGGAACGCCCCAGCGCACCCGTCACCTGCGTGACGTCGTGGCCCCGCGACCGGACGGGCCACCGGACTGGAGGCTCGACGCAGGCTCGCTGGTCGAGTTTCCGCCTGCCGTGCGCAACGGGCTCGCGGTGCTGGGTACCAATCGGGGGCGGATCATCGCCGTCGACGCCTTCACGGGTGAACGCCGCTGGACCCGGCGCGCGCGAGCGCCAATCGCCTCCAGCCCCGCGATCTCCGGTGGGCGCGCGTTCGTCACGTCAATGGATGGCTTTCTCACCGCCTACTCGACCGGCGGAGGCAAGGAGCTGTGGCGGTTTCCGACCGACGGCCCGACGGAGAGCTCTCCCCTCATCTTCGAGGACCTGATCGTCTTCGGGGACACGGGCGGGACGCTGCGCGCGGTCCGGGCCACCACGGGCGAGCTCGTCTGGAGCCACCGCGCGGCCGGTGCGATCAAGTCCGCCGCGGCGCGAGCCGGCGAGCTGGCCATCGTCGGTGACTACGGCGGCCAGGTCCAGGCCGTGAACCTGCGCACCGGCGTCCCGGCCTGGACCTGGAGCGGAGGCAAGCGGTTCTACGGCGGGCCCGCCGTGGCCCAGGGCATCGTCGTCATCGGCGACGTCGGCGGATACGTCCTCGCCCTCGACGCCCGGACCGGAGCCGAGCGCTGGCGGCGCGAGAAGGGCGCCTTCGTCTACGCCAGCCCGGCGATCGCCGACGGACGGGTCTACATCGGCTCTTTCACGGGCGAGCTGGAAGCACTGCGCCTCGCCGACGGCCGCCCGCTATGGTCCACATCACTTGGCGGGCGCATCGGGGGATCCGCAACCGTCGTGGGCGATGTGGTCTACAGCTCGGTGCTCGCACGCGACAACGAGCCTCGGCGGACGATCGCGGCGGCCGTCGCCGATGGGCGAGTCGTCTGGGAGTCCGAGGCCGGGCGCTACTCGCCGGCGGTCGCGGCAGGCCACAGCCTCTTTCTCGTCGACGTACGGACGGTCAGCGCTTGGCACGGGCCCGCGGCCGGCCGGGGTCCATCGTGATCCGCTTTCTCCGGGGCATCGGCTGGGTCGTCCTCGGCGCAGCGGCCGTCGTCCTCATACGCGCTCTCAACCCTTTCGGCGGCCGGCCGGACCCGGCTGCGCCCGACACGGCCGAGCAGGCCATGAGGGCCGGGCCATCCCGGACAGAGCCGGCGCCGGAGCCACCGTCCCGTCCGGCGTCTCCAGAGGCTCCAGCGCCCGAGCCGTCCGCGAGACGTTCCCGCCGCTGGATGAGGCTGATCGTCCTCGGCCTGGTCGTCGTCGTGGCCGCGGCGACCCTCACGGGAGCCCTGGTTGCCCGCGGGGCCTTCGATTCCGAGACCGTTGAGGGCTCGGGCGATGCGTTCCTCGCCGCCGCGGCGCCGGGCGCGGCACCCGCCTCGGACTGGCCCCAGTATGGGCTCGACCGCGGGCGCACGCGCTCAGTGCTCCAGAGTGACATCGCCCCACCGTTTGAAGACCTCTGGGAATACGACGCCGGCTCCCTCCTGGAGTTCCCCCCGGTCATCGACGACGGTGCCCTCTATGTCGGGACGAACCGCGGCCTCGCGATCAGTCTCGCGATCGCGACCGGCGCGGAGCGGTGGCGTGTGCGCCTGGGTGGGCGGATGGCATCTGCACCCGCGGTCGTGGGCAACCTGGTGCTGTTCGCGACGCTCGCCGGTGATCTCATCGCGCTCCGCGCCGACGACGGGACGCGGGCCTGGACCCTACCTCTCGGGGCGCCGAGCGAGAGCTCTCCGCTGGTGGTCGACGGCACGGTCTTCGTCGGCACGCTCGCCGGCCGGGTGCTGAGCATCGACCTGAGGACGCGTGAGATCAACTGGCAGGCGCAGGCCACAGGAGACGTCAAGTCGAGTCTGGCCGTGGCACGCGAGACCGTCGTTGTCGGTGACTACGCCGGCCGGGTCAGCGCCTGGAACGTCGATGACGGCGAGCTGGCCTGGCGCACGGAGAGCCCCGGAACGCTCCTGCGTGGCGCCGGACGCTTCTATGCCGGTCCCGCCGTCGCGTACGGGCAGGTCTTTCTCGGCAACATCAACGGTCGGGTCATCGCGCTGTCGGCCCGCACCGGGGAGATCGCCTGGGTCCGCGTCCTCGACGACTTCGTCTACTCGAGCGCATCGATCGCCGAGGAGTCGGTGTTCGTCGGCAGCTACGACAACGGGCTCTACTCACTCGACGCCGAGACCGGTCGGGTCAACTGGCGCCATGACGCCGGCGAGCGCATCTCCGGCTCGCCGACGGTGATCGGCGATCTCGTGTACGCATCGACGATCGCCGAGGTGCCGAGTGAAGGGCGCACCTTCGCCCTCGACCGGGCGACGGGCGAGGAGGTCTGGTCCCATCCTGACGGTCGCTACAGTCCCGCGGTATCAAGCGATGATCTGCTCATCATCACCGGAGTCCGCACGCTCTACGGCTTCCGGCCGCGGTAACAGATGACCACCGGCCGCCTGGCGCGGGCCGCGGGCATCATCGCCCTCCTGCTGGTGGCCTCCCGCCTGCTCGGGCTGGTCCGGGAGATGGTGCTCGCGGGTGCCTACGGCACGACCGGCGAGACCGATGCCTTCATCTCGTCGCTGGTGATCGTCAACTCGCTCGCGGCGATCCTGCTCTTCACGCTCGTCACCGCCGTGATCCCGGCATTCCAGCGCGAGTCGGCCGAGTCCGGGGACCACTCCGCCTGGCGGCTCCTGTGGGCCGTCGCCGCCTGGTCCGCGCTGGGCCTGGTCATCCTCAGCGCCGCCGTCGCCCTGTTCCCCGAGCTGGTCGGGCGTGCCGTGTTCGTCACGAAACCCGAACGGGCGGCCGAGGCCGCCGATCTGCTGCGGATCATGGCGCCCGCCGTGACCCTGCAGGGCCTGTCGGCCCTGGCAACCGCCCTCCTGCAGGCTCGCGGGCGTTTCGCGGCGCCCGCGGCGGTCGGGGTGGCGCTGAACCTGGGCATCATCGCGGGGCTTCTCATCGGCGCACGCACCATCGGTATCGAGGTTGCCGCGTGGGGCGTCGTTGCCGGCGGTCTGCTGCAACTGGTCGTCCAGGCACCCCAGTTCCTGCGTCTCCGCGCCGAGGCCCGGGCCCGACCGACGTTCCGTCACCCGCGGCTGGCGGTGGTCGGCGCTCTGGCGGTGCCCGTCGCCGCCGCATCGTTCCTGCAGCAGATCAACAACATCACCGACAAGATCTTCGCCAACACCCTGGATGACGGGCGCACCACCGCCCTGGCCTTCGCCAACACGCTCGGGCAGGTCCCCCGCGCGGCGCTGCTGCTCCCTCTTGTGACGCCGCTGTTCCCCGCCCTCGCCCGCATGCTCGCCGAGGGGCGACGGGGCGACGCCGCCCTCGCGGTGCAGCGCGTGGCGGGTGTTCTCGGCCTGGTCGCCGTGCCTTTGTCGGCCTGGATCGTCTTGTTCCCGCAGGAGATCGCCCAGCTCGTGTTCCGTGACTTCGTGGGGCTGTTCGGCGAGAGCCAATGCGACGCCGACTGCGCCGAGCAGGTGGGGCGGCCCCTGCTGTTCTACGGCTTTGCGGTGTGGGGTGGCTTCATGGCGTTCCTGGCCAATCGCGCTCTCGCCGCCGCCGAGCGCACCCGCGAAGTGATGCTCGCCACGGGAGTCGTGGTCGTCGCCACGATCGCGCTGGACTTCGCGCTGATCGGACCCCTGGAGCAGGCGGGCCTCGCCCTGGCGAGCGCCGTCGCAATAGCGATCGGCGTCGTCGTCTCGCTCCTCTATCTGCGCCGCCATCTCACCGGGCTCTCGCTGCGTGCTCTGGCCCTCTCCCAGGGCCGCCTCGTCGTCGCGGCGGCACTCGGTGTGGGGGCCGCCCTGGCCCTCGGCCCGGTCTTCCCGACGGACGGTCGGGTCGGGTCCGAGCTCGTCGTCGGACTCGGCGTCAAGAGCCTGGCGGCGGGCTTGGTCTATCTCCTCGCCACGCGGGTGCTCGCGCCGGTCGAGCTCCGGGAGGCCGCGTCCGGCATTCGGGCGATGGTCCGGCGGCGGTGAAGCGGCTCCGGAGGGCGAGCTGGCCGCTCGCGATGCTCGGCGTCCTGGTGGGCGCTGCGGCGCTGCGGTTGTGGGCCTTCGGCGGGGTCTCGTTCGCCCACAACTCTGACGACGGGCGCTACGCCGTCGTCGCCCGGAACCTCAGCAGCGGCCATCTGCCCGAGGGCGATGCCGAGTGGTTCGGCTATCGGATCACCTTCCTCTGGCCGGTCGCGCTCCTGTTCCGCACTCTCGGGGCGAGCGACTACACCGCCGTCGCGTGGCCGCTCGTCGGGTCCCTGGCGGCCGTGCTGGTGGCGGGCCTGATCGGGCGGGAGATCGGTGGGCCACGGGTTGGCCTCATCGGCGCCGCCCTCGTGGCCGCCGCGCCGATGGAGGTCATCATGGGGACGCGCCTGCGCCCGGACGCGTTGATGCCGGCGTTCGTCGGCCTCGCCGTCTGGAGCGCCCTGCGCGCCGGTCGCAGCCCGCGGCGGCGCATCTGGTGGGCAGCGGCGGCCGGGGCGACGCTGGGAGCGGGATGGTTCGTGCGCGAGAGCATCTTCGTGATGGCTCCCATCGTGATCTTCGCCGGGCGTCGGGCCGGCCCGCGGGGGCTGGCCGCGGGCGTGGCCGGAGTCGGAGCGGTCGCGGCGCTCGCGGCGGGTCTCGCGATCGCCTCCGGTGCGTCGGTCGGCCGGCCGTTTCTGGCCGCGCCGACCGAGACGATCTGGCGCAATCCGCTCGCCGTCTACTCCTGGGACGATTCCTACCTGGCGCGGGCATTGCGTGGGGCACTCGACCCGGGGCATCCGCTCTTCCTGCTGCTCCCGGGGGTCGGCGTCGCCGCGCTGATCATGCTCGCCCCCGGCAACCGACGACGCCAGCTGGCCGGAGCGGGAGGGGCTCTCGCCATGGCGTGGCTCGCGTGGACTGCGATCTACCTGGAACTGGGCGTGCTCGTTAATCTCGACAAGCCCCTGCGCTTTCTCACCCTGGCATCCATTCCGCTTGCGCTGGCCATGGCGGTGCCGCTGGCGCGCCGGCCCGCGCTTCTCGCGCCGGTCGTCATCGGGCTCGCCCTCGTCGCCGCCGTAATGGCCACTGAGGCCCGCGCAGAGGCCGAGGCACGCGACCGAGATGTCCTGCTGCTCAACCGCGTCGTCTCCGAACTGCGTGGGCGGGATGCCGCACCCGTTCTCGCCGAGAGCTTCGTCTGGCACCGCAAGCTCGAGACCTGGCTCGCCGACGAGCGGCTGCCGGTGCGTGCGGTGGTCGATCCGGCGCTGCTCGAGCCGCTCGAGCGTCGCCTGCGCCGGATGCTCGAACCGTTGCCGGATCCCTCCCAGTACCGGGGCGGCTATGTGGTCGCGGCGCCGGTGAGCGTCCGACGGGGCTGGCCCGCGAACTGGCGGCTCTACCGGCGCGAGGTGCGCAGACGCGTTCCCTGGGCGCTGCTGGAGACAGAGGCCGTTGTCGGCCGGGCCACCATCTACCGTTGGCCCGCCGATGTACCTCCCGCAGACTGAGATCGCGACCGGTGGGGTCACCGTCGTGATCCCCGCCCGCAACGAAGAGCCGACGATCGCCCGGGTCGTCGAGGGGGTTCAGGACGCACTGCCGGAAGTCCGCACGATCGTGGTCGACGACGCGTCGTCCGACGACACGGGGGGAGCCGGGCGCGAGGCGGGCGCCGACGTGCTCCGCCTCGACGAGTGGTCGGGATATGCCGGGGCCCTGCGTCATGGGTACGAGGCCGCGCTTGCGGGCGGTTCCCGGGTGATCGCGCAGATCGACGGGGACGGGCAGCACGAGCCGGCGGATCTCCCTCGGCTCATCGAGAACCTCGCCCGAGCGGACGTGGTCGTCGGATCGCGCTTTCTCGACGGTGGCGACTACCGGCCCACGGTCCTCCGCCGGGCCGGGATGGCCGGCTGTCGCTGGCTGACCGCGAGGGCGGGCGGGCCGGACCTGTCCGACCCGACGTCCGGCTACCGCGCCCTGAAGCGGTGGGTGGCCCGGGACATCGCCGACGCCGGTTTCCCGCGCGGCCTCACCGAGAGCAGCCTGCTGATACGACTGGCCCGCAGGGGAGTTCGTATGGCGGAGGTTCCTGTACGGATGTACCCCTCCGACGGTGTGTCGATGCACGATGGGCTGGCCGGCGGGGCCCACGCCCTGCGCATCGGGTGGGATGTCGCGGGACTGGTGGCGCGCCCCGGGGCGCGCTGACCCCTCGGGCGGGGAGTCGTGGAATCAGCCCGGGCAGCGCTACCATCGTCCGCATGACGACTTCTCTTGTGTCCGGCGGCGCCGGCTTTCTCGGCTCCCATCTGTGTGAACGACTTCTCTCCGAGGGGCACCGCGTGATCTGCGCGGACAACCTCGACACGGGAACTCTCGAGAACATCGAGCACATCCGCTCGGAGAACTTCGAGTTCCTGCAGCACGATGTGACGGAGCACCTCGAACTGGACGGGACGGTCGACTACGTCTTCCATCTCGCGTCGCCCGCGAGCCCGATCGACTACCTGCGGCTACCGCTCCACACACTCAAGGTCGGCTCCTACGGGACGCACAACATGCTCGGCCTGGCCAAGAAGCACCGGGCCCGCTTCCTGCTCGCATCGACGAGTGAGGTCTACGGCGACCCGCAGGTCCACCCCCAGTCGGAGACCTACTGGGGCCACGTGAACCCCATCGGTCCCCGCGGGGTCTACGACGAGGCCAAGCGCTACGCCGAGGCTCTCACGATGGCCTACCACCGCCAGCAGGGTGTGGACACGCACATCGTGCGCATCTTCAACACCTACGGTCCGCGCATGCGCCCCCACGACGGCCGTGCCGTGCCGACGTTCATGCGCCAGGCGCTCGAGAGCAAGCCGATCACCGTGTTCGGTGACGGGAGCCAGACGCGCTCGTTCTGCTATGTCTCGGACCTGATCGAGGGCTTCCTGCGCCTCGTCAACAGCGACATGCACGAACCGGTCAACATCGGCAATCCGGGCGAGTTCACGATCTTGGAGCTGGCAGAGGCGGTCATCCGGCTCACCGGCAGCTCCTCCGAGATCGTCCACGAGGCGCTGCCGCAGGACGACCCGCAGGTGCGTCAGCCGGACATCACGCTCGCCCGCGAGCTTCTGGACTGGGAGCCCGAGGTCGAGCTCGAGGAGGGTCTGACCCGCACGCTGTCCTACGGTGGGCTGGTGCCGACCTCCTGAGCGCCGCGAATCGGGTCCCCCCGGAGGTGCCCATCCCGGCCGTCACCGCGACCGGCCTGCTCAAGAGATACGGAGACGCCCGCGTCGTCAACGGCGTGGGCTTCACCATCGCCGAGGGCGAGTGTGTCGGGTTTCTCGGCCCCAACGGGGCCGGCAAGACGACCACCATGCGGATGCTGAGCTGCCTCAGCCCGCGGGACGGGGGCGAGCTGAGCGTCCTGGGCCGAGATCCCTCGACCGCGCCGCGAGCACTCAAAGCACGGCTCGGGGTGGTCGCGCAGGAGACCAACCTCGACGTCGAGCTCACGGTGCGCGAGAACCTGATCGTCTACGCCCGCTACTTCGGGATCACCGGGTCCGAGGCCGCGGCCCGCGCCGACGAGTTGCTGGAGCTCATGAGCCTCTCGGGGCGGGCGGACGATCCGGTGGAACAGCTTTCGGGGGGCATGATGCGCCGACTGCAGATCGGCCGGGCCCTGATCAACCGGCCCGACCTGATCCTGCTCGACGAGCCCACGACCGGCCTCGATCCCCAGGCCCGCCAGCTGGTCTGGGAGCGCATCCGCGACCTGAAGTCCCGCGGGGTGACCGTCGTCATCACGACTCACTACATGGACGAGGCCGCTCAGTTGTGCGACCGGCTCTACCTCATGGACCGGGGCGCGATCACGCTCTCGGGCTCGCCGGAGGACCTCGTCGCGCAGACGACCGGCCGATGGGCCGTCGAGTGCGACGCTCCGGGCGCCGGGGCGGCGGTGGCGAACACGGTCAGGGCGGTGCGTCGCAGCGCGGGCCGGACCATCATTTTCACCGACGATCGCCGGGCCGCCCGGGCCCGCCTGGACGCCCGTGGCTTTCCGGTTCTCGCCGAGCGGCCCGCGACGCTCGAAGACGTCTTCCTCGTGCAGACCGGCCACGGCCTCAGCGAGGACGCGCCGGCGCCGGCGACGGCCTAAGAGCCCTCGGCCGGCGCCGAGCCGTCGTCGTCGCGGGCGGCCCAGCTCTCACGCATCCACAGAGGAGTGCCGCCGAAGCGGGCGGCCAGCTGGATGCCGACCCAGTAGAGGAGGAGCTGGGGGAGCATCAGCAGGATCATGCTCAGCGGATCACCGCCGGGGAGCACGGCGGCGATCGTCGCGATGATCACGACGGCGATACGCCAGTGTTTCCGGTAGAGATCGGCGCTCGCGACGCCCAGACGTGCCATGGCGAGCATCGCGATCGGAACCTCGAACAGGGCCCCCGATCCCAGGAGCAGCGCGCTGACGAACCCGTAGTACTCGCCGGCGCGGAGCTGGGTGTCGAAGGAGCCGTCGCCGAAGTTCAGGAGGAATCCCAGGGCGACCGGCAACACCACGTAGTAGCCGAACGCGACGCCGGCCAGAAACAGGGATGACACGCCGGCCACGACCGCGAGCATCACCCGCCGGGAGGTGTCGGCGACGGCTGGGATCACGTATGCGTAGATCTGGTAGAGGATGACGGGCATCGAGACGATGAGCGCCGCGTAGAAGCTGACTTTGATCACCGTGAAGAACGGCTCCGTCGGGGACAGCGTGACGAGGTCGCCCTGGTCGTCCGGCAGCGGAGCCGACAGCAGATCGATGATCCGGTCGTTGATGGCGTACATCGCCACGAAGGCGATCAGAAGGGCGGCCAGAGCGACGAGGATGCGCGTGCGCAGCTCGGTGAGGTGCTGGACGACGGTCATCTTGTCCCCGGGCCTGGCGCGCCGGAGTGGGAGCTTCAGTTGCCTCATGAGGGCATCGCTCAGGCCGTGTCCGCGCGCGTCCCGTCGCCGGGATCACTCGCGTCCACGCCACCCGCCGATTCGTCGGGCCAGTCCCCGTCATCGTCGGGGTCCGCGGGCCGTGCAGCGGCGTCGGCCTCATCATCGAGCGCCGCGATCTCGTCGTCGGCGATCATCTCGTCGAGGTCGTCGTCGGACTCGTCGGGGACCGGATCGGGGTCGAGCGCGGTCCGTGGATCGATGCCGTCGATGGCGGAGCGCACCTCGCGCAGCCCCTTGCCGATCGTCCGCCCCATCTCCGGAAGGCGCTTGGGCCCGAAGACCAGCAGCGCGATCGTGAGGATCAGGAGAATCTCCGGCAGCGCGAGTTGCATCACCCCAGAGGCTAGCGCCACAGGCCAAGACGGGACAAACCCCACGTCCGTCGCACGGAAGGCTTACAACCCTGTTACCGTCCCCCGCCGCATGGGAGACCCCGCACAAGATGCACTCGTCCGCCAGATGCGCGACGCGATCATGGACAACGACCAGAAGATCGTCGCGGCCATCAACGCGCGCTTGAAGCTCGTCGAGCGCCTGCGCGCCTACAAGGCCGAGGTCGGCCTCGAGTTCGTCGACCCCGACCGCGAGCGCTGGATGCGCGACTATCTGGTCGCCGCGAACCCCGGTCCGATGTCCGAGGAGGGGCTGGACGAGATCTACACCCTCCTGCTCGCGCTGACCAAGCGCGAGACCGCAGCCGACGCCGGCTAGGCCCGGCCCGCCGGAGGAGAGCGCCGGCGCACGATGCGCGGGAGGCGGACCCCAGGCATGGCGGACCTGCGCCGAGGAAGCCGCGAAATGTGCGTGCGCAAGGAAGCAGGGAGGGCCACGGCTGGAGAGTTGGCCGCTCCCGATGACGCCGGGGGAAGCGGCGCGGAGGCAAGCGGACCGCCAGGCGGCGCGTTCCGCCTGTCCGGCGGTCCTAGACGAAGTCCTCGGGGGTGACGTCTTCCAAGAATTCCTTGAAACGTTCCACTACCTGCTCGGCGTCGTCCGCCTCATCATCCTCGAATTCGATCCCGTTCTCCTCGATCAGTTCCTCGGAGGCGAAGATCGGCGCCTCCGCCCGCACGGCCAGCGCGAGCGCGTCGCTCGGGCGGGAGTCGATCTCGATCTCCGCGTCGGCCGCGCGCAGGGTGATGAGCGCGTAGAACGTGTTCTCACGGAGGTCGGTCACGGTAACCCGCGATATCTCGGCCTCCAGCTCGGCCAGCAGCTGACTCATGAGATCGTGGGTCATGGGCCGGGGGCTGTCGGACCCTTGGAGCTTGGCCAGGATCGCCGCCGCCTCGGTATGGCCGATCCAGATCGGCAGGAACTTGTTGCCGTCGGCGGTCTTGAGCAGCACGATCGGCTGCTTGCCGACCATGTCAAAACTCACTCCATAGATGCTCATCTCGCGCAACGGACGCTCCTCCTGAGTCGCGGACCGCCGCGCGATTATAGGGTGATCAGCGAGTCCGACCACGCCGACGGTGTCCGCGGCCGAGCAGTTGTTGCGACTTGAGGCGCACTGCTAGCCTAGATCGCTGGACCGGGCGATTAGCTCAGCTGGTTAGAGCGCATCTCTGATAAGGATGAGGTCCCTGGTTCGAGTCCAGGATCGCCCACTCACACCATTTCCCGCAGGACTGCGCCGATGCCCCGCAGTGAAAGCGCCCCGGAGGATGCCGGGTCGGAGGCCCTGAGCCTTCTGATCGTGGATGACCATGCCGTCGTGCGGGAAGGCCTGAGGCGGATCCTCGCCGAAGATGAGCGCCTACTGGTCGTCGGAGAGGCCCAGACCGGCGAGGAGGCCATCGCCCTCGTCCCGCGGCGCCGGCCGGACGTCGTCCTGATGGACGCGCGCCTGCCAGAGATGTCCGGGGTCGAGGCGATGACGTCGATCCTGGCGGACGACTCGCGGGTCAAGGTCATCATCTTCACGGCCTACGCTGACGAGGACCTTCTCTGGGAGGCACTCGATGCCGGCGCCCACGGTTTCGTCCTCAAGGAGGCCGGCGGGGAAGCGCTCATCGGGGCGATCCACCAGGTCCACGGCGGCGAGCCCTATGTGGAGCCTCGGCTCGCGCCAGACTTCCTCCGACAACTGTCACGCCCCCGCAACGACAGCGTTCTCAGCGCCCGCGAGCGCGAGATCCTGCAGCTCCTCGCTGACGGCTGCTCGAACCGCGAGGTCTCAGAACGGCTCGTGCTCTCCGTCGAGACGGTCAAGACACACGTCAAGCACATCCTCGCCAAGCTGGACGCCGAGCACCGCACCCAGGCGGTCGCCATCGGCATCCGCCAGTCGCTGATCCACTAGCGGCCGACGGCGCGTCACAGCCGCCGCAGCCTCTCGAGGGTGGCCCGGAGGGCGTCCTCGTCGGCGAATCGTAACTCGACCACTGCAGAGCCCCGTGGCCCGGAGCGCACCCGGGCGGGAGTGTCCAGAGCGGCGCCGAACACCTCGATCGCCTCGTCGCCCCACGCGGGGGTCGTGCGCCGACTCCGGCGGGCACGGGGCCGGTCCTCAGCCGCGCGACGCTCGACGTCGCGGACTGACAGTCCGTCGGAGACGGCCTCCTGGGCCAGGCGCATACGGGCCGCCGCACCGTCGACCGCGAGGATCGCTTTGCCGTGACCCTCCGTCAGTGCCCCGTCGGAGACGAGCCGCTGGACCGGGTCCGGTAGCTCCAGGAGCCGGACGAGGTTTGACACGCCGGGTCGACTCCGCCCGATCGTGTCCGCGACCGCCTGATGGGTCTGGCCGAAGTCCTCGACGAGCGTCGCGCAGGCGTTGGCGAGCTCCATCGGATCGAGATCGGCCCGAACCGCGTTCTCGACGAGGGCGAGCTCGAGGCGCTCGCGGGCATCGGCCGGCCGGATCAGCGCCGGGACATGTGTCAGGCCGGCCTGTCGGGCGGCCCTCCACCGTCGCTCGCCGGCGATGATCTCCCATGTGCCACCGGGGACCGGGCGGACGACGAGCGGCTGGATAACGCCCCGGGCGGCAATCGACGATGCCAGCGCGGCGAGGGCCTCCGGCTCGATCCGGACCCGGGGTTGGTCCGGGTTCGGCTGGATGTCGTCCAGTGGTAGGCGACGGAGAACGTCATCGCCGGACTTCGTACCGGAGTCCGGCGGGATGTCCCCGGCCTCGACCGGGGCCTCGTCGCCCATGAGGGCGGACAGCCCCCGTCCGAGACTGCGACGCCGTTCACTCACGACTGCGGACCTCCTTGGCGAGATCGAAATAGGCGTCGGCGCCCACGCAGTGCGGGTCGTAGCGGATCACCGGCTGCCCGTGCGACGGCGCCTCGGCGAGCCGCACGTTACGGGGAACAATGGTACGGAATGCAATATCGGGAAAATGCCGACGTACTTCAGTGATGACCTCACCGCTGACCCGGGTACGCGGGTCGTGCATCGTGAGGACCAGACCGGCGACCCGGAGCCCGGGGTTCAGCCGCTCCCGAACGGCCGCGATGGTCTCGAGGAGCCCCGACAGGCCCTCGAGCGCGTAGTACTCGCACTGGACGGGGACGATCACCCGGTGTGCTGCCACGAGGGCGTTCACCGTAAGGAGATCGAGGGTCGGGGGGCAGTCGATGAAGACCCGATCGTAGTCGGGGTCGATGAGGTCCAGGCCGCGTTTCAGGAGGAACTCCCGCTCCGCCAGCGCCGGCAGCTCGATCGCGCCGGCCGCGAGATCCGGCGTGGAAGGGAGCAGATCCATCCGGGGGACGTCGGTGGAGAGGATCAGACTCCGAGGGTCAGCGCCGTCCAAGAGGACCGCCTCGCTTCCCGGGGCCTCGCGCGGGTTGATTCCCAGACCGCTGGTCGCGTTGGCCTGCGGGTCCATGTCGACCAGGAGGATCTTCTCGCCCGACTCCGCCAGGCAGGCGGCGAGGTTGACGGCGGTCGTTGTCTTGCCGACGCCGCCCTTCTGGTTTGCGACAGCGTAGATCACGCGAGCGGCTGCTTGGACGCGCGGCCCGGACGCCGCGGGAAGCGGCTCGGTGTCGGTTCGCGTCGTGAGTAGACGGCGTAGTGGCGCTCGGCGCCGGGAAACGGTGCGTAGGGACAGATCTCGGGAGGGGCGAGGCCGAGGGCCTCGGCGGCCGGGTCGGAGGCGGCCGTGTCATCGCCGCCGGAGCGCCAGAGGATGACATGCCCGTTGGCACCGACGAGCGGAGCGCAGAGCTCGAGCGCGACGGGTGCCGGGCCCAGAGCACGGGCGACCGCGAGAGCGAACTCCCCGCGATGCCTGCGCGCAAGATCTTCGGACCGCTCGGACACGACGCGAACGTTAGGGAAGTCGGCGGCGGCCCGGGACAGCCAGTCGGCTTTTCGTTTCTCGGACTCGATGAGATGCACGGCTCTGTCCGGAAAGACGGCGGCGAGCGCGAGCCCGGGGAAGCCGATGCCGCTGCCCACGTCCGCGATCGGCCCGTCGGAGCGGCGCACGGCTGGAAGCGTCGCGCTGAGAAGTGAGTCGACCAGGTGGCGCTCAAAAGCGTCCCCGCGGTCGGTGATTCGAGTGAGGTTCTGCCTCTCCCGGCCGGCGGCGTCAAGCACGTCGAGAAGCCGGCGGGCGACCGGGGCGGGAACGGCAAGGCCCGCAGCGGCGAGGCGCTGGATCAGCGCGGCCGGCGTGACGTCCACAGCGCGTTTTCCACGGGGAACTCCCCACGTATGTGATGTTCCACGGGGAACATCCGACGCCGTGCATGTTCCACGGGGAACATGCGACTCACTCCCGTCAGTCGTCCTCCCCCGGAACGACCACGATCCGCCGGTGGGGCTCCTCCCCCTCACTCCGGCTCTCGACCCCGCCGATCTCCTTGAGCTCCATGTGGACGATCCGGCGCTCGGCGGGGTTCATCGCATCGAGCTCGATCTCCTCGGAGTGCTCGATGGCCTCCGCTGCCGCTCGGCCCGCAAGCGCCTTGAGGGCCGCCTCCCGGCGATCGCGATAGTCGCCGACGTCGACGACCGTCCGATGGTGACCGGTGCGCCGGGTGAGCGTGTGCGCGACCAGATACTGGATCGCGTTGATGGTCTTGCCACCCTCGCCGATGAGGGCGTCGTTGTCGCCTCCCACCACCCGGACCCGGACGATCTCATCCTCGTCCGTGCCGGTCTCGATGTCCCCGTCGAGGTCGAAACCGTCGAGGAGCACCTCGATCAGGTCGCCCGCCAAGTCCTCGGGCTCCGGCCCGTCAATCTGCTCGGAGTTCTCGTCGCTCACGGTCCCAGTCTACCTCCGCCGGCGCGCGGGCCGTCGCCGGCCGCCACCCTTGCCCTTGCGCCCCCGCGGCGTCGAGCGCTTCTTGCCGTTGCGGTTCCCGTGCCCCGATGACTTGGCGTCCTTGGTCCCCGCGCCCCTGCCCTCGCCGGACCCATCTCCGCCCTGGTCCCCGCCGGAGCCGTTTCCACCGTCGCCGACCTCGACCGACGGCGGCGCGTCCGCCCCCTCTCCGCCGCCCTCGGCCGCAGGCTCGTCTCCGGGCTCGACCACCGCGGCAGCGCCGTCACGCGCCGGAGTCCGCGACCCCTTCCCGCCAGTCGCGTTGGTCGGACCCGCTTGGGGCGTCGGCGCCAGGCCGAGCCGGTGGCGCATGACGAGCTGCTGACCGGCGGTCCACAAGTTGGTGGTCACCCAGTAGACGAGCAGGCCGGCGGGGAACGGGTAGAGGTAGATCCCCAGGAGGATCGCCACCGGCATGATCCGGAAGATCCGCCGCTGTGTGGGCGGCGTGCTGGCGTTCATCGTGAGTTCGGTCGACAGCAGCTGGGACAGAGCGTAGACGCTCGCCATGAGCAGTCCAGCCAGTCCGAGATCCGCGAGGTCGAGGGTGATGTCGCTGATCAGCCACATGAACGAGAGGTCGCCGGTCTCCACGGAGACGGCATCCCGAGAGAAGTCCCGGAGTACCCAGTACAGCGCGAAGAAGATCGGGAGCTGCGCGACCAGCGGCAGACAGGAGGCGAACGGGTTGACCCCGCGCTCCTGGTAGAGCCGCATCATCTCCTCATTGAGCTTCTGGCGATCGCCCTTGTGCTTGGCCTGGATCTCCTTCAGCTCGGGCGCGATCGACTGCATCGCCCGCATCGAGCTGTACTGCTTCACCACGAGCGGAAGCAGGACGATCCGTACGAGGATCGTGAGAATCACGATCGCCCAGCCGTAGGTGAGGCTCAGGTCCTCGTGCAGGAAATCGAGGGAGTTCCGGAGGAAGTCCTGGAGCAGGGTCCACGGATTCATGCCCGGAACACCGCTTGGTCATGTGCGTAGTCCACGCCGCCCCGGCTCCAGGGGTTGCAGCGCAGCAAGCGCCAGGCGGCGAGCGTGAGGCCTCTCAAGATTCCATATTCCTGAATTGCATCTACCGCATACTGGGAACAGGTGGGGTGGTAACGACAGCGCCTGCCGAACATCGGCGAGATCCACCGCTGGTAGGCCCGTATCGGGGCGACGGCAAGGGCTCTCACGCCCGGACCTTCCCCAGGACACGCTCCATCAGTTCCTCGAGTCGCGCACCGAGGGCACCCGATCCCTGCGCGTCGATGTACTCGGCGACCCCCGGACGAGCGATCACGACGACATCGAGATCGCCCTCGGGCGCCGGCTCGAGCGCGGCGAACTGCTCGCGCAGAACCCGCTTCACGCGGTTGCGCGCCACCGCGTCACCGACCTTCCGCGAGACCGACAGCCCCAGGCGCGGCGCCGACCCCTCGGCCATCGCGCCGCGAGAGAAGGCGTACACCACGAGATGACGACCGGCGGCAGACACGCCCCGTTGGTAGACGGCCTCGAAGTCACCCGAGCGCGAGAGGGTCGCGCGTCGGCGGCGCGGCGTCGCCACCCCGCCGTCTGCGGGGCTCGCGGCCATCTAGGCCGAGAGCCGGGCGCGGCCCTTCGCGCGGCGCCGCTTGACGATCGCGCGACCGGCCTTGCTCTGCATCCGGTTACGAAAACCGTGGCGCTTGCTGCGGCGCCGCCGATTCGGCTGGTATGTGCGCTTCACGAGGGCCGCTCCTGCACGGTCGGGTCTGCCGGTCTCCTGCGGACTCCGGCCGCGGCGACGATACCAAAAACTCGCGACCGCGCGTGGGTCTCCGGTTCGTCCACACCTGTGGATGCGCCTGTGGGTAACTGAGCGAAAAGCCTACTCCTCAGCCAAACTGAGACGTTCGGACCGCCGCGGCGAGATGAAGTGACCTCCGATTTTTCCCGCTGGGAAGGACCTTGTTTGTCCACAGGCCCGGACGAGAACTTTCCCGGTGGTAATGTGGCCGCCCTTCGCGGCAGGAGCACGTGGCAACCCACACCCTCACACCTCTCGATTCCCACCGTCCGTCACGTGCCCCCGAGGGGCAGCGACGAGCGCGACTCGCCGTCTGGACGGATGCGCAAGGACCCCCGCTGGTGTGGGATTTCGCCGCCGAACCGGGCGAGCTGATCGAGGACCTCTTCCTCCGCGCATCCGATCTCTCCGGCGTTCCCGCGCTCGCGCTGCGCGAGTTGATCGAGAACCTCGTCCACGCGGACTTCGCCGGCGGCGTCGTGACGATTCTCGACGGGGGCCGAAAAGTCCGGGTGTGCGATCGGGGTCCGGGAATATCGGATCCGGAACGCGCCCTCGAGCCCGGATTCACGTCCGGCCATGACGGCGACGGCCTCATCCGGGGCGTGGGCGCGGGCCTGCCGACTGCGGCGCGACTCGCTGAGGCTCGCGGCGGAACGCTGGTGCTGGAGCCGAACATCGGCGGCGGACTGGCCGCGACGCTCAGCGTCCCCGCGGGGCCCGACGACGACGCCCCCGGCCCGGACATCGTCCCCGACGAGACACGAGCCCTTCTGGCGCTCATCCTCGAGCTGGGTGAGGCGGACGCACGCGGACTCGCCGCCGAACTCGGCCGGGGGGCGGCCGTCGTCGCCCGCCAGCTCGCCGAGCTGGAACACCGTGGCCTGGTCGCCCGCACCCCGGACGGCCGCCGGCGCCTGACCGACGCCGGCGATACGACCGTCACCGGACTCTTCTAGAACACCTCCCACCTGAGGCATGCATGACCACTGGCGCAACTGATGACACCGTCCCCGGACCAACCCCCGACGAGGTATGGGAAGAGGTCCGTGAGCGTCTCCGGCCGACGGTCAACGCAGCGATGTACAACTTGGCGTTCGCGCGGAGTCGTCCCCTGGAGCTGACCGAGGAGCACCTCGTCCTCGCGGTCGAGACCGAGTTCGCGCGGGGATGGATCCAGCGCCGCTTCCTCGATGTCCTGCGCGACGCGTTCTTCGAGGTGGTCGGACGTGACCTGGTCGTGGAGCTGGTGGTGTCGCCCGCCGACGAGAGCGCGCCGGCAGCACCCGAGGCCCCGCCTCCCACCCCGGAGGAGATCGCGCCCCGACCTGGCAGCGCACCCTCCCGGCTGCAGGCCCGGTTCACCTTCGAGACCTTCGTCGCCGGCCCGTCGAACCGCTTCGCCCAAGCGGCTGCCCTCGCCGTAGCCGAGTCCCCCGCCTGCGCGTACAACCCGCTGTTCATCTACGGGGGCGTCGGCCTCGGCAAGACACACCTGCTCCATGCCATCGGCCACTATGTCTCGAACAACCAGCCCGGCATGTCGGCGACCTACGTCTCGGTCGAGACCTTCACGACCGAGTTCATCCAGGCGCTGCGCGAGGGCGTGATCCGCTCCTTCAAGGACCGCTACCGCTCGACCGACGTCCTGCTCATCGATGACATCCAGTCGCTCGCCGGCAAGGAGGAGACCCAGGAGGAGTTCTTCCACACGTTCAACGCCCTCCACGAGAGCGGCAAGCAGATCGTGATCTCCTGCGACCGCCCACCCAAGGCGCTGCAGACCCTCGAGGACCGTCTCCGGTCACGCTTCGAGTGGGGCCTCATCACCGACATCCAGCCCCCGGATCTGGAGACGCGCATCGCGATCCTCTCCAAGCGGGCCCAGACCGACGGGTACCAGATCCATGATCCCGACACGCTCGCCTTCATCGCCTCCCGGGTGTCGACCAACGTGCGGTCGCTCGAGGGTGCCCTGATCCGCGTCGTCGCCCACTCATCCATCGCGGACCGCCCGATCAACGTCGAGCTCGCCCGGGAGGTCCTCCACGAGTACTACCCGGCTGCCGAGGCCCCGTTGACGATCGAGACGATCCAGCAGGAGGTCTGCTCCCACTACGACGTCTCGCGTTCAGAGCTGGTCGGCCAGAAGCGGACGCGCCGGATCGTCACGCCGCGTCAGGTGGCCATGTATCTCGCCCGCGAGCTGACCGACAGCTCACTGCCCGCCATCGGCCGCGAGTTCGGCGGCCGGGACCACACCACGGTCCTCTACGCGGTCGAGAAGATCAAAACCCGTATGGCCGCCCAGGACGACATCTACAACGCTGTGGGCACGCTCCACGGACGGCTCACCGAACGCGACGTCCCGGGGTCCGGGAACTTCGCCGACACCCCCGGCTGAGCCGGAGCCTCACTCACCCCCCGCCGCTCGGGCTCCCCTCGCCCATGAGGGTCTCCGAGTCGGCATCGACCCGCTAGAGGGTCCCGACGAACGCGTCCGGTTGCGTCGCGGTCGGCCCGGCGAAGCGTGAACGGTGGGGGCGCGGCGTCTCACGGCCCGACCCGCTCCCCCTCCTGGTGCGCCGAGCCGAGAGAACAGCGAAACACGAGCCGACCGTCTCCATCAGCTCGGCGGGCTGCTCGGAGCCGACATGCGCGCCGAGCGCCATACCGCCGGTCCAGTCCTCGACGATGACGACCCGCCGGAGCTCATGCTCCTCGATCGCGGCGAGGAACAGCTCGCATCCCGGAAACGCGCGGGGTGCTTCGGCGACCTCAGCCGCCCGTCGATCGGGCCCCCGGCCACGCCCTGCGCGTGTTGGCGCGACGAGCGCACGGGCGGTGAACACGACCCGTCCTTCTCGTTGCGTCAGCGATAGTTGCGTAGGAAATCACGCCGGCCGGACCCTGGCGGGGGTCCACTGGGGCTCCGCCTCCACAGTTTTCTCCCCGCCGGAATCGGAGCCTCCGTACCTGGGGACACGGTCGTGGAGACCATGTTCCGTTTCTCCCGTCCGCCCCCGGATCGCTGCTCCCGGGGTCCCGAGCCGGGAAAACTGTGGACGCGGGGCCACGATATCCACCGCCAACCCACGGCTCCCCGGAACAACATATTGGTCGTCTGCAGGCGATTCCGCGGCATCCCCAACTCCCACAGGCCCTACTACGACTACTACAGGTCTTTTAATTAAGAAGAGACTTCATAGAGGTGGGGCATCCTGGGGTAAACCGTCCCGGGCGACCGTTAGGCTCCCGACGTGCGCCTCACCAGCTCTCGCCAGGAATTGGCATCGAAGCTTGCCCTCGTGGGTCGGGCCGCTTCGAGCAAGAGCACCATCCAGATCCTGTCCCACGTCCTGGTGACGGCCGGTCCCGACGGCGTTGAGCTTGCCGCGACGGATATGGAGCTGTCGCTGCGGGTCCCCCTCGAGGCGGATGTCGCCGAGGGTGGCTCGGTCGCGATCCCGCGTCTGGCGGGCGACATCGTCCGCACCATGTCCGACGGCGAAGTCGCGGTGGAGCATCGCGCGAACGAGGGCGTCACCACCGTCTCCGGGGGTCGGTCGTCCTTCTCGCTGAACTGCATGCAGGCCGCAGACTTCCCGGAGCTTCCCGGGGCCGCGGACGGGGGCGCCCTCACGATCCCCACCGCCAACCTGGTCGAGACCGCCGAGCGCGTCGTCAAGGCCGCATCGCGCGACGAGACGCGTCCTGTCCTCACGGGCGTGCTGGTCTCCCACGGACCCGACGGCCTGACCATGGTCGCGACCGATTCCTACCGGCTCGCCGTCAAGCGCTCATCGCTGGAGGGGACGCCGGCCGAGGTGTCCGAGGCGATCGTGCCCGCCCGTGCGCTGGCCGAGCTGGGGCGTCTCGCCGCCGCCACAAAAGCCGACACGACGGAGATCGTGATCGCGGGTGGTCAAGCCCAGTTCCGCCTCGGTGGCGTCGTCCTCACGACCCGGCTGATCGACGGCCAGTTCCCCGATCATCGCCAGCTCATCCCCGACACCTTCGAGCACGAGGTCGTCTTCGACCGGGGCGAGCTTGGCGCCGTTCTTGCCCGCATCGCCGTTCTCGCCCAGCGCAACAGCCCGGTACGTCTCGCGTTCGACGAGGGCAAAGTCACGATCTCCACCATCAGCGAGCAGGTCGGGGAGGGCCGCGAGGAGATTCCGATCGCCTTCACCGGCGAGCCGATGGATGTGGGCTTCAACGTCGAGTTCCTGCGCGCCGGTGTCGAGTCCATCGACGGGGACGAGGTGCGCTTTGGCGTGATCAGCCCGCTTCGACCCGGTCTGCTGTCCGGAACTGACGATGACTACCGCTACCTCCTCATGCCCATCCGGCTCAACGCCTGACGCGGCCGCGGCGCCCGGCTCCTGGCACGCCCGGCGCGTCGCCCTCCGAGATGTGCGCTGCTGGGACCGGGCGGAGATCGCTCTCCCACCCGGCCTGACGGTCATTTCCGGCCCGAACGGTGCGGGCAAGACGACACTCGTCGAGGCGATCGCTCTCGGGTGCGCCGGCGTCTCTCCGCGCACCGCCCGCGAGGCGGAGATCGTCCGGCGCGGCGCCGACGCACTCCATGTCGAGCTTGATCTGGTCGACCCGACTGGGGTCGACGCGCGCCGCGGGATCGGGTTCCAGCCGGGCCGCCGCCGCCGCCTCACCATCGACGGTGATCCGGTCCGCTCGCTCGCCGCCTGGCGCGCCCACGGTGCCCTGTCCGTGTTCGTCCCGGAGGAGCTTCGACTGCTCAACGGCCCTCCGGCCGGCCGCCGCCGCGCGCTCGACCGGTTGCTCGAGGCTCTCGCGCCCGGTTTCATCGAGATCGCCGCGCGCTACCGCGAGGGCGTATCGCAGCGCAATGCCCTTCTGCGGCGCGTACGGGCGGCTGAGGCGCCGCCGGACCACCTCGACGTCTGGGACCATCAGATCAGCGAGGCCGGCGGCGCTCTGGCCTCACACCGGCGGACCATCGTCGCCGACCTCGCCCCTCGGTTCACCGCCTGGCTCGACGCGCTGGCCGGCGGCGAGCGCGGACTGCTGCGGCTCGTGAGCTCTCCGGCACACCTCCAGGAGGCCGATGATCCCGCCGCCGTCCTCGCCGCTGCGCTCGCGGAACGCCGGCCGCGCGACGTCGCTGCCGCCCAGACTCTGAGCGGTCCCCACCGTGACGATGTCTGGATCGGTACCGCCGGGGACGTCGATCTCCGGTCGACGGGTAGCCAAGGGGAGCAGCGCACGGCGGCCCTGGCGCTCATCCTTGCGGGTCGTGACCTCCTCAGTGCCGCCGCCGGCCGGCCCATCCTCATCCTCGACGACGTGCTCTCGGAGCTCGATCCCGGTCGCCGCCGGGCGCTGCTCGGGGCGGTCGCCGAGGGCGGCCAGTCCATCGTCACGAGCGCCGACCCGGACGCCGCGGAACTGGCCGCGCGGCACGCAGACGGCGCCGTCTGCGTCGAGGACGGCCGGATTGAGGCGTAGGCGCCGCAGCGGGATGCGCCCCGGCGGCGATCTGCTCCGGCGCTGGCGCTCGAGCCCGGCGGGGGCGACGCGCGGCGTCCCCGCCGGGCTCGAGAAGGCCTGGAGCGAGGTCGCCGGCGCGGAGGTGGCCCGGGCCAGCCGTCCCATCGGCCTCAACGACCGCGGCGTGCTGACGATCGCCGTGGCGGACGCCATCTGGTCGCAGGAGATCACAGCCCGCGGTGACGAGCTCATCGCCGCCCTCGCCGCGACGCCCGCGGGGGCCGATATCCGTCGCCTGCGCACGCGGGTCGCAGACCAGGTGTTCTCTGTCGGCGCCGACCAGGTGTCACGGCCCCCGGTCCTGCCTCCGAGCGAGGCCGCGCGCGAGGCGGCCCGGAAGGCCACGCGCGACATCTCGGATCCCGAGGTGCGCGCCGCCGTGGAGCGCGCGGCAGCAGCCGCCCTGTCGCAGCGGAACAAATCCGACTAAAAACCCTGCAAATAGCCATATTATCGCGCAGCTACAGCGGGCTTCGCTGCTATTGTCCCTTCTGACTTCGGCAGGAGGAATGTGAGCTCGACAACGCCCGAATCCAACGACTCAATTACGCCCGGCTATGACGCCGGCGACATCACCGTTCTCGAGGGCCTCGAGGCCGTCCGGAAGCGTCCCGGGATGTACATCGGCTCGACCGGACCACGGGGGCTCCACCATCTCGTCTACGAGGTCGTCGACAACAGCGTCGACGAGGCTCTCGCGGGTCACTGCTCCCAGGTCGATGTCACCCTTCACCCCGACGGTTCCTGCACGGTCCGCGATGACGGACGTGGCATCCCGGTCGCTGTGATGGACGACCAGGATGGCAAGAGCGCCCTCGAGGTCGTCCTGACTGTTCTGCACGCGGGCGGAAAGTTCGGCGGTGAGGGCTACAAGGTGTCGGGCGGCCTTCACGGCGTGGGAGTGAGCGTGGTGAACGCGCTCTCGGAGAGCCTCGCCGTGGACGTACAACGTGACGGTTTCCACCACACCCAGAGCTATGTTCGTGGCGAGGCCGACGGGCCGATCACCCAGGGCGAGGCCACCGGCGAGACAGGTACCTCGGTCAGCTTCCTTCCCGACGCGGAGATCTTCGAGGAGCCCGAGTTCGATTTCGACGTCCTCGCGACCCGCTTTCGCGAGACCGCGTTCCTCACACGCGGCCTGCGCATCACCCTCACCGACGAGCGGGCCGGCGGGCGTTCGGTCGACTACCGCTACCAGGGCGGGATCGAGGACTTCGTCAAGCACCTCAACGAGAGTCGTGATCCCGTCCACCCGGATGTGATCTACCTCTCCGGCGAGGAGGGCGAGGCGAGTCTCGAGATGGCCCTCCAGTGGACGGGCGCGTACAACGAGGCCGTCTACACGTTCGCCAACAACATCAACACCCACGAAGGCGGAACGCACCTCACCGGTTTCCGCAGCGCGCTCACGCGGACGCTCGGGGACTGGGCGCGGAGCACGGGCGCACTCAAGGAGAAGGACGACAACCTCGAGGGGCCCGACACCCGCGAGGGGCTGACGGCGATCATCTCGGTGAAGCTGCGCGAGCCGCAGTTCGAAGGCCAGACGAAGACCAAGCTCGGAAACTCGGAGATCACGAGCTTCGTGAACCAGGCCACCAACAGGGCCCTGACCGACTACTTCGAGAAGAACCCGGGCGCCGCGAAGGCAATCTGCCAGAAGGCGGTCGCCTCCTCGCACGCGCGCCTGGCGGCGCGCAAGGCCCGAGATCTGGCCCGACGCAAGGGGGCGCTCGACGGCGCGGGGCTACCGGGCAAGCTCGCCGACTGCTCGGACCGCGACCCGGATTCGACCGAGATCTACCTCGTCGAGGGCGACTCGGCCGGCGGCTCCGCCATCCAGGCCCGTCAGTCCAGTTTCCAGGCGATCCTGCCCCTACGCGGGAAGATCATCAACGCGGAGAAGAATCGGATCGACAAGGTGCTCTCCAACGCGGAGATCCAGGCGATCATCACCGCGCTGGGCACCGGTATCGATGATGACTTCGACATCACCAAGCGCCGCTACGGCAAGCTGATCATCATGACTGACGCGGATGTGGACGGCGCCCACATCCGCACCCTGATCCTGACCTTCCTGTTCCAGCACATGACCGAACTGATCAAACTCGGCCATGTCTTCATCGCCTGCCCGCCCCTGTACAAGGTCAAACAGGGGAAGCACGAGCGCTACATCGAGAAAGAGCCCGAGCTCGACGACTGGATCCTCGAGCGCAACCTCGACGAGATCGCCTTCACGGCGTCCTCGGGCGACCCCGGGCCGATGACCCGAGCACGCTACGAGCGCTATTCCAAGGCGTTGCGTGAGCATGACGGCTGGGCGGCCGCCTTCCGCGCCAGCGCCGGGTCGCTCATCGTCGACTTCCTCCAGCGCCACGGCCTGATCGAGGTCGAGCCGACGGACATCGACGGCTTGGCTGCCGCGGTTGAGGCCGCCTCGAGCGAGAGCGCGGCCCTGACCGTCGAGGACATCAACAGCGCCGACGGTGCGGTCATCGCCCGCGCCGTCCAGAGCGACACCGGCGAGGCGCGGACCGCGGCGATTCCGCTCGCCCTCTACCAATCGCGCGAGCTGGCCGGCCTGCGCCGCTCGCGGGCGCGCCTGCGGGAGATCGTCGGGGAGCCCCCGTTCACGATCACCCGTGGTGAGAAGAGCCGCGAAGCGCCGGGGTACGCGAGCTTTCGCAGCGCACTGATGGAGCTGGCCCGCGAGGGCGTACAGCTCAGTCGCTTCAAGGGTCTCGGCGAGATGAACTACGAGCAGCTGTGGGAGACGACCATGGACCCGGCCCGCCGGATCCTCCAGCAGGTCACGATGGACGACCAGGCCACCGCGGCCCACCTCTTCTCGACGCTCATGGGTGACCGGGTTGAGCCGCGACGCGAGTTCATCGAGGAGAACGCCCAGAGCGTCCGCTTCCTGGACGTCTGAGTGAGCTCTCGTGATTCCCTGCCCAGCCAACCTTGACCAGGACGTGAACCGCTGATGGCGACGATTGATCGCGACGGCCGCATCGAGGGCATCGAGCTCGAACAGGAGATGAAGACCTCCTACCTCGAGTACGCCATGAGCGTCATCGTCGGACGGGCGCTGCCCGATGTGCGCGACGGCCTCAAGCCGGTGCACCGGCGCGTGCTCTACGCCATGCATGACAAGGGCCTCCAGCCGAACCGGCCCTACGTCAAGAGCGCGAACATCGTCGGAACGGTCATGGGTGAGTACCACCCCCACGGCGACTCGGCGATCTACGACACCCTGGTCCGGCTCGCGCAGGACTTCGCATCGCGTTATCCGCTCGTCGACGGCCAGGGCAACTTCGGTTCGACCGAGTTCGCCGCGGCGGCCATGCGCTACACCGAGGCGCGCCTCTCGGCCATCGCGACCGAGATGCTGCGCGACATCGACCAGGAGACGGTCGATTACGGACCGACATACGACGACCGCGGCGCCGAGCCGATGGTCTTGCCGGCCCGCGTCCCCAACCTGCTCATCAACGGCTCTGCCGGTATCGCCGTTGGCATGGCGACGAACATGCCGCCCCACAACCTCCGCGAGACGGTCGACGCGACCATCGCCCTCATCGACGACCCGACGGCCGGCGTCGACGAGCTGATGAAGCACATCCAGGGTCCCGACTTCCCGACGGGAGGAACGATCGTCGGTCGCGGTGGCGTCGTGGACGCCTACACCACTGGCCGGGGCCGGGTCGTCGTGCGCGGTCGTGCTCACAACGAACCCCTCAAGGGCGGTCGCAACGCGATCGTTTTCACCGAGCTGCCGTACCAGGTCAACAAGGCCGAACTCGTGCGCAAGATCGCCGAGCTCGCCAAGGAGAAGATCCTCCCGGAGATCTCCGAGCCACGGGACGAGAGCGGCCGGGACGGTCTGCGCGTCGTGATCGAGCTGCGGCGCGACGCGGTTCCCGAAGTGGCGCTGAACAAGCTCTACAAGCACACCCAGGTCCAGACGACCTTCGGCGTGAACAACGTCGCCCTCGTCGACGGCGTGCCGCGCACCCTCGGCCTGGTCGAGATCATCCGCCACTACCTCGATCACCAGAAGGATGTGATCACCCGCCGGTCGCTCTTCCGCCTCCGCCGGGCGGAGGCGCGGGCCCACATTCTCGAGGGCCTGCTCGTCGCCCTCGGCGACATCGACAAGGTGATCGCGATCATCCGCGGCTCGGCCGATCCCGACGAGGCCCGGGCCGGCCTGATCGACCACTTCTCGCTGTCGGAGATCCAGGCCCGCGCGATCCTCGATATGCGCCTGCAGCGCCTCACCCAGCTCGAGACCGGCAAGGTCCAGGCGGAGTACGACGAGCTCCAGGCCCAGATCGCCGAGCTCCGGGCGATCCTCGGCGACGAGAACCGCATTCTCGAGGTCATCCGCGAGGAGATGCTCGCCGCCAAGGCCAAGTACGGCGACGACCGCCGGACCGATTTCATCATCGGCGAGGGCGACATCGACCTCGAGGACCTCATCGCCGAGGAGGAGATGGTCATCTCCATCACCCGCGACGGCTTCCTCAAGAGACTGCCCACCTCCACGTACCGGGCCCAGCACCGTGGCGGCAAGGGCATGCGCGGGACCAAGCTCAACGACGACGACTACGTCGAGCACCTTTTCATCGCCTCGACACACACCTACCTGCTCTTCTTCACGAGCAAGGGGCTCGTCTACCGCCAGAAGGTCTACGAGCTACCGCAGGGCAGCCGGGACTCACGTGGCCGGCACATCGCCAACATCCTGTCGCTCGGGGACGGTGAGGAGATCCGCGCGGTCTTCGCGACCCGGGACTACGGCGAGGGCACGTACCTGGTGCTCGCCACCCGCAACGGCCAGATCAAGAAGACGGAGTTCAAGGCCTACGACACGATCTTCAAGGACAAGGGCCTGATCGCGATCAAACTCAACGACGGCGACGAGCTGATCGGGGCCCGCGTCACCGACGGGGAGACCGACCTCGTCCTGATCTCGTCGCGCGGTCAGGCGGCGCGCTTCAGCGAGAGCCGCGTGAAGGCCCAGGGCCGGGGCACTCAGGGGGTTCGGGGAATCAACCTTGACGCCGAGGACGAGGTCCTCGCGATCGCTGCGGCGAACGACGACGACGATCTGCTGGTCGTCACCGCGAATGGATTCGGCAAGCGCACCTCCTGGTCCGAGTACCCGTCGAAGGGGCGGCCCACGAAGGGCGTGCGCACGATCAAGTCCAGCGATCGCAAGGGTCGCCTGATCGCGGCCCGCACCGCCGTGCCGGGAGATGAGCTGCTGGTGATCTCCCAGAAGGGCCAGGTGATCCGGATGACCGTCGACGCCGTCAAGCAGATGGGCCGCTCGACCGAGGGCGTCAAGCTGATGAACGTGAAGGACGGGGACGAGGTCGCTGCGGTTGCGCCGGTCGTCGAAGGCGCCCCGGTCACCGGGGAGGGCGAGCCCGACGGCTCGGCCTCGGCCGGCTAGGTCCCCGGCGGCGGTCGCCACGTGACGCAGCGCGCCATCCCGATCGGCCTGGTGTGCGCCCGCTGCGCCCGGCGCGTGTCCTGGAGCGGTCGACGCGGACGGTACATCCACGCCGGCGGCGGGCCCGTGGCCGCATGCGACCTCGACGCCGAGCACGCGGCGGAACCCGACTGGACGCGGCTCGGCGAGACGTCATGCATCGTGTGCGACGCGCCCCTCGCCGGTTCGACCACCGGGTTCTCGCACCGTGATCCGGTCCGGGACGACGACCACGCCGCCGACCCCGGTTTCCCGCTCGGCCCGGGCGCCTCCCGGCGCGAGACCTGACGGGGGGGGTCAGAGCCGTAGCCGCTCGGCGGCCGCCTCCGGCGACATCGCCACGGCGATCACGCCGGTTCCCAGCTCGAGCCCGGCCAGCGTCCCAAGCCGGGAGATGACATCGAGATGCCAGTGGTACCCGCCGTCGCTTCCCGGGCGGGCCTGGTTGAGCCACAGGTTGATCGCCGGCGCGTCGAAGGCGTGGTCGATCCGTGCGAGGACCTCCAGGAGGATTCCGGCGATGGCGCCGAACTCGCTGCCGGCGTCCCAGCTCGGAGCGCGCTCGCGCGCGGCGATGCGCACGGTGCCCGTGAGCGGTGGCACCTCGGGTACCCATGCCACGAGCCCGTCCGCGGCGGTCACGAACCGCGGGTGATCGACATCGACCATGTCGACGACGACGGGGTTGGCTCCGTCGGCAAAGGCCTTCTCCCGGGCGACGAGACGCGGCGGCGCGAACGGGAGACCCACGATCTGCGCGTGGGTGTGTTGGAGTGATGCACCGGCCGCCGCGCCCTGGTTCAGGAAGCAGAAGGGGTACAGGTCGCGCCGATCTTCGGCGATGACGGCCAGACGACGCGCCCACATCGCCAGCGCGGAGGCCATCTCGTCCGTGCGGAGTTCCACGAGGTCCGTGACGTGACGGGGCGTGTTGACGGCGACCTCGTGGACGCCGTCTGCCGGATCGATCACCGGGAACTTGTTCGGCACGACGCGCACCGTCCAGCCCGGCGAGTCGGGCGGCTCCCCGCCCGGGCGCACCGCGTCGGTCTCCGGCGGGGTCGCCTCCTCGCACCCTTCGCAGAACGGGCAGTCCACCCGCGGCATCGCGTCGTGGACGTCGTGGGGGCGGGATGCCCGGCTCGGGGCAATGAGGATCCGCCGCCCCGTGAGCGGATCGCGACGCACCCCGCTCACGAGGCTTTGCGCGTCCGCTTGGCCGAGGGCTTCTTGGCGGTCGTCTTCGCCGGTGCCCGCTTCTTCGTGGACACCGCTTCGGTCCTCTTGGTCGCGTCCTTGACGCTGGTCACCTCAGCGTCCTCGCCCGCGGGCTCGTCGGTCGGCGGACCCGAGGCCTCGAGGCTCGCCTTGAGCGCGGCCATCAGGTCGACGACCGGTGTCGGCTCCTCGCTTGCGTCGGGCACCTCCACCGCCTCGCCGCCGGCCTTCGCCCGGAGGAAGTCCAGGAGGGCCGCCCGTGTCTCGTTGGGGTACTCGTCGGGGACGAATTCGCGGCTCATGCCCGAGATGAGCTGCTCGGCCATTGCCATCTCCTCGTCGGCGACCTCAATGCCCTTCAGCGAGTCGGCGATCTCCGCACGCTCACCCACGCGCACGTCCTCGGGGTAGTAGAGCGTCTGGAGGGCGAGGGCACCGTCGATGGCCCGGACGAGAACGAGGTGCTCCTTGGTGGAGAGCACAAAGCGCCCCAACGCCGCCTTGCCGGTCTTCTCCAGCGCGTGGGCAAGAAGCGCGTACGGCCGCTCGGTGCGCTCCTGCGGGGCAATCCAGTAGGCACGCTCGTAGTAGACGGGGTCCACCTCCTCCAGATCGACGAACTGGAGTATCCGGATGGTCTTCTCCTGAGTGGCCGCGAAGCGATCGAGCTCGTCCTGCTCGACGGGCACGAAGGTCCCCTTGGAGACCTCCCATCCTTTGACCATCTCGTCGGAGCTCACCTCAACGTCGCGCTCGGGGTCCCAGCGCTTCTGCTTGACCGGTCGCATTGTCTCGCGCGCGAGATTGCGAAAGCTCACATCCTTGCGCTGCTGGGCGTTGCCGATGCTCACCGGGATCGTGACGAGCCCGAAGCTGATGAAGCCGTTCCAGATTGCACGCATTGCCGTGGGCCCTGCTCCGGTCAGGTCATCTTGCGCCCGGTGAAGCCCTCGAGCATCTTGCCGAGCTCCATCGGGAACGGCATGACGATCGTGCTCGACTGCTCATCGCTCATCTCCAGCATGGTCTGGAGGTAGCGCAGCTGCATTGCGCCCGGCTCCCGGGCGATGACCGCCGCCGCCTGCGAGATCTTCTCGGACGCCTCGAACTCACCGTCGGCCGCGATGACCTTGGCGCGGCGCTCACGCTCGGCTTCGGCCTGACGGGACATCGCCCGCTGCATCGGTGCCGGGAGCTCGACGTCCTTGACCTCGACGGTCGAGACTTTGACGCCCCAGGGCTCGGTCTGGCGGTCGATGATCTCCTGCAGCTGGAGGTTGATCTTCTCGCGGTCCGACAGCACGTCGTCGAGCTCCACCTGACCCAGCACGCTGCGGAGGGTCGTCTGGGAGATCTCCGAGGTCGCGCGAAGGTAGTTCTCGACCTGCACGATGGCTTTGGAGGAGTCGACGACTCGGAAGTACGCGACCGCGTTGACGCGCACGGTCACGTTGTCGCGCGTGATGACCTCCTGGGGCGGCACGTTGAGGGTGACTGTCCGCAGGTCGACCTTGACCGCCTTGTCGATGAAGGGGATCAGGATGAACAGCCCGGGACCCTTGATTCCGATCAGGCGACCGAGCCGGAACACGACGCCCCGCTCGTACTCGCGCGCGACTTTCACGGCCGCGAACAGGAACACGATCACCAGTACGAAGAGGATGAGGACGATGACGCCGGCGTTCATCGGTGATGGACTCCTTCGAAGGTGGATGGCGCACCGGGCCCGGTTGGCCACGGCGGCACCCCCCAATCCAACCACGTCCGTCCTCGGAAGGTGTCGTGCGCCGGTCGATACCCGGCAGCGGAGGCGGCCCTGTCGGGAAACCCGATGGTTCCGCGGGCCCCTATTCGGGGGCGGCGCGCACTGTGAGGGTAAGGTTCTCGCCCACCGCAACGACCTCGATCGGCCCGGATTCCAGCTCCGCTCCGTCGGCGCCGCGGGCCCCCCAGATCTCGCCGTTCACCCGTACCTGCCCTTCGTCGCCGCGTATCGGGCTGGCTACGTCGCCGCGCGCGCCGATCAGCTCGCTGCCGCCGATCGCGACGGGGTTGCGCCGGGCCGCGATGACCCTGCGCCCGACGAGGACGAACGCGGCGCCCACGGCGGCGGCGACCGCGATGACGAGCGGCCGGCTGATGGACTGACCGGGGTCGTCTCCCCCCACCAGGAAGAACCCGCCCAGGGTGAGGGCGACGATGCCGCCCACCGCGAGCGCACCGATGCCCGGTACGAGGATCTCGAGCCCCAGGAGCGCCACGCCGAGCCCGATCAGGGCCAGGCCGGCCCAGGTGAAGGGGAGGACGGTGAGCCCGGCGAGCGCCAGCACCAAGGCGATGACACCCACGACGCCGGGCACCAGCGCCCCGGGGCTGAACAGCTCGAGCCCGATGCCCGCCACCCCCACCAGTAGCAGGAGGAATACGAGGTTGGGATTGCTGAGGATCTGCAGGACCTGGAGGAAGAAGGAGGGGCCCGTGAACTCCAGGGCGCCGGGCGGCGGCAGCTCGCCGCCGCCGCGGGCGGCGCGGCCGGTGATCCAGTCCGCCAGTTCGGCGGGGTCGGCGATCGTCGCGTCGGACACGCCGGCCTCGAGAGCCTCGCTGGCGGTCAGGTTGAGGCCTTCGGTGACCATCCGCCGGTAGGTCTCGCCGTCGTGTCCGGTCGCCTCCGCGACGGAGGCGATGAACGCCGCCGAGTCGTTGATGATCTTGCGGTCGAGATCCTGACCGCCGGAGCTGATGGGCGTGGCGGAGCCGATGTTCGTCGCGGGGGCCATCGCCACGTGGTCCGCCGCCGCCGTGATGAAGGCGCCCGCCGAGCCCGCGCGGGCCCCGTCCGGGCCGATCCACACCACGGTCGTGAACGACGCACTGCGGATGTCGCTGACGATGTCGCGCATCGAGGTCACGAGGCCGCCGGGGGTGTCGAGCCGGATGACGAAGATCTCGTCGCCCGCCTCCTCGGCGTTGCGGATGCTCCGCTCGACAAACTCCGCGGTAACCGGGCCGATGTCACCGTCGATCGCGACGGCGGTTGTGGGAGTGCCTCCGGCGCTGACGGCCGATGCCGCACCCAGTGCGATCAGGATCGTGGCGCAGACCAGGCTGACGAGTGCCCCCGGCAGCCACGCCCGGCCGCCGGTGGTGGGGCGCGACGGCATTGGTGTCTAGGGTAGCCCACCCCACCCGCGCCCTCCGGGTCCTGAGGTCCGCGGATGCCCTGGCCCGGGCCTTTGGGATATGCTCGCCGCCCCGTGAGCAGCCCGCCCGCGACCGGTGACGATCCCCGCGATCTTCTGCCGCATCGACCGCCCTTCCTCTTCATCGACGAGATCGTTGCGATCTCGCCAGGCGAGTCCGCGCGCTCGCGCTGGACGCTGACCGGCGACGAGGACTTCTTTTCCGGCCACTTCCCCGGCTATCCCCTGTTGCCCGGCGTGCTGATCGTCGAAGCCCTCGCCCAGACGGCGGGTCTGGCCGCCGCGGCCATGCCCGAGAACACCGGCAAACTCGCCGTCTTCGCCGGCATCGAGAAGGTGCGGTTCCGTCGCCAGGTCGTGCCCGGCGACACGCTCGAGATGGAGATGGAGATCACCCGGTGGCGACGTTCGCTGGCGGAGGCCTCGGGGTTGGCGCGCGTGAACGGCGAGAAGGCCTGTGAGGCCACCCTGCGCTTCGCGGTGACCGACCAGGAGATCCCCAGATGATCGGGGTGCGCAACGGCGCACGATCATGCGCTCGTCTCGCCGCCGTGGGTGCGCACGTTCCCGAACGGGTCGTGACGAATGCCGAGATGGCGGCGGCGGTCGACACCAGCGACGAGTGGATCGCCACCCGAACGGGTATCCGGGAGCGCCGTTTCGCCGGGCCCGAGGAGGCCTCCAGCGACCTCGGGGTGATCGCCGCACAACGCATCCTCGCCGCTGCCGATCTCGCCCCGGACGAGCTCGACATGATCATCACGCCGACGGCGAGCCCGGATCACATCTTCCCCTCGACGGCCGCGATCATCGGCGAGCGCATCGGCGCGCGCGGGGCGGCGGCCTTTGATCTCTCGGCCGCGTGCACCGGCTTCATCTACGGATTGGCGATGGCGACCGGCATGGTCGAGACCGGCCTGGCCCGTCACGTCCTGGTTCTGGGGGCCGAGACGCTGACCCGGGTCACCGACCAGACCGACCGGGCCACCTGCGTGCTGTTCGGCGACGGGGCCGCGGGGGCGCTCATCAGCGCGGCCGCCGAGGACGAGGCGACCGGTTTCCTCGGCTTCGAACTGGGCGCCGACGGTTCGGGAGGGCCTGATCTCATCTTGCCGGCCGGGGGCAGCCGTATTCCCGCCCTCTCGAAGCCGAGCCGTGCCGAAAGCTGCATCAACATGAACGGCCGCGAGGTCTTCAAGTTCGCCACGCGCGTGATGATCGACTCCTGCACGCGGCTGCTCGAGGCACTCGAGATGGACATCGCCGAGGTGGACCTCCTGGTGCCACATCAGGCGAACATCCGCATCATCGACTACGCCGTCGAGCGACTGGGCATCGACCCCGAGCGCGTCTTCAACAACGTCGACCGCTACGGCAACACGTCCTCCGCCTCGATACCCCTCGCACTCAGTGAAGCCCATGACAACGGCCTGCTCTCGCCGGGCGACCTCGTGATGATGGTCGGATTCGGCGGCGGCCTGACCTGGGGGTCGACCATGGCCCGATTCGAGCCCGCATGACCCTTCTGCTCTTTCCCGGACAGGGCGCCCAGGAGGTCGGAATGGGCCTCGACCTCGCAGAGAATTTCCCGATTGCCCGCGAGACGCTGGACGAGGCCGATGACGTCCTCGGCTACAGCCTCAGCTCGATCTGCTTCGAGGGTCCCGCGGAGCGCCTCACCGAGACCGCCGTCTGCCAGCCCGCCCTGGTCGCGGTGTCCGTGGCCGCCTGGCGGGTCGCCGCAGAGCACGGACTCACCGGTGAGATCGCCATGGGCCACAGTCTGGGCGAGTACTCCGCGCTCGTGGCCGCGGGCTGCCTCAGCTACGGGCAGGCGCTGCGACTCGTCGCCGAGCGTGGCGCCGCGATGCAGGAGGCCGCCGAGGCCGCTCCCGGTTCGATGGCTGCCCTGCTCGGGCTCGACGATGACGAGGCGACGGACCTGTGTGAGCGGGCGGGGGTCTGGCCGGCGAATTTCAACTGCCCCGGTCAGGTCGTGGCTTCGGGTAGCGCCGAGGGCATCGACCGCCTTCTCGAGCTGGCGAAGGAGAACGGCGTGAAAGTGGCCCGCCTGGCCGTCAGCGGGGCCTTCCACTCTCCCCTCATGGAGAATGCCGCGTCGCGGCTGAAGCCGACGCTCGACGCCTGGGACCCCCGGGAGCCGGAGATGACGTTCATCTCGACGACGAGCGGTGAGTCCGAGGGGGCCGGTCGGCTGCGCGAGCTGCTGGTCGCGCAGCTCACCTCGCCCGTCCGCTTTTCGCAGGCCGTGACCCACGCCCTGGAGCTCGGTGTGGAGTCCGCGGTCGAACTCGGTCCCGGCCGGGTACTCTCCGGCCTCGTGAAACGCGTGAACCGTCGTACACCCACGGTGCAGGTCGGCCGGTCCGAGGACCTGGCGGACCTGGCCACACTCTGATGCCCGTCGCCCTGGTCACCGGCGGCGGCCGCGGGATCGGCGCGGCCTGCGCCACGACGCTCGCCGAGGCGGGCTATGACGTGGGCATCGGCTACGCCGGCGACCGCGACGCCGCCGAGGCGACCGCCGACCGCGTCGCCGCGGTGGGTCGTCGGGCCCACGTGCACGCCGCCGACGTGGCCGACCCGGACGCCGCCGCCGGGCTCGTCGCCGCAGTCGAAGACGAGCTCGGTCCGCTCGACGCCCTCGTCCTCAACGCCGGGATCACCCGCGACGGTCCCGCCCTGCGGATGGACCCGGGCGACTGGGACGCCGTCATCCGGACGAACCTTTCCGGGGCGTTCTACACGGCCCGCCCCGCCCTGCGCGGCATGCTCAAGCGCCGCTCTGGCGCCGTCGTCGCTCTCTCGTCGGTCGTCGCCATGACCGGGAATCCCGGACAGGTGAACTACGCCGCATCCAAGGCCGGGCTGCTGGGCATGGTCAAGACCCTCGCGCGCGAGGTCGCGGCCCGCGGCGTCCGGGTGAACGCGGTTGCGCCGGGGTACATCGCCACCGACATGACCGCGGTGATTCCCGAGCAGTACCGCGAGAAGATCCTGGCCGCCACCCCGCTCGGTCGGCTGGGCGAGCCCGTCGACGTGGCCGCCGCAGTGCGGTTCCTCTGCTCCGATGACGCGGCGTTCATGACCGGCACGGTGCTGAGCGTCGACGGCGGACTGGCGATCGGAGCATGAGCGACTACCGCCCGCCCAAGCTGCGCCGTGTCGTCGTCACCGGCGTCGGTCTGGTCACTCCTCTGGGGATCGGCCGCGAGGCCACCTGGGACGGCGTCATCTCCGGCCGATCCGGGGCCGGCCCGATCACCCACTACGACGCGACCGACCAGGCCGTCCAGATCGCCTGCGAGATCAACGACTTCGAGCCGACTGACTTCATGGAGAAGCGGGCGACCAAGCGCATGGAGCGCTTCGCCCAGCTCGCCGTCGCGGCCGGGCGCCTGGCGGTCGAAGACGCCGGCCTCGCCCTCGAGGGCAAGTCGCCGCGGGTCGGCACCATCATCGGGTGCGGCGTCGGTGGGCTCGAGATCTTCACCAAGCAGATCGCGATCGGTCTCGAGCGCGGCCCGGACCGCCTGTCGCCCCTGTTCATCCCGCTCATGGTCGCGAACATGGCGTCGGCGAACCTCTCCATGCAGCTCGGCCTGCAGGGGCCCGTCACCTGCATCACGTCCGCCTGCGCGAGCGGCAACCACGCTCTCGGTGACGCGGTCGATCACATCCGGCTGGGCCGCGCTGACGTCATGCTCGGCGGCGGCGTGGAGTCCGGTGTGACAGAGATGGGCGTCGGCTCCTTCGCCGCCCTACGCGCGTTGTCGACCCGCAATGACGACCCTGAGGGAGCGAGCCGCCCGTTCGACGCCGATCGCGACGGGTTCGTCTTCGGAGAGGGCGCCGGGGTCCTGGTGCTCGAGGGTCTCGACCACGCCCTCGCACGCGGCGCCGAGCCGATCTGTGAGATCGTCGGTTACGGCCTGACCGGCGACGCCCACCACCTGACCGACAACGACCCCACGGGCGAGGCGCCGGCGGCCGCCATGACCATGGCTCTCGACTCGGCGGGTCGTTCGCCTCGGGAAGTCGACTACATCAACGCCCACGCCACGAGTACGCCGACCGGCGACCCGAACGAGGTGCTCGCCATCAAGCGCGCCCTCGGCGAGGACGTCGCCGCGAAATGCGCGGTCAGCTCGACCAAGTCCATGCACGGCCACTGCCTCGGTGGCGCCGGCGGAGTCGAGTCGGGGATCACCGCGCTGGTCATCGCCAACGGGCTCATCCCGCCGACCATCAACGTCGAGAACCTCGATCCTGACTGCACCGGTCTCGACCACGTCCTCGGTCAGGCCCGCCGGGCCCGCGTGGATCTCGCCCTGTCCAACGCGTTCGGCTTCGGCGGCCACAACGCGGTGGTCGCCCTCGGTCGCTTCGAGGAATCTCCATAGCCTCCCCGTTTGAGCGGCTCCGGTCGCTCATCCACCGGGTCAGCACGCGTATCTATCGTGCCTCCCCTTGGACCCGGGGCATGACGTGGATCGGCGATGAGCGGATCGCGATCGGGAGCCTTGCCGACCGCGATCTCCTGACGCGCGCCCGCGCCGAGGGCGTCACCCACGTCGTCAACTGCCGTGCGCGCCTGCAGACGCACATCAGCCAGGACCTGTGGGCAGCACGGCTCGCCTTCGGGTCCGAGCGCGTCGTGCACGCGCCGATGTGGGATTCCGGTCGCCCCCAGTCCTCCGAGAACTGGGCCGACGCAGCGCTCTTCGCAGCGGCCGCGCTGGAAGGCGATCCCGAGGCCCGGGTCCTGATCCACTGTCAGCAGGGACGCCGCCGCTCGGCGATGGTGGCCTACGCCGCACTGAGACTGCGTGGGCGGAGTCCGGAGGCCGCCGCCGCCGCGATCCTCGACCATCGCCTCGTGGCGCAGGTGGTCCCGGAGTACCGGGCGTCGGTCGAGGACTGGCTCGCGGACCGGGCCGGCGACGCCGATTTCCCTAGGATTACGCGCTGATGGCAATTCGACGGGCCCAGGTGTCAATCGATCGTCTCCGCCGGCGCGGGGAGGGACGCAAGACGAAGGCGATTCCGGCCGATGAGACCTCGTGCCCCCGGTGCGGTAGCCAGTTCGGTGCCGACGAGTTGCGACGGAACCATCGGGTGTGCGGGGCATGCGGCCACCACTTCCGCGTCGGTGGCCGCGAGCGGCTCGACCAGCTCGCAGGGTTCCGCGACTGGGACGAGCTCTGGCCCGACATGCGGGCGGCGGACCCACTCCGTTTCACTGATCTCGAGCCCTACGTCCGGCGTGTCGAGAAGGCCGAGGGCAAGGGCATCGGCGAGGCCCTGATCGCCGGTGATCTGGAGATCGACAAGGTCCCCTGTATCGCCGCCGCGATGGACTTCGGCTACCTCGGCGGGAGCATGGGAAGCGTCGTCGGGGAGAAGCTGCTCCGCTGCTGTGATCGCGCCGTCGAGCGGCGGGTCCCCTTCGTCGTCGTGACCGCCTCAGGGGGCGCGCGCATGCAGGAGGGTGTCCTCGCCCTGATGCAGATGACCAAGACGATCGTCGGCTTCGAGGTTCTCCACGACGCCGGCGTCCCGGCCATCGTCGTCCTCGCCCACCCGACGACCGGCGGGGTCTGGGCGTCGTTCGCGGCCCTCGGCGACATCACCTACGCCGAGCCGGAAGCCCTCATCTCGTTCTCCGGCCCGCGAGTCATCGAGCAGACCACCCGCGAGAAGCTCGCCCCTGACTTCGGCCTGTCGGAGACCCAGCTCGCCAACGGCCAGGTCGATGCGGTCGTGGACCGACGCGAGCTCAACGAGCGGATCGGCCGCAGCATGAGCATCCTCTCCCGCGACGCCTCGGCCGGGCCGGCCCCCGCCGTGGCGTGGGCACGCGATCGCGCCGGGCAGGCCGCCCGTGCTCTTCCCGGCTTCTCGCGGAAGTTTCTCTCCCGCGTCCGACGTGAGGAGGGCGAGGAGGTATGAGCAGTTCGAGCCCCCGCGGGCGCCTGCGCCGCGCTGCCGCCCAGGCCCTGGCCACGGAACGCTCGAGCGATGAGCGGATCTGGGAAGTCGTCCAGCTCGCTCGCCACCAAGACCGGCCGTACACCCTCGATTACATCGACCGGCTCACCTCGGACTTCGAGGAGCTTCACGGGGACCGGCTCTATCGCGATGACGCGGCGATCGTGGCCGGCATCGGGCGCTACCACGACCGACCCGTCGCCATCATCGGGCACCAGAAGGGCCGGGACACCGCCGACCGGACCTACCGGAACTTCGGAATGCCCGGGCCGGAGGGATACCGCAAGGGCACCCGGTTGATGGCCTTCGCCGAGAAGATGCAGATGCCGGTCATCACGCTCATCGATACGCCGGGCGCCTTCCCGGGGGCCGATGCCGAGCAGCGCGGGCAGGGCGGCGCGATCGCCTCCAGCATCCGCGCGATGCTGCGCCTGAGCGTTCCCTCGGTGGCGGTGATCATCGGAGAGGGTTCCTCCGGCGGGGCACTCGCGATCGCATCCGCTGATCGTGTGCTGATGCTCGAGAACTCCACCTACTCGGTGATCTCGCCCGAGGGAGGGTCGGCGATCCTCTGGCGTGACGCGGCAAAGGCCCAGGCGGCAGCGGCGGCGTTCCAGCCGACAGCTGATCTCTGCTACCGCTGGGGCGTCGCGGACGCGGTGGTCCCCGAACCCGACGGTGGAGCCCACCGCGATCACGACGCGGCAGCCCAGTTGCTCGACCGCTACATCAACCGCGCGTTGAAAGAGCTCGGCGAGATGCCGCCCGGCGAGCGGCGCCGCCGGCGCGCGGATCGCTACCGCCGCCTCGGGTCCCACCGTGAGTTGAACCCGTTGGCCCCTCAGGAGCCCCCGGCCACGGCCGACTGACCCCCGTCGGGGTCGCGCTCAGGCCGATGAGGCCCGGGGGAGGACGCTGTCGCTCTTCGCCTCATGGGCGGCGGTCCCGATGGCAACAGGCCCCGGAGGCCCGTCCCGCAGGGGGTCGGGCAGACCACGGTGGATGCGATGGAGCCGGAGCGCGCCCTCGAGGAGCTCGCGGTTCGTACGGGGGTGCCGCGGAAGGGTCTCAAGCCGGGCGGCGAGTCGCCGGTGCCAGTCCACGAGGTAGCGCCCGGGCTGCTGGGTCGGATCGGCTTGGGCGCGGTCGAGCACCAGCGCGCTGAACGCGCGAAGTTCCGCGCGTACATCCGGCTGCCTCGCTCTGCGGGCCATGGGGGAGTCCTCTCGTGGTGCGCTCGGTCGATTCGACGGCGGGCGCGTGGCTCATCCCCATCTTCGGTCCCCCACCGCAGGGCTTTACTCTCCGCGCTCCCGACCTGGGCACGGCCTCTAGTCGGCAGGGACCACCGCGATCGGTGCTCCAGGCGTCGCGCTGATGACGTGGCTTCGCCCGAGGGGCTCCCCGTCAGCCTGTACCGGGACGGGTGCGTCGCTGCTGATCCGCAGCCGCCGCCGCGCCCGTCCGACCGTCTCCGCCGGCCCCGCAACCCCGGTCAGGGCCCGCCGAGCTGTGTCGATCACGCTGCCATCGGTCGCGATCCAGTGGAGGATTCCGTCGTGGCAGGCGTCGGGCAGGAGATCGAGCGCCCGCGCGCCGAACCACGCCCACGGGCGTCCCAGAGCGGCGATCAGCGAGTGGGCCGGGACGCCGCGGTCATCATCCGAGCGGACCTCGAGTCGCCGATCCCGGGCGGCGGCGGCGGCGACCATCGCCCCGGCGGCAAAGCCCAGTTGACCGGCGCGACGCTTCAGATCCTGGCGGTTCTCGATCCACTCGACGACGTGGGCGTCCATCCCCACTCCGAGATTCATGAGAGCGAGACCGACACCATGGTCGGTGTGCACGTCCCACGGCGTGACGATCCGGGTTTCGGGACCGTCGGCGATGACCCGTCCGACTCTCGCGGCGGCGATGATCGGATCGGCCGGCCACCCGAGGGATCGGGCGAACACGTTGGCGTTGCCGAGGGGGAACGGCAGCAGCGGCGGGCTACCTTCCCCCAAGGCTGACGCCACCTGGGTGACGGTGCCGTCGCCGCCGGCCGCGACGACCACACGGGCGCCGTCCGCGGCCCCCGCCGCAAGCGCGGTGGCCTCGCCCCCGGCCCGCGTCGTGTGGACGTCGAGTTCGCCGGCTGCCGCCAGCGCCCGGATCAGGGCGCCGCGCGCATCAGAGCGCGCGCGGCGCGCGGCCGGGTTCAGGATGAGGACGATGTGCCCCGCGGCGCTCATCGACTCCTCAGCCGTCGGCGAGGGCGATCTCGAGGCGCGCGAGGAAGCCGGCGATGAGGAGGTTCACCTCATCGTCGCGTTCGGCCATCACCATGTGGGCCGCATCGGGGAGGGAGACGTGCTGCGCATCGGGAAGGCCCGCCGCCAGCTCAGCGCTCAGGTGTGGCGGGGTGAGAACGTCCTCGGCGCCGCTGATCACCAGGGTCGGCACCGCGACCTGTGCGAGCCACCGGCGCGCGTCGAAGGCCGCGCAGGCCTCGTAGGCGAGCGCGAGGGTCTCGGATCCCGCGTCGTTGACCATGCCGATGCCTCGGGTGAGCGTCGCATCGTCGGCCTCGTGCCACAGGGCCCGTACGAGGCGCTCCGCTTCCGCGGGGAAGTCATTGCGGACCCGCTCCGTGACGTCTGCGGGCACCGGGATCCGCGCGCCGCTGTTGATGATGATGAGCCCGTCGACGGGGGTCTTGGGTCGCACGGCCAGCTCCAGCGCGACGGCGCCGCCGACGCTGTGGCCGATGAGCACCCGCGGCCGACGCACGGCGCTCACGGCCTCCTCGAGGGCGTCGGCCATCGCCGACGCGCTCCCGCGGGGCGGGTCGGAATTCTTGCCGTGGCCGGGCAGCGTCAGCACGACTGCGTCCTCCATGCGCCCCGCCTGGCGGCCCCAGACCAGGGGCGCGCCGCCGGAGCCGTGGATGAATACCGGGCGCGGAGCCGACATCAGGCCACCCACGGTGCCGGGCACCCGTGGCCGGTGCGGGCATCTCTCTCTCGACGCATCATCGTTTGCGCCTCATTCCGCCGGGCGCCCTAGGTGGTCAGGCGGCGGTAGAGCTGGGGCAGCCGCTGCGGCAGGGTGCGGATGTCGTCGATGACCACGAAGTTCGCATCCGAGTACATGTGGGGTAGGTAGTCAGCACCCTCGGTGTCGACCGTGACGCAGAAGAGGTGGATCTTGTCCCGCTTGGCTTCGCGGAGGGCCATCTTCGTGTCCTCCTGCGCGTACTGGTTGTCCTGATAGGTATCCGAATCGTACGGCTTACCGTCGGTCAACAGGATCATCACCTTCACCGCCGAGTCCGCGGCGGCGAGACGTGCGGCCGTGTGGCGGATGGCTGGGCCCATACGGGTCTTGCGGCGGGCGTAGATGCCGCCGATGCGGCCCTTGACCCGGTCGTCGTAGCGCTCGCCGAGCTCCTTGACGACGAAGAACTCCGCATCCTCGCGGCCGTCTCCGGAGAAGCCGTAGATGCAGTACTCGTCGCGGATCGCCTCGAGCGCCTCGCACATCAGCAGCAGGGCCTCCTTCTCGAGGTCCATGACCCGCTTGCGCCCGTCGACCTTGCGGTCGGTCGAGCTGGACATGTCGATCAGGAAGGCGGTCGTCACGTCACGCTCGCGCTTGTCACGCTGAATGTAGACCCGTCCACTCGGTGTGACCCGCGCCCGTCGGTCCACGACATATTCGACGAGGCCCTCGGTGTCGAGGTCGTCGCCCTCGGTCTGGAACCGCATCTTGCGCATGCGTTCCGGCCGCATCATCTGGAAGCTGCGCCGGATCTGAGTGACGATCCCGCCGTACTCGTGGAATGTCGCCGCGACGAAACCCTCCTGCATGCGGGTCGCGCGGTGCTCACGCAGGGTGACCCAGGACGGACGGTAGTCCTCGATCTTGAAGTCCCACTCGTCGTAGAGGAACTCGCGCTCGCCGAGGTCGGCGTCGGCGTCGTCCTCCTGGGCCGGCGCGGACGCGAGCCCGACCTGCTCCGGGGTCTTGCCGCCACCCTCGGTCTCCTCGTTCTTGCCGGCATCGCCGGCGCCGGGGTCGATGTCGTCGTCGCCCGCTTCGCCGGACTGGGCAACCTCGTCGCCGGCTTGGTCGCCTTGGCCGATCTCGACCTCGGAGGTTCTCATCGCCTTGTCGGCGTCCTCCATCAGGTCGGGGTTCTCGCCCTCGCCCTCCTCGGTGGCCTCGGTCTCGCCGGTCGTGGTCGGGTCCTTCTTGGCCAGCTCCGGACGCTGTTTGACCAGCTCTTCCATGATCGGCGTCATGTACGGGGGCATCTGGGCCTCCTCGTACTCGTCTGTGTTGAGGCCGTCGACATCGGGGGGCTGCCCCTCCGGACGGTCGCCGTCGCCCTCGCCGCCCTCGCCCGGGTCCATCCCGGGCGGCGGCTCGGGCGAGGTTCCGCCGGGCATCCGCGAGGCGTCGCGCTCGGCGGAACCACGCTCGATCAACAGGTAGACGCGCGCCGTGAGGTCCGCGGCGTCACCGACGGTGGTGTCGGTGTCATCCATCTCGGCGAGCAGTTCCCGGGCGCTCACGACCGCCGACTGGACGGCGGACGGCAGGGCCGAGAGGTCGGTGTCGATGCCAAGGGTGTGTTGCAGGAGCGCTTCGACGACGGCGCTCGCCTCGGGCAGGCCCGCCAGGTCCGGGCGATCCTCGGCGCTCGCCGCGCGGATCATGTCCATGTCGCGGCGGATGCCCGGGTACGCCGCACGCAGTCTGTTGTCGACGCGCTGGCCCTCGATGAGGTTGAACAGGTCGCGGGCGAGCGCGGGCTGAGGGAAGAGCGAGTAGAAGCGGGTCAGCTCACTCTCGGCGGGGGCGGTCGTGCTCATACGACCCCGTCTCCGTAGGTGCGCTGCAGGGCCTCGACGGTGTCGGAGATCTCGCTCAGCTGGAACCCGTAGGTGCCGAACTCGATCCGGCCGGCACCGTGGGCGGTGGCCACCTTGTAGGCGATGAAGTTGTCGTCCTCCTCCTCGAAGAAGCGCATCTCCGGGGGGAGGATGATGTGGTCGGCCGCGTAGGCGTCGACCGCCTGGAGCTCGTTGGTCGCCCGGATGGAGACTTCCTCGCCGGACAGAGCCGTGGCGAACAGCTTCAGGACGCGGGCGACGCTGCGCAGCGCCAACCCCTCCTCGAGCTCGTCGATGACCTGTAGCGAGAACTTCGAGCCGAGGCGGAAGTAGCCACGACCGACTTCCTTGTTGTCTTCGAGGACGGCCAGGCCCCGGGCCACCCACTCAGCGGCGCCCTCGTGGGAGACGCGCTCGCCGTTGAGCAGATCGAGCATCGTGTCGGCGGCCTCGAGGGCCGACTCCGGGTCCGCCGTCGCGACGAGCGCGACCTGCTCGAGGTAGACCTGCCGGTGTTTCGGCTTGAGGCGGGCGAGCACTGGCGGCAGTGCGGCTGCCAGCTCGACCGCGTGCTTGCGGCGCTTGTCGTCACGACGGTCGCGAGCCGCGAGCTGGGTGCGCAGCTCCTGGGCGCGCTTGACCTTGGGCTCGAGCTCGGCGATGACGGCCTCGAGACTCTCCAGCTCCTTGCTGAGCTCGCCCTCGTCGGCCTCGTCACTGGGGCTGCCCGTAGCCCGGCTGATGATCTCGACGTAGGCGTCGGCGAGAGTCTCATCAGGAGCGTCGTAGAGGTCGGGCAGCTGTTTGGCCGCCTCGACGCCACTCTTCCAGCCGACCTCGGCGATCGACTCGATGTGGCCGAGATAGCGCGCGACCATGTCCGTGTCGTGCTCGGCCAGCAGGCGCGGCAACTGGCGCGCGACCTCGACCCCGAGCTGGTACTTGAGGTTCGAGATCTCCTCGACCATGCGCAGGTATTCCTGGCGCTGCTCCTCGGGGACCGAGGCGAGCATCTCGCGGGCGACGTACATCCCGACGTTGCCTACTGCGGGTCCAAAGGTCACCTGCTCACCTCCTCATCCGGCTCGTGTCCCGCGTTCCGTTCAGAACTGGGTGGCAATGATCTCCATGATCGAGCGCTGCATCTCGATGTCGTCGGTGATGGGCCTGCAGATGGCGGCCTCGGCCGCGTCACGCGGCTCGACGCCATTCTCGATCAGCTGACCGGCGTAGACCAGGAGACGTGTCGAGACGCCCTCCTCCAGGCCGTGGGTTCGCAGGTTGCGAACCTTCTCGGCCACCTTCACCAGCTTCTCGGCCGTGTCGGCGTCGACTCCGGCCTCCGACTCGAGGATGCTCTGCTCGAGCTCGGCCTCGGGATAGTCGAACTCGATCGCGATGAAGCGCTGCTTGGTGGAGTGCTTGAGGTCTTTGAGCACCGACTGGTAGCCCGGGTTGTAGGAGATGACCAGCAGGAAGTCGTCCGGCGCCTCCACGATCTCGCCCTTCTTCTCGATCGGCAGGACGCGCCGGTCGTCGGTGAGCGGGTGGATGACCACCGTCGTGTCCTTGCGCGCCTCGACGATCTCGTCGAGGTAGGCGATGCCGCCGGCTTTGACGGCGGTCGTGAGGGGGCCGTCCTGCCAGACGGTCTCGTCGCCGGACAGGGTGTACTTGCCGACCAGATCCGAGGCGGTGAGGTCCTCGTGACAGGCGACGGTGACGAGCGTGCGCTTCAGCCGCCAGCTCATGTGCTCGACGAAACGGGTTTTTCCGCAGCCCGTGGGCCCCTTGAGCATGACCGGCAGCCGCGCCTCGTAGGCGGCGGTGAAGAGCTCCACCTCGTTCTTGATCGGGAGGTAGTACGGCTCGTCGTCGAGCTTGTAATCCTCGATCTTCTGGCTCTCAACCGCCACGCGCTCGCTCTTAGTGGCCACTTTCTCGCTCCTTGTCGGGATCCTTGAAGACCATCGGGGGATTCTACCCGGCGGACCTATTCGGGGACGTCGTCCTCGTCGCCCTCGACGCCCCACACGGTCGGGAGGTCCACCTCGAACGTGCCGTCCGCGTCGGCGTTTTCCGCGTACCAGGCGCGGAAGTTGGGGATCGAGAAGCCCACGACCTGACGGGTCTCCTTCTCGACGCGCACCAGGAGTCCGCGCTCCTCGTCATGGATCGCGGCAGCGGGGACCGGTGGCCCGTACGAGCAGTGGTAGACGTCAGCCTCCTGGTCATAGCGGCTGAGGTTCTCGGAGGCGACCCGCATCGCGTTCTCCTCGGCGAAGTCGGGCTTCGGGTCGTCGCCCGCAGGTGGCTGGCTCGACATCTTTCCTCCTTGTTCCAGGGTGGTGAGCCCCGTCGGGAGCCGTCGGCTCGGGCGCTGCCCGCCCGCCTGTCGTAGCGTCTCGGCGACCGCGCCCCGTCCTGGACGACCTTCCTGGGGTGATTGGCTAGGATCGCATGACCTGGAGAACAGCGCCCTCTCGCGGGGCGGGGAGATCGATGATGCGCGCAGTTGACTACACACTCGTTGCCCTCAAACGGGCCGGCGTTGACGCGATCTTCGGTGTACCCGGCGGACCGGTCATCCCGCTGTTCGACGCGCTCCACGACGATCCCGACATCCGGACGTTCCTGACCCGTCACGAGCAGGGCGCAGGCCACATGGCCGAGGGCTATGCCAAGACGACCGGCAAGGTCGGCGTCTGCACGGCGACGTCCGGCCCGGGGGCGACCAATCTCGTGACCCCTATCGCCGACGCCTACATGGACTCGGTGCCGTTCTTGGCGGTCACCGGTCAGGTCGGGTCGGCCCGAGTTGGCACGGACGCTTTTCAAGAGGCCGACATCGTTGGTATCACCCTGCCGATCGTCAAGCACTCCTTTCTCGTGGATCGCGCGGAGGACCTGCCGCACGCGCTGGTGAGCGCCCTCCATATCGCGACGAGCGGCCGTCCGGGCCCCGTGCTGGTCGACGTCTGCGTCGACGTGTGGGCTCAGGACATCGAGGACCCCGGTCCCGACTATGCTCCCGAGCTTCCCGGCTACAACCCGCCGTCGAGCGGAGGCCACCCGAAGGTCGTCGCCGCCGCGGCCCGCGCCCTCGCGCGCGCCGAACGCCCGGTCATCTACGCCGGCGGCGGCATCATCCACGGGTCTGCACACGCTGAGCTGACCCGGCTGGCGGAGGTGACCGGCGTGCCGGTCACGACGACCCTGATGGGGCTCGGGGGCTTTCCGAGCACGCACCCGTTGTGGATCGGCATGCCCGGAATGCACGGCGTCGCGGCGTCGACCTACGCCTTCCAGGAGAGCGACCTCATCCTCGCGGTCGGCGTGCGCTTCGATGAGCGCGTCTTGTCGACGGTCATGCATGAATGGGCGCCCAACGCCAAGATCATCCACGTCGACGTCGACCCGGCCGAGATCTCCAAGAACCGCTCCGCCCACATCGGGATCGCCGGCGAGGCTGCCCCGGTGCTCGGCGCGATCAGCGACAGCTACGAGGCCATGGCCGACAAGCACGACACCGCTATCCGGACATCCTGGGTCGACCGCATCGGCGGCTGGAAGCGGGAGAACCCGTACCACGTCGACTCCCACGAGGGCACGATCCAGCCCCAGGAGGTCATTCAGGCGCTCTACAAGATCACGGGTGGCGACGCGATCGTCTGCACGGACGTCGGCCAGCACCAGATGTGGGCCGCGCAGCACTACCTCTTCGACAAGCCTCGCCGCTGGGTGACCTCCGGCGGACTCGGGACGATGGGCTTCGGGCTGCCGTCGGCGATCGGGGCCAAGGTCGCCCACCCCGACGCCCTGGTGCTCGACATCGCCGGGGACGGTTCGTTCGAGATGACCCTTCAGGAGCTGTCGACTCTCCAGATGTACGGCATCCACGTGAAGATCTTCATCCTCAACAACGGGTTCCTCGGCATGGTCCGCCAGTGGCAGGAGATGTTCTGGGAGGAGCGTTATGCCGGGACGAGCTATGAGCCGTTCCAGCCGAGCTTCGAGCGGGTCGCCGCGGCGTACGGCATCGCCGGCTTCACGATCAACCCGGGCGACGATCTCGAGGAAGTCCTGCGCGAAGCGATCGCCGTCGAGGGCTCGGCGCTGGTCGACATCCACGTCAACCCCAAGGCCAAGGTCCTCCCGATGGTGCCCCAGGGCAAGGGACCCGACGCGATGATCGTGACGACCGACGCCGCCAGCTGACCGGCGCGAACGACTCCCTGACCATCCTCTCGGAAAGCGGCGCCCCGACCGGGCCGAGTCGGCCTCGGAGTAGCTCCGGGGCGTATGTGAATTACTGAGCAGCGGGTTCGCGCCCGGGCGCACGCGGCTGCCCGGAGTCGCCCACCCGCGATGAGTCATATGCGTGCAGCGTTCACCCCGGCGCGATGCCGGAGGGGTGGACACCCGCCCCTC
>JAHEIS010000057.1 GCA_024639225.1 Actinomycetes bacterium | reverse complement strand
CACGCGGCGAATACCGCAACCCGCGCCCCCGACGCCGCCCACCGGCTCCGACGCGGTCCGCCCCGGCGCCGCCCGCCGAGCAGCCCGAGCCCGGCTCGCGGCGCGTCACCGGCTCCCCTGTTGCGCCGCAGCATCCGGCGGCACCCGCGGCACCGCAGACCGCGTCCACGGACCCCGAGAACCCCGAGCCCGTACCTCGCTCCGGCCGTCGCGGCCGGGACCCCGACCACTGGTCCCCGGTACGCGTCTTCGCCCGGGCCCGCACGCGCAAGGGCAAGCGACCACTGCGGCGCGCATGGACCGCCCTGCGTGGCCGACCCCACGCGTTGCTCGCCGCCGGGGCGATCTCGCTGCTGCTGCTCGTCGGTCTCTCGGCTCCCTCCCAGGCGCCGCTCCACGGCTTCCTTCCCGACTCGCCCTCGGGGGAGAGCGCCGCGGCGGTGCCACCGACGGCATTCGCCCGGCGGGAGATTCCCCCGCTGTACCTCTCGCTCTATCTCCGGTTCGGCGAGGAGATGAGCGTCGACTGGCGCATTCTCGCCGCCATCGGCTGGACCGAATCGAACCATGGCCGCGATCCGGCGAGCCGCGTCGTGAACTCATCAGGCTGTCTGGGGCCGATGCAACTGGGCGTCGGCGGTGCCTGCGGTGACTTCGTCTCGGCCTGGGGCACCGACGGCAACGGCGACGGCAACGTCGATCCCAACAACCCGGCCGACGCCATCGCGACCGCGGCCCGCGGGCTGCGCCAGGGCAAGGGCGCGCCCGGTCTCGGAGGCTCTTGGGAGGAGCACCACAACTCCGCCTGTCGCTACTACGGAGCCTGTTCAGCCGACGGCATCGACTATGCCGAGCGGGTCATGGGGCGCGCGGTGCAGTACGGCTTCAGCGCCTGATCGCGTCAGGGCCCTCGTAGCGTCGCTCAAGCTCCCGTTGGGCGGGTAGGCCGACCACGTCCCCGAACTCGTCGAAGCCCAGCGCGGGTGGTGTGCCACTGTCGGGGAGTTCTCCGGCGGCGAGGGCGTGGTAGGCGGCGCGCAGGGCGGCCGCCGAGGCCAGTAGCCCCGACAGTGGAGTGACCACGAGGCGGTGGCCGAGCTCGGCGAGGCGCTCGCCGTCCAGCATCGGCGTCTTCCCTCCGGCGACCATGTTCGCCACGCGTATGTCGGCTGGTACCCCGTCGCGGATCCGGGCGAGCTCGTCGGCGGAGCGGGGAGCTTCCACGAAGATGGCATCGACGCCGAGCGAGGCCGCGGCGATCGCCCGCGCGATCGCCTCCTCCAGCGACTCGGCGGCCCGTGCGTCGGTCCGCGCCACGAGAAAGAGATCGACGCCCTCCTCGCGCAGGTCGATGACCGCCTGCAGTTTGGACAGCCAGTCCGCCGCCGGGATGACCTGCTTGCCGCTGAAGTGGCCGCACTTCTTGGGCCACGCCTGGTCCTCGAGAAAGATCCCGGCGGCACCCGCCTCGTGGAGGCGCCGCGCCGTGTCGCGGGCGTTGAGCGCGTTGCCGTAGCCCGTGTCGGCGTCGGCGATGACCGGCAGATCGCTCGCCCCGCAGACGGCCCGCGTGGCCTCGGCCATCTCCGTCGCGCCGATGTACCCGTAGTCCGGCAGGCCCCGCTGCGCACCCGCGACGGCGAACCCGGAAACGAACAGGACCCGGAAACCGGCGGCTGACGCCAGTCGGGCGGAGAGGCCGTCGTAGACCCCGGGCATCGCGACGCGACCGTCGCCGTCCAACTCGTCGCGAATCCTCTGAGCCCCGCTCATTGGAACAGGCTACGAGTCGGTCAGGACGCTGATCACCGATCAGGCGCGGAGGTAGCGCAGAAAGAGCGTGTCGTTCTCTTGCATGATCCCGGCCAGGCGCAGGGCGTACGGCGCGGCCAGCGGATCGCCCCGGGCGATGCGGATGGCGTCTCCGCTCACCATCGACGGGGCGAGCGTGAGGTGGAGTTCGTCGACCAGGCCCTCCTGCAGCAACTGGCCGTTGAGGCTGGGGCCGCCCTCGACGAGCAGGAGCGCGATCTCACGCTCGCGGAGCGCGGCCAGGGCTCGGGTCAGGTCGACCGTTCCCGTCCCCACCTCGATCACATCCGCGACGCGGCGCGCGGCGTCGACTCTCTCCTGATCCGCGTCGGTCGTCGTCACGATGAGCGGCGGCGCAACGGCCTCGCTGAAGAAGCGGTGCTCCCAGTCGAACGACACGCTACCGCTGAGGACGACGATCGGCGGCACCTCACTCTGGCCCCGTCGCCGCCGCTCCGCGCGTACATGATCGGACGGCCGCGCCGGTCCGTAATCCTCGGCTTTGACCGTACGCGAGGCGGCCATGATCGCGTCCGGCAGCCCGCGGAGCGTCAGGAACACCTCCCGATCCGCGTCACCGCCGAGCTCGCCCGACAGGCCGTCAACCGCGGCGGCGCCGTCGACGCTGACGACCATGTTCACCATCACCCAGGGACGCCCGGGCGGGGGTGGCCGTTCGAGTTCCGTCAGCTCGTCCGCCGGGTCGACCTCACCCGCCGGAGCGGGGAGGAGACGCCTCATGCGTCGAGCGGGTCGTGGAAGAAGGCGGCGCCCAGCGTGCCGGGCCCGCCGTGGGTGCCGATCACCGGCCCGATCTCGACGATCCCCTCGGTGACGGCGGCGGGTCGGGCGGATTCCACGGCCAGACGCAGATCATCGATGGCCTCTGCCCTCCGGGCGTGGGCATAGACCACGCGCAGGGGTCGACCGGGTTCGCTGTGCTCCTCGACGTAGTCGCGGATGGCGCTGAACAGCTTGCCCTCGCCCCGGACCCGGCCCACCGGCGACACCTCTCCGTCGGCGACCTCGAGAATCGGCCGGACCTTCAGGAGCGAGCCCGCGAGCGCCTGGGCCTTACCGATGCGACCACCCCGGCGCAGGAACTCGAGCGTGTCGAGCGTGAAGACGGTGCGCTGGCCGGCGTTGAAGTGGGCGATGAACGAGTCCACCTCGCCGAAGGTCGCACCGCGCTCGAGTCGCTGCTGTACGCGCCTGACGAGGAGGGTGAGGCCCGCCGAGACCGACGAGCAGTCGAACACCGCCAGGCGCTCGTCGCCGATCGCGCGCGCCGCCTCGCGCGCCGCCGTGACGGTTCCCGAGAGCTTGCCCGGGATGTGCAGCACGATGGCGTGCTCGAAGTCGTCGAGTGCAGCGCGAAACTCCTCCTCCAGCTCGCCGGCCGACGGCTGGGCGGTCGTGGGCACCACCTCGGACTCGGCAAGGCGTTGATAGAAGGCGCCGATTCCCTGGCTCTGGTCGAAGGGCTCCTGACCGAAGTTCACGGCGATCTCGACGATGCGCAGGTTGTCGGGCCGCCAGTCGGCGGGAACGTCACTCCCCGTGTCGGTGATCAACGCGGTATTGCCCGCGTCGAGATTTCGTCCGCGGTCCATCTATTCGACTCCGATCCAGAGTGCCGGGCTTTCCTGCCCACCGGAATGGGCTTCGACCTCCGCGCCCGGAGCGGCCTGCCGCGCCCAGGCCTCGACGTCGGCTTCGCCCGCCGCGACGCCGGCGCCGATGATCAGGGTCACCAGCGCTCCGTCGTCCGCACCGAGCGCCGCGATGGTGGCCGCGACGGCCGCGGGCAGGTCGTCAAAGCTCTCCGCCGAGCCGTCGCTCCCGGCGAGGTAGCCACCGCCGGCCGAGGTGATCTCGGCCGCGCGCGTCTCGCCGGCGAGGTCGCTGATCGTGCCAGCGTTGTCGTCGGCACCGGCGCCGGGGTCGATTCCCACCACTCCGCTCAGGACGGCGGGAAAGCTGGGGCACGCGGCGACGCGGATCGTCGGGTTCTGATTCGCGGCCGCGGCGGCCACGGCGAGGAAGGCCGGGTCATGAGAGACGATCAGCGCCTCGGGCGCGCCCGCATCCTCGACCGCGGCGATCAGATCGTCCTCGTCGGGCAGAGCGGCCGCGACCGGCAACGGAATCGCTCCGAGCCCGGCGATCAGGACCGAGATACCGCCGGCGGGAGCCGGCACGAGCACGGCGGTCCGGGCGCCGTCGCTGCCTGCAGGACGCGACACCCGCGCGGCGCGTTCGGCTTCCTGGCGGCGCATATCGTCGTAGCTCAGCGCCTCGATGCTCCCGTGGGCGCCGGCCATCTCGGCCACGCGCAGGGGCTCGTCGGTGTGGATGTGGACCTTGGCCCGGGCTCGATCACCGATCACGAGGATGCTGTCGCCGATCGCCTCGAGCTCGTCCTCGACCCGCTCGAGATCGAGATCGTCCCCCTCGATCAGGAACGTCGTGCAGTAGCGGTAGCGGCTCGGCATGTGCTCGGTCGCCTGGGCGCTCACCCGCTCCGCGACTCCGGCGGCGACGATCTCCCGGCCCTCGGCGCAGGCCGCGATGCCGTCGGTCATGACGACGAGTCCCAAGGCGCCCGAGTCGACGACGCCCGCGACCTGCAGTTGCTCGAGCAGGCCGGTCGTCTCCTCGACTCCCTGCCAGCCCGCCGACAGGGCCGCCTGCAGCACATCCAGCGGCCCGGCGTCGCCGGCCGTTCGCTCGGCCCCTTCCGCCATGCGCCGCGCGACCGTCAGCATCGTGCCCTCGACCGGGTTCCGGACCGCCTCGTAGGCCGTCTCGGCGGCGCGGCCGAACGCGGCCCGCACCATGTCGGCACTCACCACCCCGCCATCCTCGAGCGCTTCGGTCGCTCCGCGGATCACCTGGGAGAGGATCATCCCACTGTTGCCCCGGGCGGCCGTCAACGCTGCGCGCGCGATGCTCTCGAGGTCAGCGCCCTCGGCCGCGGCCTCGGCCACCGCGGAGATGGTCAGCAGCATGTTGGTGCCCGTGTCGCCGTCGGCGACGGGGAAGACATTGATGTCGTTGACCTCGTCGAGCCGGGCGCTCAGCGCATCGCGCGCGGCACTCAGCGCGGCGGTGCTCGCCGCCGGCACGGCGGAGACGGACGGTTGCTCGGGCATCGGCTTCCTGGGTTCGCGGGCGTGCGGGCATTATCCACACCTTCCCGGACTCTGCCCATCCCCGGCGCCTGCCCGCCCTCAGTCCCCGACGACGAGCTCGGCGATCTCCTCGGGCGAGTCGCTCACCTGGACGAAGGACATCTCGTCCTCGTCGAGCATGCCGCCTTCGACCATCCGCGCGCGGAGCCACTGGACGAGGCCCGCCCAGAAGTCGCTGCGGTAGAGGACGACGGGGAAGCTGCGTGCCTTGCCGGTCTGGATCAGCGTGAGCGCCTCGAAGACCTCGTCGAGCGTTCCGAAGCCCCCCGGGAACACGACGAAGGCCCGGGCGTACTTGACGAACATGACCTTCCGCACGAAGAAGTAGCGGAAGTCGACCTCGAGGTTGACGTAGTCGTTGAGGCTCTGCTCGAGGGGCAGCTCGATCCCACAACCGACCGAGACGCCGCCGGCGTCGGCCGCGCCGCGGTTCGCCGCCTCCATGATTCCCGGTCCGCCGCCGGTGATCACGGCGTAGTCGCGCTCGGCGAGGATGCGCCCCAGCTCGACGGCCGCCTGATAGTCGCGGTGATCCTCCCCGACGCGCGCCGATCCGAAGACCGATATCGCCGGCCCCACACGGGCCATCGCGTCGAAGCCGTCGACGAACTCGCCCAGGATGCGCAGCGCGCGCCAGGGGTCGGTGTGGACGAAGTCTGGATCTTCGCTGTAGGAGAGCAGACCGGTATCGGCCTGACGCATCTTCTCCTCGGCTGGACCCCGCGCCAGCAGTCGGCCTCGTCGGCGTGCGCTCATGCTCTCTCCATCCCGCCCGGTCGTCGGGCACTCGCTCACCGGCACTCCGGGCCGGCCTGTCCGCCCGCGACACTCCGGGGGCGCGTCCGCTCGTCGTGGCGGACGCTTTGAAAATATCAGTGGGTCCGGGTGCGGCCACGGCGGCCGCCGCGCTCATCCTGCCCCTGGCCGGCACCACGGAGCGACATGACCGATTCCCTCTCAGACTTCCCTGACGAGCAGGACACCACCGGGCACTTCGTCCGCCAGGAGAGCGCCTTCCGCCGGTCCATCGGAGACCAGGAGTTCCCGGCGGCGGCCGGTCGGTACCACCTCTATGTCTCCTATGCATGCCCGTGGGCTCACCGCACCCTGATCGTCCGCCGGCTCAAGGGGCTCACCGACACCGTCGGCGTCTCGGTCGTCGACCCGATCCGCGATGAACGCGGCTGGGCGTTTCGCGAGGGCGAGGGGCACGGGCCCGACCCGGTCAACGGCTTCTCGTTTCTGTCGGAGGCCTACGCGGCGACCGACCCCTCGTGGGACGGGAGGGTGACGGTGCCGGTGCTCTGGGACCGGGAGTCCGGGCAGATCGTCAACAACGAATCGGCGGAGATCATCGTCATGCTCAACGACGCCTTCGGCCCCTGGGCCGACGGGCCGGATCTCTATCCCGCGCCGCTGCGGGCCGAGATCGACGCGCTCAATGCCCGCATCTACGAGAGCGTCAATAACGGCGTCTACCGCTCAGGCTTCGCGACCACCCAGAGCGCCTACGAGGAGGCCGTGCGCCCGCTGTTCACGACCCTGGCTGAACTCGAGGAGCGGCTGGCGGACCGGCGCTGGCTCATGGGAGACACCCTGACGCTCGCCGACATCCGTCTCTTCGTGACGCTCATCCGCTTCGACGCGGTCTACGTCACCCACTTCCGCTGCAGCCTCGCCCGGATCGTGGATCACCCGAACCTCTGGCGGTTCACCCGAGACCTCTACCAGGTGCCCGGCGTCGCCGAGACGGTCAACTTCGACCACATCAAGCGCCACTACTTCCAGACCCATACGTCGCTGAACCCGTCCCGGATCGTGCCCCTGGGCCCTGAGATCGACTACGCCGCCCCGGTCTGAACCGGTTACGGGCACCGACGCGACGGGTGATCCCCGGACCCACCTGGTCCGTAGAACGAGGTGCATCCCCACAGGCGGGTTGCTCTCGTCATCCGCACCGGAGGTCTTTTACGCGCCATGAGCCGCATATCGATGATCGCCGCCCTCCTCGGTGCCGTCGTGGCCGCCGCATTCGTCGTGCTCTTGGCGGACCGTGGCTCCTCGAACGCGACTCCCGTCAGTGGGGAACAGGCCCTCGCGTCGTTCTCGGCGTTCCAGGAGTCCGGCGAACCGGAGCTGCTCGAGCAGGCCGAGGACGAGGCCGTCCGCGCCCTCTCGGCTGATGCCGAGGACATCCTCGCGACCGAAGCCGCTACGCGGATTGCGCTTTCCCGGCACGAATTCGCCGAGGCCCTTGGTCTCGCCGAGCGCGCCGCCGCACTCGCCCCGGACCGTTTCGCCCCCGTTGGCCTCAGAGCAGATGCTCTGATCGAGCTCGGCCGCTACGACCAGGCGTTCCCCGTCGTCGCTGAACGGCTCGAGGCCCGCCCCGACCTCGCGTCGTACGCCCGCGCTTCCTACGCCGCCGAGCTGCGCGGAGAAGTCGCCCTGGCCCGCGAGCTGATGGACCTCGCCGCGGAAACCTCGCCCGCCGGCAGCTTCGGTCGGCGCTTCGCCCAGGTTCAGCAGATCGGGCTGGGCCTGCGCTACGGCGCACTCGATGGCGCCGAGCGCGTGATCGCCCAGGCATCGACCGAGAATCCCGGCGATGCCGAGTGGGGGATCAATCGTGGCCGCCTCGCTGTGGCGCGCGGCGACCTCGAAGACGCCGCCGGGGAGTACCGCGCGGCGATCGAGGACATCCCCGATGCCGACCACCTGGCCGAACTCGCCGAGATCGAGGCCGCACTCGGGCGGGACGAGGCGGCCGAGGGCTACCTCACCCGTGCCCGCGCCGCCCTCGAGGAGGCGCAGTCGATCGAGGACAACGTGCTCGAACGCGCTCTGCTCGATGCCGACTGGGGCCGGGTCGATGACGAGCTGATCGCCGAGACGCGCGCCGCCCGGGAGCGGCGGCCGAGCGTCCTTGGTGACTCCGCCCTCGCCTGGGTCCTCGCCCGGGCGGGCCGCTGCGAGGAGGCGGTCACGCTCGCGCGCATGAGCCTGCGCACCGGCTACCGCGATCCGCTGTACGTCTTCCGCGCCGCCTACGCCGAGTCGTGCGCCGGCAAAGATGAGCGGGCGCAGGAGCTCGTCGACGGCGTCCTCAATCTCACGCCCGACTTCTCGCCGCGCTGGACGCCGGCGGCCGGGGAGATCTCGGCGGGCCGGACCCCGGATCTCCCCGGAGCACCCTCGGCCTGAACCCCATGCGCGATCGCGTCAGTTGGTCGTGATCTCCAGCTCGCTGGCGCGGTTCTGGGTCATCGCGACCCAGAGATCGTCGTGCCTGTGCAGGAGTCGCACGCGAAGCGTCCGCCCGCCCGCCACTGTCGTGTTGACCGATCCGATCGTGAACTCGCGGTAGACGAAGTCGGCCGTGCCACCGTTCCAGTCGTTGACGTGGAAGTCATCGGAGGCGAGCAGGTTGCAGTCGTTCCCGAGGGCGTCGCAGTCGTAGAAGTAGAGGTCGGGGTGTCCCGCCTCGTCGTCGTCGAAGTACGCGATCGTGCTCCAGAACTTGAAGGTCACCGGCCCGGCGAGGTCGACCGGCCCGGGCAGCAGGTAGTTCCAGGTCTGGAACTCCAGCGGATCTGTGTTGCCCTCATCGCCGTCGCTGGCCTTGATCCGCAGGCCGGGGTCGCCGTCCCCGTCGTGGTCGGGAACCGGGGTGACGTCCGGCGCCGGGGTCGTGGCGAGGTCCCAGTCGTCGGCGGAGGACCCGCTCGGCTGGAGGAACAGAGAGGTGGCCGTCGGGCCGGTCACGTTGATCGAGACCACCGCCTCATCGGTGCGACCGGTGCCGTCGCCCACACGGTAGGTGAAGGAGTCCGATCCGGTGTAGCCGCCAGCGGGTGTGTAGTCGAACGAGCCGTTGGCGCGCAGCGTCAGCGCCCCGTTGGACGGACCGCTCACCGGCGTGGTCTCGACGGTCAGCGGATCGCCGTCCGCGTCGGTGTCATTGGACAGGACGCCGGGCGCCGCGACGTTCAGCGTCATCCCGGTCACGACGACGTAGCTGTCATCTACCGCTGCCGGGGAATCGGGTTGTGGGGTCGTGGTGATCATCACGGTGGCGGTGTCGCTGCCACCATTGCCGTCGGAGAGGTCGTAGGCGAAGGTCTCCAACCCGTTGGCGTCCGCCCCGGGGGTGTAGGTGAAGCTGCCCCCGCCGTTGTCGACGAGGCTGCCCGTCACGATCCCGGAGGTGTCTGTCGAGCTCACGCTGAGCGGGTCCAGGTCGACATCGCTGTCGTTCGCCAGCACGTTGAACGTCGCGCCGCCGGGCTGATCCTCGGCGAGGTTGACCGAGTCCCCGAGGGCGACGGGGTCGTCGTTGACGGCGGTGACGGTGATCGTCCCGTTCTGGACGGGGCTCGTGTTCTGACCGCCGTCCGCCGTCCCCCCGGTATCGGTTGCGCCGACGCTGACCGTCGCCACGCCGTTGGCATCCGGGGCGGGGGTGTAGGTGAGGGTTCCGTTGGCGGCGACGGCGGGCGGGGTTGCGAACAACGCGGCGTTGTCGTTCGCGACCGACAGGCTGACCATCTGGCTGCCCTCGCCCGTCGGCCCGGGCGAGATCGCCGAGACCCAGCCGACGATCGTCTGCGCTCCCGAGTCCTCCGGAACCGTCGGGTCGGCGCCGAGGCCGAAGGTCGGCGCGTCATTCACCGGACGAACGGTGATGCTCACGCTCTGCGTCGCGCTCGCGTCCGAACCACCTGATGACGTGCCGCCGTCGTCGCGCACGCTGATATCCAGCGTCGAGAGCCCGTTCGCGTCGGGGGCCGGCGTGAAGGTCAGCGTGCCGTCTGCGCTGATGGCGGGCGGCACCGCGAAGAGCCCCGGGTTGTCGCTCGCGACCGAGAAGCTGACCGACTGGCCGGACTCGACCGCTCCGGCAGAGATGCTCGTTGCCCAGCCGGCGACGCTCTGGGGACCGGCATCTTCGACCACGGACTGATCGGCGCCGGCCAAGAAGCTCGGCGCGTCGTTCACGGGCGTGAGCGTCAGGGTCGCGGTCTGCGGCCCAGTGGTGTCCTGCCCGCCATCGTCCGTGCCCCCGTCGTCTCGTGCACGAACGGTCAACTCCACCGACCCGTACGCGTCGACCGCCGGTGTGTAGGTCAGCGTGCCGGCCGCATCAACCGCAGGCTGCACGGCGAAGAGCCCCGGATTGTCGGCGGAGACCGAGATGTCGACGATCTGGTCGGCTTCCGAGGCGGGCCCCGGCGAGACGCCCGTGACCCAGTCGGCGACCGACTGCGGGCCTGCGTCCTCGTCAACCGACTGGTCGGCGCCCAGCGTGAACGTCGGACGGTCGTTCACCGGGAGCACGGTGATCGTGAACGTCCGCCCCGGACCGGTGTCCCGGCCACCGTCGTCGCGGCCGCCGTCGTCGCGCGCGACGACGGTCACCGATGCGGAGCCGCTCGCGTCGTTCGCGGGCACGAACGTCAGCCGGCCGGTCGCGTCCAGCGCCGGCTCGGCGGCGAAGAGCCCGGGGTTGTCGTTGACGGCCGTGAAAGCCACCCTCTGACCGGCCTCGTCGGGCGGGCCCGCGGACAGTCCGGTCGCCCACCCGGCGGTCGTCTGCGCCCCGGCGTCCTCGCGCACGGTCCGGTCCGCGCCGGGCGTGAAGCGTGGTGGGTCGTTGACGGCGGTCACCGCGATCGTGAAGGCCTGCTCGTCGCTGGCGGCGCTCTCGGCCACGCCCGCTCCGTCATCGACGGCGCGGACCCGGACCGTGGCCGTGCCGTTGGCATCGGCAGCAGGCCGGTAGGTGAGCGTGCCGTCGGGCGCGACGGCCGGAGGGTCGGCGAAGAGCCCGGGATTGTCCGTGTCGACGGCGAAGCGAACCGCCTGATCGGCCTCGCCGATCGCCCCGGGGCCGATCCCCGTGGCCCAGCCGGCGACCGACTGCGCCCCGGAGTCCTCAGGGGTCGCCTGGTCCGGCCCGGCGGTGAACTGCGGCGGGGCGTTCGCGTCACTGACGCTGATGCGGAGCTCGGCCGCGGCGTCGGCGCCGTTCCCGTCCGAGACGGAGTACCCGACCGTCGCGACGCCGACGAAGTCCGCGGGCGGGGTCCAGAGGATGCCGCCGCCGTTGGTGGTCGCCGTTCCCGCCGACGGTTCGCCGACCGCGTCGACGCGCAGGGTGTCGCCGTCGACATCGGAGTCGTTGGCGAGCACGTCGATGAACGCTGTGGCGCCGACGGCCACAGTCGCGGCGTCGTCGGCCGCCGCCGGCGCGTCGTTGACCGGGAGCACCGTGATGTCGAGGCGGCCGGTCGTGCACTCGCCCCCGGCCACGCAGGCGTCATATGCCAGCGACGTGGGCCCCCAGAAGTTCGCCGGTGGCTGGTAGGTGAGAGTCCGCCCGCCGGTCACTCGCGCAGTGCCGGCGCCCGGCGGAGTGGCCACCCGGATACTCCGTGAGTCGGACCCGAAGTACAGCTCGCGAGGGCTCATCACGAGGACGTTGTCCTCGTTGATCGTCCGCGACGCGCCCAGATCCTCGGCCGGGGTCGGAGGGTCGACCGGAGTCTGCGGTGCCGCGGGGGCGACCCGCTCAGCGACTACTGCCGGAGGCTCCGGTGCGGGCGCTTCTGCCGGTGCGACCAGGCCGAGGCCGGTCGCGGCGAGAACGGCCGCGGCCGCGTTGGCCACCGTGCTCACGGCCGGAGTCGCCGGGAACCGGCTCAGCACGGGCACCTGTGCGAGCCACGACAAGGGTCCCATGACGAGTCGGAGCCGGCCCAGAGATACTGCGAGGAACGCGCGGACGACCGCCGGGTCGAACTGGGCGCCCGCACACGCGGCGATCTCCTTCCGCCCGGCGACCGGATCAGCGGCCTCCTTGTAGGAGCGGGTCGAGGTGATCACGTCGTAGACGTCGGCGACGGCGACGATCCGGCCGGCGATCGAGGTGTCCTCGCCGGCGGTCCCGGCGGGGTACCCCCTGCCGTCCCAGTGCTCGTGGTGATCCCGGATGGCGTAGGTCCACGGCCCGAGCCAGGAGAAGAGTGGAGCGGCGATGTCCATCCCGAGCTCGGTGTGCTTGCGCAGGAGCGCGAACTCCTCGTCTGTGGGCCGACCCGGCTTCTCGAGGAGGTCGGTGGGGATTTCGAGTTTTCCGACGTCGTGAAGGAGAGCGGCCCAGTTGAGCTTGTCCAGGTCGGCGTCGGGGAGCTTCATCTCCTCGGCGATCATGCGCGTGTAGGCGCGGACGCGCTCCGAGTGTCCCCGGGTATGGTCGTCGTGCGCGTCGAGGCGGGCGGCGAGCGCCAGGAGCCGCTCGGCCGCCTGCTGCGGCGTGTCGGTCTCTCGCGCGGCTCGCGCGTCGGCGAGTTGCGACTCCAGGCTCCCGACCTGGCCCGTCTTGATGGCGATCCGGAAGCGATCGGGTGCGTGGTCCGGGAAGATCAGCGACAGCTTGTAGAGCGCCACGATGGGCAGCAGGCGACGGGTCAGGCTGTCGATGAGGGCGAGGACCAGAGTCGCCGCAGCGCTGATCACGATCCACCAGACGACCAGCAAGGCCAGCCCCCCCGAAGGCGGCGGGATGATCCGGCTGAGGACGTAGACGAACGCCATCGACCCGGCGATCGGCAGCAGGAAGAGGGCCGAGCGGATCAGCCCAGCCTGGACTCTCCGAGCCTTCCATCGCTGGGCGTCGTCGACGGCGTTCGCGGTCACGGACTCGTGGATGTCGGACGGATAGGGATCTCGAAACGTTCATCGGCCGCCCTCGGCCCGTCCTTGACGCCGTTTGAGGCGCTATGCGGTTGATCGAGGCACGTCGGCTCGCAATAGTCCGCCGCATGTCGGTGGCGCACGAGATCGGTCCGTCCCGCCGCGCGCTGAGGACGGACTCGCGACGACGGTCCCGACCCGCAGCCGCGGGTGGACCACTCGAACCTGTCCGTCGCTGACGAAAGGACGGCCTGACGATGGTCGCCCCGAAGATCCCGCCCGCCCTCCGCCGTCTCGGGTTCACGCCCGCAGTCGCCGAGCGATTCCGGTCTCTCGATGCCGCGTCGGCGGAACCGGCACGAGTCACCGGCCGCGCGCGCGACCGGTTTCGCCTGGGCGCCGTGGGCGGCGAGTTCGATGCCCGGGCAGCCCCCGGAATCGACCCCGCCGTCGGCGACTGGGTGGCCGCGGTGCCCCCACGTGAGGGGGCACCGGGCTCGGTCATCGCCGTGCTCGAGCGCACCTCGCTACTGTCCCGCCGCGCCCCCGGCGCCGCCGAGGTCGAGCAGATCATCGCGGCGAACATCGACACCGTCTTCGTGGTGATGGGCCTCGACGGTGACTACAACCTCCGCCGCCTCGAGCGCTACCTCGTCACGGTGGCCGACAGCGGCGCCGATCCGGTCGTCGTGCTCACCAAGGCCGACATCGCCAACGATCCGATCGGAGCGCGCATCGACGCCCAATCCGCCGCGCCCGGGGTTCCGGTTCATGCGATCTCGGCGATGACCGGGGTCGGGCTCGAGCCCCTCGAGCCATTCCTCCGCGAGGGAGCGACGGTCGCCCTGGTCGGATCCTCCGGCGCCGGCAAGTCGACGCTCGTGAACACGCTCGCCGGCGAGGAGCTCATGGCCACCCGCGCGGTGCGGGAGTCCGATTCCCACGGTCGGCACACGACGACCGAACGCCGCCTCCTGAGTCTCCCCGGTGGCGCGCTGATCGTCGACATGCCGGGCCTGCGCGAGATCCAGCTCTGGGTCGACCCGCCCGCCCTCGATGCCGCCTTTCCTGAGATCGACGTCCTTGCCCCGGACTGCCGCTTCCGCGACTGCACCCATGGCGACGAGCCGGGCTGCGCGGTGGTCGGCGCCGCCGCCGACGGCCGCCTCGATCCGGCACGGCTCTCCGCCTGGAGACAGCTAAGGGCGGAGATCGAGGGTGCCGCCCTGCGGCGGGACGTCGCCGCCCGCCGCCAGGAGGGCCGTCGCCTTGGGCGGATCTATCGCGAGGCCAAGAAGCGGAAGCGCCGGAATCGCTGACGCCTCAGCCGCGGTCGATCGCCTCCGCGATCACCCCGGGTGCGTCGCTGATGAAGCCGTTCACCCCGAGTGCGGCGACCCGCTCCAGGGTGGGGACATCGTTGATGGCCCAACTCATCACGAGGCCGCCCCGGTCCACGATCCGTGGGGCGAGTTCGGGTGTGACGAAGTCGTGGCGGATCGAGATCCCGTCGATCCGCTGCGGGCCCGCGAGGAGGCGGTCGCGCTCGTCGGCGGTTCCGCACGAGTAGACGATCCGGGTGTTCTCCCGGGCGCGGTAGTGGGGCAGGTAGTCCCAGCGGCGCGAGCAGATCGTGGCCGGGGCGCCCGGGATCGTGCGCTCGAGCTCGTCCATGATGGCTTCCGCCATCCGCTCGCCGTTCCCGCGGGCGTCGATGATCGGCTTCAGGTCCAGCATGACCTCCTCGCCGGGTTCGAGGGCGTCGAGCACCTCGCCGAGCTTCAGGCGATGGGCGAAGGGGTTGCCGAGCCGCAGCCCATCCCAGAGCAATCCGATCGGCCCGAGGGTCTTCATGTGCCGCACCTCGAGCCGGCCCTTGTAGAAGTGGACGTCGGCCTCGATCAGATCAACGCCGGCCTCACGGGCGGCGTCGAGGCGCTCCAGCTCGTTGCCGAACCGGTGGCCGATGAGAATTGGCCGAGGCCGGGCCTCGGGGCTGTCGGCGCCGTCGGTGCTCAGGGCGCGGGTAGGTCGAGATCGAATGTGCCGCCGCCCCAGCCGTTGGCGCGGTCGCGCCCCTCGATGGTGAGCGTTGCGACCCCGGCCGGTACGTCGACGCCGGCGAGCGCCCGGGTGAACGGCTGCTCGGAGGCGTGGTCGTGGGCCAGCTCGCGGACGCCCAGCACGTTGCCGTCGGGGTCGAGGACCCGCCAGGCATCCGCGTAGCGCTGCGGCGTGTCATAGGGCGAGCTGATGGTCGCCCGGACAGTCCAGGTGCCGTCGCCCTCGGCCGCGATCTCGCCGCCGATCACATCGGGCAGCCTCTGCTCTGCGGCGTTCCCGTCCGCCTCAGCGGGAGGCGTCGTCGTCCTGTCGGCGTCGTCGCCGCAGGCCACGGCGAGTCCGAGGAGGAGCCCGACGATGATGAGGAAAAGGCGCACGGCCGCAGTGTGCCACGGCCTCGTGTGTCGTCGCGATCCGGCTGGTCGGGTCTCCGGCCCCGGTGAGGAGCGGGCCCGGTTCCCCGATCCCTGCCCGTTCCGCCGGGAAAAGCCGAGGCGCTATCGTGACCGCATGGCGAAAGACGAGATTGACGACGCCGAGCTGCGCGAGCGGCTCACGCCCCAGCAATACGCGGTGACCCGCGAGGCCGCCACCGAGCGCCCCTTCACCGGAGAACTCCTCGACAACAAGGCCGACGGGCAGTACGTCTGCGTGGTCTGCGGAGAGCCCCTGTTCGCATCGGGTGACAAGTTCGAGTCGGGTACCGGCTGGCCGAGCTTCACCGCTCCGGCCGCCACCGACGCCGTCGCGATGAAGTCCGACAACAGCCACGGCATGGTGCGCACCGAGGCCGTCTGTGCCTCCTGCGACTCGCACCTCGGACACGTGTTCCCGGACGGACCGGCCCCGACCGGCCAGCGCTTCTGCATCAACTCCGCCTCACTCGCGTTTTCCCCCGCCGACGACTGAGCCTCGGGCTCGTCGCGGCCGTCGGCCTCGTCGCCGCGACGACGGCGCCGCAGGCCGAGGCCCGCGAGGCGGGTGGCGTGTTCAGCTGGTCGCACGAGCTGAACCAGAACGAGCACCCGCGCTGGAATCCGAAGCGGCCGCCGTTCCGGCCCGCCCGCTGGGAGCGGATTGCCAAGGGGACCCTGCGCGCCGCCGGACGCAGCGGCCTGGGCTTCAGCGGCGCCAGCGCGCTTCCCTTCCGTGTCCCCCTGCATCCTCGCGAGCCGAAGCGGTGGCGCAACGGGCGGACGTTCGCCGCCGAGTGGCGGGCGACCGGCCTCCGGTGGGACGTCCACCTCGAGATCTGGGCTGCGCGTCGTGCTCTGCGCCGGGGCGCGGTGGTCGTCAATCCGGACGCCCCGCGCAACGCCTACACCCGCCGCCTCTCCCTGCTCGATCCCGTCTACCGGAAGACCGCGCTGCAGGAGATCCGGCGGCTCGTGCCGACCTACCGCAACCTGCCGTATGTGCACAGCTACACGGGCTC
>JAHEIS010000056.1 GCA_024639225.1 Actinomycetes bacterium | reverse complement strand
CACTGATGCTGATCAACCAGGATCACTCCATCCCGCCTGCGGTCTACGGGCCGACAACGAGAACCTTCACGATGGAGGAGATGGGGACTCGCTACATCCTGATCGGCATTCGGACCTTCGCTGACCCCAACGACCCAGCGGACATGGCGATCGCTCGGTCACTGCAAGACGCGGTCGTGGTCGAGCAGGATGACATCGGGTCGCTCGACGACATGCCGGTCTGGGACAGGCAGGGTGTCGAGAGCTTACGCGAAGCGATCAACGTGCTGGCCGCAACGATGTCGGACACCTCGACGTATTTTGGTGAGAAGGACAAGCTCAATCCCATCCACCACCTGATGGGTACTGCTTTCGGATGGGGCGGGCTGCCCAGAGAGGCCGCCGTCTATCCCAATGTCTATCCGGAGAAGAACGACGGCAAGACGCCCTACACGCTCACCGTCGGATACGTGCCGGTGGATGCGTTCTGGTCAGTGACCGTGTACGACAGCAAGGGCTGGATCGTCAAGAATGCGCGGGACGTCTATTCGTACAACAACATCACCGCCAAGAAGGCGGCGGATGGCAGCATCACGATCCACTTCGGCGGTGATCCCGAGGCCGACAATTACATTCCCATCATGGAGGGCTGGAACTACATCGTGAGGCTGTATCGACCGAGGCAGGAGATCCTCGACGGGACCTTCCAGTTCCCGGCACCTACGCCGGTGGCCTGAGCACCCCCACGTGCCGCAAACTCAGCGATGACCGACGACCGCGCGGCACCGGGTCGGTCCGGCCAGGCAACTGGTGGGCAGGACTGGCGACGGTTCCTCACGCTCAAGTGGCTCCTGACGGGGGCATTGGTCGTTGTTGTCGGTCTGTGGCTGGCGTCCACGATCGGGGCATACGCGGCAGAGATCGATTTCGAGGGCCTCGACCATCCGTACGCGCTGTTGTTCGGCTTCGTCGCGTTCGACGCGGTGATTCCGATCTTTCCGAGCGAGTCGCTGCTCAACTCGGCTTCGACGCTCGTCGCCCAGGGCAGCAGCAACCTCGAGATCTGGCGTCTGATCATCGCCGGCGCTCTGGGCGCGATCGTCGGGGACTCGGCGCTCTACTGGCTGTCGCGGACGGTGCTGCGCAGGTTCATAGCCGACCGAGTCGAACAGGCCGCGCAGAACGAAGAGTTCGGGCAGTCGCTGCGGCTCCTCGAAGAGCGGGCCGGCATGCTGATCGTGTTCGGCCGTTTTGTCCCGGGAGTGCGTTTCGTCGTGGGCGCCACGATGGGACTCACCCGCTACCCGTACTGGCGCTTCCTCGCCTGGGGCTCGATCGGGAGCGTGTCCTGGGCCGCGTTCACTTGCATCTCATCGTACCTCGTCGGCTCGGTGATCGCCGATCGACCTGTTGTTTCGATGCTCGTGTCGGTGGTGATCACCACCGCCTTGCTCACCGCCCTGTACCAACCGTTGAAGCGTGGCTGGGAGGATCAGGCCGCGTCTTCGACCCCCACCTGAGCCGTGCTCGACGAGACGGCGCGGACCCGATCAAGATGGACCGTGGCGATTCTGGATTGCGCAAACGACGGCGAAACACGGAAGGTCGGTAGGAATCCAGACAGACAAAACACTGGACACAAGGGGAGTCGGCCACGTCAGAACCGAGTGAGAGTCAAGTGAGCGCGTGGGCCGCAGGTTGGGCGGCTTTTGCGGGAATCATGCTGATCATGATCGGCTTCTTCCACGCCTTCGCCGGCATCGTCGCGATCGCAGATGACACGTTCTACGTCGTCGGCAGAGAGTGGATCTTCGAGTTCGACGTCAGCGCGTGGGGCTGGATCCATCTCGTCGGCGGCGTTGTCGTGGTCGCCTCCGGGTTCGGTATCTCTCCGGGAATGTTCTGGCGCGGACCGTCGGCGTCGTCGTGGCGGTGATCAGTGCACTGGTCAATTTCACCTGGCTGCCGTACCACCCGGTGTGGTCGGGGTTGATGATCGCGCTTTCCGTTGCGGTCATCTGGTCGCTCACGGTCCACGGCCGAGACCTCGCCGAGCGCTGACGTCGAGGAGGTGAAATGACCGATTTCGAGAACACCGGCGCGGTCGACGAGAGGCCGGCGGCGGTTTGGCCCGCACTGCCTCCCCCGTTTCCGGAGTGGCCGTCGAGTTCTCGAAGCTCGGTGATGGCCGCCCGATGTGATCACCGCCGACGAGTTCGATCGCCAGAAACCCGGGCTCCGCGCCTGATTCGATCGGACGCGTCGACGACCTACTTTTTTCGGTCTTCGACGGTGCTCATCCGACCAGGGCCCCACCGGTTGTGAGCGGACTCGACATCGCCCTGATCGGCGGAGCGTTGCTCGTGTATGCGTTGTTGTCGCGGCGGCTGGCGGCGACGCCGGTCACGGCGCCGATCGTGTTCGTGACCCTGGGTTTCGTCATCGGACCCCTGGTGCTGGATGTGCTCGACGTGAACGTCGGTTCCGCCGAGCTTCGCCATCTCGCCGAGCTCACTCTCGCCTTGTTGCTGTTCTCCGACGCCGCCGCGCTCGACACCCGCCGGCTGACTCGCGAGGCCGGCCTGCCGGCTCGCGTGCTCGCGTTGGCTCTCCCGCTCTCAATTGTGCTCGGCTCGGCGCTGGCGATCGTGTTCTTTCCCGACCTGCTGTTCTTCGAGGCGGTCGTGCTCGCCGTGCTGCTCGCTCCGACCGATGCAGCCCTCGGTCAGACCGTCGTCTCCGATACCCGTATTCCATCCCGGATTCGCCAAGGACTCAACGTCGAGAGTGGCCTGAACGACGGTGTGTGCGTTCCGCTGCTGCTCGCAGCCGTCGCGTTCGCCGAGCTGGAAGAGGCGCCCACATTCAACGGTCAGGTCCTCGTCGATCTGGTCGAGGAAATAGCGATCGCCGGTGCCGTCGGTGCCGTCGTGGCGGTGATCGTGGCGACGCTGTCGAAGGCGACGATCGGGCGAGGTTGGATGGAGGAGCGGTGGGGGCAGATCGTGCCGTTGATCGCGATCGCGGCGGCCTACGTGATCACGGTGGACTTCGGTGGGAGTGGCTTCATCGGCGCATTCGTCGCCGGTCTGCTGTTCGGCCGGTTGCTCGGTGCGACGGCGCACAAGTCGACGGAGTTGACCGAGGATCTCGGCCAGTTGTTCAGTGCCGTGACGTTTCTGCTGTTCGGTGCCGTGATGCTCGACCGAGGGATATCCGAGATCAACGTGCAGATCGTCGGATACGCGATTCTCAGCCTGACACTGATCCGAATGCTGCCGGTTGCGATCTCGATGCTTGGGACTGGCGCGAAACGCGAGACGGTGGCGTTTGTCGGGTGGTTCGGTCCTCGCGGCCTCGCCACGATCGTGTTCGCGTTGATCATCGTCGAAGAATCGGGCCTGGACGGGGCCCGCCAGATCGTGGACGTGGCTACGCTGACGGTGCTGTTCAGCGTGTTCGCCCACGGGTTGACCGCGCGAGCGCTCACGGACCGGTACGCCGGCTGGTTGTCAGCGAACCGAGACCGACTGACGTTCGAGACCGAAGACATCGAGACCATCGTCCGCACCAGGCCACCGCGGCACCGGATACTGCATCGCGCAAAGCGCCAACGATCGGAGACGTGACGTGCCGCTACAGAGATCCTGTCGCTCCCGGGTCCTGCAACAGATCCCATGTCTGGAGGTGTGCAATGACCGACGAACCCGCGGAGGATGACGTCGACGCCGCACGGCCACCGTCGAGTGATCTGTCCGGTCCGACCACCAGCCGGTTCCAGCGGGCTCGAACCATCGAGGCTGCGGCGATTGCCGGCGTCGCCTACTCAGTGCTGACGGTCGTGGCATTGATTGGACTCGCGCGCTTCCCGGACATCGACCTTGGCCAAGAGGGTCTGACCGCGTGGTATGACGATGATGTTCACCAGGCGTGGCTGATCGCGGCGCTCAGCTTGGCTTCGGTCGGTTCGATCGCCTTCTTGTGGTTCGTGGCGGTGATCCGACGTCGCCTCGGCGATCGCGAGGACCGCTTCTTCGCCACCGTGTTCTTGAGTTCTGGAATCGTGTACGTGGCGGTCTGGCTCATCGGCGCCGGTGCGCTGGCAGCTCCTGCGGTGGCAGCAACGCAACTCGACGCCGCATCGGTCACCCCAGCATCGGCGTCGCTGGCGGGAGGTATCGGTAGTTCGCTAATCCTCGTGGTGGCGCCACGCCTCCAGGCGGTCTTCATCTTGTCGACCTCGACAGTGATCCTCCGCAGCCGCGTCCTTCCCTCCTGGCTCGCAATCGTGGGGTACGTCAGCGGGCTCGTGCTCCTCGTGGTCCCGCTGGTCGCGCAGCCGGTCGGATTGGCCTTCCCGGCTTGGGTGTTCATCGTGAGCGTCGTGATGATGGTGAGGCGCCCTTGACCGGACTCACAGGCTGTGTCGCCTGACGGCGAAGTGGCGGCATCACGAGTCACTCGCACTCCCCTGATCGTCGGTGGCGAATCTCGATCGGCCGACGCAGGTTCTTGAGGTCGAATGGTTGAGCGATCCATCCGGCTCGATCGCGGGATATTGCGGCGAACGGCAGGGACAGGTGCGACGCGACGCGGGCAGCACACATGTGACTTCGGTCCTGGTGTAGCGCTCGATATTCGCGACGCAGCAGCGGCCTCGCACCAGTTCGAGATCCGGCAATCGCGCGCAGTCGGGGCTCGGGCGGCAGGGCACATAGCGCGCGCGCGGTAATCCGACCACGGCGATGCCGACGGTGTGCGACTTCGGCCCAACCCGTGTGCTCGGAAATCCCGGCGCCGGGGAGGGAGACGCCTCATTTCTGCGGAGCGCCATCGGCTCGTCAGGCGCCATGCTCGATGATTGCGGTGTCGAGTTCGTTGACCGCCGCGGCGGCTCGCCAGAGCTGGTCTTCGGGGCTCGTGTGGTGGTGGTTGTCGCGTCGCCAGCTTTGGCCCCAGTAACGCTCGAGGATCGATTGCAGGTGAGCCTTCGCCGCCTCGAGCTCGACGGCGAGTTGCTCGTCCACCTCGCCACGGTCGGGCTCGACCAGGTCGGCTGTGGCTTCCGATCGCAGAGCGTCGATGACAGCGTGGTCGAGTCCACTGCCGGCCGCGGTCGGACACGTCGTGACCGTTCGCGAGTGCCCAGGCCCGGATCTCGGCGGTGGTTGCCGCGGCGGGTGGTACGGCGCCGGCGGTGCGAAGTTCGGCCGTGCGTTCGTCGCCGTGCTCAGAGCCGTGGTGGTGGGCAATGGCAGCGCCGAGGTAGCGGTAGGTCCACTCCTGGGCGAGCTTGCGGGTCTCGCAGAACACTATCGGCACGCTGGGGAACCGGACCTGCGCCTCGGCGAGGCCTTTGGCCACCACTGCGGGTCGGACGCGGTCGAGCTTGAACACCGACGACCAGCGATCCTCGACCACGACCGCAGCCCGGGGGAGCGCCGCGAGATCCGCAAGCAGGTATCGCAGCTTGCCCGAGGTGAGCGTCGAGACGAGATCGGGGAGGCTCTTGCGTTCGACCGCAGCGATGATATCGCCGTCGACGGCGACCGCGTAGTCGCCCGCCGGCAGCGCACGCCGACTTGTGGTCGCCTGTTGCTGTTCGAACTTCCACGCGTAGCGCTCGTGGGAGTCGACGACGATGTCGAGCACCCGCCCACCGGCACGGGCGGTCGGCACCGACACTGCGGGTCGCGCCTGTTTGGTGGTGCGGGCGCTCTGCCAGAAGATCACCTCGCGACCTCGGGCTCGGGTGAACACGAACTGGGATCGGTGCTCGCGGGCGCGGTCGAGGATGAGGTCGATGGCGGCGGCGCGACGCACACACGAGCGGACCGGGATGCGTTCGATCACCTCCAGGTCGTCGGGCCAGTCATCGGCACGGTGGCAGGACACCTTGCTGATGCGCGGCCAGGTCTCGCGAACCTTCAGAGCGATCGCATCGCGGCCGAGCGGCACCCGGATGAGGAACGGCAGCGACGACGCCTCATCGGGGTTGCGGGCGATCACGAACTCGACCGCCATCACGAATCCGCGTCACCGTGCTCGCCAGTTGCCCGCGCGTGCCTGAGTCCGCGCCGCTGTGGATGTGATGCCACGCCACAGAGGAGGGTCGGTCGGCCCTTATCCGCCGCCGCCTCGACCGGCATGCCGAGCCAGGAGGCATGGCGGCCGAGGGGCCGGGGCGGGCGGCGGCGGCGGCCCACGCCGGGCGCGGGATGCGGGTCAATGCCGTCGCGCCGGGCCTGGTGCGGACGAAACGGGCGGAACCGCTTCCCGGCAACGAGGTGGTGGGCGTGGCCTCACGGGCCGAGCATCCGCTCGGTCGGCTCGGCGCGCCGGACGGCATCGCGGCGGCCCCCGCCGGGTGGAGCACGAGATCCTCCCTGTGGACGGTGATCTCGCTCGGCTCCGCGGGCGCGCCTGGGTGCGGGTGTAGCCCGACATCGTCGAGGTATTGTCGAATTCAGCTCGTCGCCATCGGCGTGCGGCGATGCCCGCAGATCCGGCAGGATGTCGGTGGCATCGCGGGACCAACTCGGCCGGGATTCGTCTAGGTTTCCCCGAGATGGCGCAATCTGCGGAAGCTGACACCGGGGAGCTGCTGCGCATCGGTGAGCTGAGCCGCCGGCTCGGTGCCAGTCCGGAGGTCCTCCGTGCCTGGGAACGACGCTACGGACTCTTTGATCCGGATCGCTCTCCCGGCGGCTTCCGCCTGTACACGCCCGTCGACCAGCGTCGCGCGCGGGCCATGGTTTCGCGTATCGCCGAGGGGGTCGCGCCCGCCGAGGCCGCGCGTCAGATCCTCGCCGCCGTGCCGGCCGAAGCCGCACCGTCAGGAGACGACGAGTTCGTCCGCCTACGGGAGGGACTCGAACGCCTCGACGGCCGGGCCGCCGGCGAGGTCGTCGACGAGCTCGCGGCACGGATGTGTCTCGAGTCGCTGGTGAGCCACGTGGTCATGCCCGTGATGCGCGACCTCGGAGAGCTGTGGGAGCTCGGCACGGTGACGATCGCGCAGGAACACTTCTTCAGCAGCTTCTTCCGTCGACGCCTCATGGCGCTGGCCGATGGATGGGAGGCCGGCCGGCGCACCGCCGTGCTCGCCTGCGGCCCGGAGGAGCAGCACGACCTTCCGCTGATCTGCCTGGGGCTCGCCCTGCACTCGCGAGGCTGGGGTATCACCTATCTGGGCACACGGACGCCGGCGGCCAGCCTGATCGAGGCGGTCAGGCAATGTGGACCGGACGCCGTCGTGCTCTCGTGCACCGTCGCCAACGGCCTCGATGACGGCCTCGAGCTGATCGCCGCCGAGGGTGTCGCGCCCCCGGTGCTACTCGTCGGAGCATCAGTCACCAGCGAGCGGGCGGAACGCGTCGGTAGCCCACCCGTGCCGACGGCGAACCCGGCGGCAGTGGCTCGCTGGATCGACGAGGTCATCGGCGGTAGCCGGGAACGACAAAGGTGAGCGGCCCGGCGCCTGCGCGCCAGGCCGGGTAAGAGGGGTGGCGGGAGCTGCCCGGCCCCGCCTCCCCCGTGCGGTCAGGCCTCTCCGGCCTGCTTGACGGCCATGTAGGCCAACTCGAGACGCTCCCATGAGCGTCGCTCGGCCTCGGCGTGCTCATCCGGTGAGCCGTAGAGGTCGGCGTTACGCGACACCGAGAGGTAGTCCGAGCGGGCTCGGCGCAGCTCTCTCTCGCGCTCCAGGGTGTCGGTCTCAATCATCGGGCGCCTCCTCTGCGTTGTCGATGGACCGCGTTCTGTCATCCGTCGCCAGTGTGCCGAAAGCTGAACTCGGTGTCAATGTTACGTCCAAACTTGGAAAGAGTATGTCTAGATTTTTTCCCCAATGTGCGCAAGGTTTTGAGCCGTTCTCACGATCAGTGGCACCCAGCTGTCCTCCGCGTCGTAGCGATTGTGTACAGATTTTCATCAGTCGGCTCGCGGCGGCGGATGGCCGTGCGCGGGGGATCGACCCGTGACGGGCACGATGAGCACGGCAGGACCGTCGGCACTTCTTTGCCAGAGATCGCTGATGGCGTCGTCGAGGTCCTGTCCGTCGGGCACGGCCGTGGCGTCCGCGCCGAAGCCGCGGGCCAGCGCGGCAAGATCCGGGCGGGGTGCGTCGAGCGTGATGCCGGGCCACGGGCCCTCCGCCCGACCGGTGAATGCCTCGAGCCCGGCTCGGAGGATCTCGTAGCCACCGTTGTCGGCGATGACGAGCGCGAGCGGCAGGCTCTCGGCGGCGGCCGTCCAGAGCGCCGAGAGACCGAAGAGCACTCCGCCGTCGCCTTGGATCGCCATCACCCGCCGGTCCCGATCCGCCAGGGCCGCCCCGACGGCGGCAGGCAGGCCCCATCCGAGGGCGCTCCCTCGATGCGCGAGCCAGCTCCCTCCAGTACGCGGCAGCGCCCGACGGAGGAGGCGACCGGCCGTGAGCGCCTCATCGACCACCAGATCGGAGGCGCCGACCCCCCGGCCGAGTGCGGCGCACAGGCCGGCCGGACTGACGGGTGCCGTCCGCCCCGCGCCGTCCAGCGCCGCGCGGGCGGCTCGCCGCTCCGCGGCGATGCGCTCGCGCCATTCGGACCCTCGTCCGGCGGCCCGTGCATCAGGCCGGCGGACCGCCAGCGCCTCCGCCATCGCCGCCGGATCCGCACAGACCCCAAGGTCGGGTGCGATGACCCGGCCGATCTCGGCCGGGTCGACCTCCACATGGATCAGCGCCTGCCCGTCACGCAGGGCCGGCCCCGGGCTCTCGCCGAAACAGCGGAATACCGGCATACCGAGGGCCAGTACCACGTCGTGCCCGGACAGGGCATCGCGGATGTCCGCGGCGAAACCGGGCAGCAACCCACGGTAGAGGGGGTGGTCCGTCGGCACTCCGACCTGCGCGGCAAAGGGTTCACCCCAGATTGGCGCACCCAGGGCGTCGGCGAGGGCGGCGACGTCGGCGGCGCCGTCGCGGACCGCATCCCCGGCCAGAATCACGGGCGCGCGCGCGACCTCGAGACGGGATGCCACCGCGGCGACCGCCGCGGGCTCAGGGCGCGGTGCCGCTGGCGGCGGGGGTGTGGGAGCCGGAGCCTCGTCGACGGCCCCGTACTGCACGTCGAGGGGGAGGCTGAGAACCACCGGCCCAGGGGGATCCTCGAGCGCCGTTCGCACCGCCCGGGAATAGAACGCGGCGAGCTCAGTCGGCGAGGGCACCTCCCAGGCCGCCTTGGCGACCGAGCTCGCCATCCCGATGACATCGCCGCCCAGGAACGGAGCCTCGTCCAGGAGGCCCGTCGCCTGCTGCCCGACGGTCACCAGCAACGGGACGCGGGCACGGGCGGCGTTGAGGATGCCCGCCATCGCATTGGCAAGTCCCGGTTGCACGTGCACGTTCACCGCGGCGAGTCGGCCGCTCTGCTGCGCGTATCCGTCGGCCATCCCCATCACGACGCCCTCATGAAGGCCGAGCACATAGCGCGGCGCATCGCGGCGCCCGAGGGCGTCCAGCAGCGGGAGTTCCGTTGAGCCCGGGTTACCGAAGAGCATCTCGACGCCGTCCGCCTCGAGAGCCTCCAGCAGCCAGTCGGCCCCGGTCACCGGGTCAGGCCAGGGGGGCGAGCGTGAGGCCCGCCCCGGTGAGCTGCTCGTGGTAGAGCTCCGCCTGCTCGCGTGGGCCGCTCCAGACGCGGGCCTGCCCGGAGTTGTGGATCGTGTTGGCGAACGCCATGCCCTCCGAATAGCTCACACCCGGTAGGTAGCGGGCGAGGGCCTGGGCCACGTGCTCGAAGGTGTTGTGATCGTCGTTGAGGACGATGATGTGGACTGGCTTGCCGTATCCCTGATCGTCCCCGGGCCGAGTCGGCGCAGGGCGCGTGGGCGGCGGGAGCGTCTCGATGCCCATGCCCGGAGGATAGCTCGCGCGCCCGGCGGCAGCAGGCGTGCCCGGATGCCGGTTCGGCGGGCGCGAGGGGTCTAGCATCGTGTCGATGGGACGCGGAAGCACGCTCGAGGCACCTGACCCCGGCGCCGCCCTGGCTCCGTTCCACCCCGTCGTGCGCGACTGGTTCAGCCGGGCGTTCGAGCGGCCGACCGCAGCCCAGGAACAGGGCTGGCCGGCGATCGCGGCGGGCAAGAACGCGCTCATTCTCGCGCCGACCGGATCGGGCAAGACGCTCGCCGCGTTCCTCTGGGGCCTCGACCGCCTGATTCGGCGGCGGCTCGAGGGCGTCGAGGACGAGCGCCTGCTCTACATCTCACCCCTCAAGGCGTTGAACTACGACGTCGAGCGCAATCTGCGCGGCCCGCTGGCCGGCCTCTCCGCAAGCGCCGAGCGGCACGGCATCACTCTCCCCGAGATCTCGGTGGCGGTACGCACCGGAGACACGCCCCAGCGCGAGCGACAGCGGATGATCCGGACTCCACCGGACATCCTCATCACGACGCCGGAGAGTCTCTACCTCCTGCTTACGTCCCGCGGACGCTCCGTCATCGACGACACCCGGTTCGTGATCATCGATGAGATCCACTCGATGGCGGCGACCAAGCGGGGGGCCCATCTCGCGCTGAGCATGGAACGGCTCGAGGCCCTGGTCGCCGAATCGGGCGGCGAGGGGCTGCAGCGGATCGGGCTGTCGGCGACCCAGCGGCCCCTCGGCGAGATCGCCCGGTTTCTCGGCGGCCACGACGAGTCGGGCACATCCCGGCCCGTGACGATCGTCGACGCCGGGCAGGGAAAGGACCTCGAGCTGGAGGTCATCGTTCCCGTCGAGGATCTCGCGGACCTGGGTGGTCGGCCCGACGATCAGCAAGCGCCGGAGCCGGTCGCGGGCGCCGAGTCCCAGGAGCGCTCGATCTGGCCGGCGATGTACCCCGCTCTCCTGGAGCTGGTCCGTGAGCACACGTCCACGTTGATCTTCGTCAACAACCGACGCTCCGCCGAACGCCTTGCCCTGCGACTCAACGAGCTGGCCGAGGAGGAGATCGCGCGCGCGCACCACGGGAGTCTCGCGCGCGAGCAACGCACGCTGATCGAGGATGACCTCAAGGCCGGCCGGATCCCCGCGCTGGTCGCGACGAGCAGCCTGGAGCTGGGCATCGACATGGGAGCCATCGACCTCGTGATCCAGGTCGAGAGCCCGCGCTCGGTCGCCCGCGGTCTTCAGAGAGTCGGACGCGCCGGCCATCAGGTCGGCGTTCCGAGCCGGGGACGCATCTTTCCCAAGTACCGAGGCGACCTGCTCGAGTGCGCCGCGGTCGTCGCGCGCATGCAGGAAGCGGCGATCGAGGAGACCCGGGTCCCGCGCCTGCCGCTCGATGTCCTCGCCCAGCAGATCGTCGCCATGTCGGCCGAAGCGACTTGGGACGTCGATGCCCTGCACGCGCTCGCTCGCCGCGCCTACCCCTTCTCTGAACTCTCCCGCGAGCAGCTCGAAGGCGTGCTCGACATGCTCGCCGGCCGCTACCCGTCGGATGAGTTCGCCGAGTTGCGGCCGCGCATCGTCTGGGACCGGGTCGCGGGCACGATCCGCGGCCGAGACGGAGCTCGCTCGCTCGCGGTCCAAAACGCCGGCACGATCCCCGACCGCGGTCTCTACGGCGTGTTTCTCGCCGATGAGAAGACCCGCGTCGGCGAACTCGACGAGGAGATGGTGTACGAGGCACGGACGGGGCAGACGTTCCTGCTGGGTGCCTCGGCCTGGCGCATCGAGGACATCACCCGCGACCGTGTCATCGTGTCGCCGGCGCCCGGCGCGCCGGCGGCGGTTCCTTTCTGGCGGGGAGAGGGCCCGGGGCGCCCCTACGAGCTGGGCGCCGCGGTGGGCAAGCTGGCGCGTGAGCTGGCCGCGACGACGGGCGAGGAAGCGGTCGCCCGTCTCCGGCACGAGAGCGCGTTCGACGAGCGGGCGGCGCGCAACCTGATCGAGTACCTCGGCGAGCAGGTGAGGGCGACGGGGGTGCTGCCCAGTGATCGCGCCGTCGTGATCGAGCGGTTCCGCGATGAGATCGGCGACTGGCGTCTCTGCGTGCTCACGCCCTTCGGCGCCCGGCTCCACGCGCCCTGGGCCCTGGCCATCCAGGCTCGGATGCGCGAACGCACCGGAACCGAGATCCATGCGATCTGGAGCGACGACGGCATCGCGCTCCACCTGCCCGACGCCGACGAGGTTCCCCCGGCGGACATCGCGCTCATCGAAGCCGACGAGCTCGAAGAGCTGGTCACCGGCGAGCTCGCCAACACCGCGCTCTTCGGCGCCCGCTTTCGTGAGAACGCCGCGCGGGCACTGCTGATCCCGCGACGTCGGCCCGGACAGCGCACCCCTCTCTGGCAGCAGCGCCTGAAGTCCGCCGCCCTGCTCCAGGTCGCCCGCCGGTTCGGGAGCTTTCCCGTCATCCTCGAAACCTACCGCGAGTGCCTCAACGACTGGTTCGACCTGCCGGCCCTGGCGCAGCTGCTGCGGGACATCGCCTCGCGTGAGACCGCGGTCGTCGAGGTCGAGACCGACACGGCCTCGCCCTTCGCAGGCTCGCTCTTGTTCGAGTACGTCGCCTCGTACATGTACGAGGACGACACGCCCGCGGCCGAGCGTCGCGCCCACGCGCTGTCACTGAATCGTGACCTGCTGAGGGAGCTGCTGGGCCAGGAGGAGCTGCGGGAGCTGATCGATGCCGGAGCCCTGGAGGAGGTCGAAGCAGACCTGCAGGGTTTGAGCGGGCGGGCGCGGGCGCGGAGCGCGGACGGCCTTCACGATCTGCTGCGGCGCATTGGTGACCTGACCGAGGGCGAGGTCGTGCCACGCCTGGCGCCCGGACTCGTCTCGGGTGACGTCCTCGCGGAGCTGGCCTCCGAGAGACGGGCCTGCGTCATCCGGCTGGCCGGTGAGCAGCGCTGGATCGCCGCCGAGGATGCCGGGCGCTACCGCGACGCCTTCGGGGTCATGCCGCCGGGAGGACTGCCCGCGGCCTTCCTCGAGGATGAGCCGGATGCGCTGACGACCCTCCTGCGCCGGTGGGCGGCGGCCCACGGCCCCTTCCGCACGACCGAGGTCGCCGTCCGCCTGGGCCTGACCGAGGCCGAGGCGGACGCGGCCCTCGGGACCCTCGAGACGGCGGGCGCTCTGGTCCTCGGGGAGCTACGACCGGGCGGCTCGGGTCGGGAATGGTGCGATACCGGCGTCCTCCGGCGACTGCGGCGGGCCAGCCTGGCCGTCCTGCGCAAGGAGATCGAACCCGCCGAACCCGCGGCACTGGCCCGCTTCCTGCCCCGCTGGCAGCGCGTCGACGCGGGAGTCGGCCGGGGGCAGGACGCGCTGCGCGACATCCTCGGAAGCCTCCAGGGGCTCCCGCTCCCGGCGGGACAGTGGGAGGACGAGGTGCTGCCGCGCCGCCTGCGCGACTACTCCCCACGACAGCTTGACGAGCTCGCGGCCACGGGCGAGATCCTCTGGGTGGGCGCCGGCAGCGGCGGCGGCGGGCGCGTCGCGCTCTACTTCCGGGAGGATGCCCCCCTGCTCGGCCCGCCGCCCGGTGCGGACCCGCCCGACGACGAGGCCGCCGTGGCCCTGCGGGCGGCTCTCGCCGACGGCGCGAAGTTCTGGGAGCAGCTCGTGGGGGCGAGCGGGCTGGCCCGCGAAGACGCGTTCAGCGCCCTCTGGTCGCTGGTCTGGTCGGGCGAGGTGACCAACGATCTCTTCTCCCCTCTCCGGGCACCGCGCCGCCTGCCGGCAGTCCGGTCCGCCGGAGGTCGCTTCGGCCGACGGCGCACCGGCGCGGGGCGGGGTGCCCCGTCGGCGGTGTCGGGCAGGTGGTCGCTCGCGGCGTCACTCTTCGCGCCCGCGCCCGGCGAGGCCGAGCGCCGCCGCGCCTGGGCAGAGCTGTTGCTCGAACGCCACGGCGTTCTCAGTCGGGCCTCGGTCCTGGCCGAGGGCTATCCGGGCGGCTTCGCGGCGCTCTACCCCGAACTGGGGGATCTCGAGACTCTGGGCAGCTGCCGCCGTGGCTACTTCGTCGCTGGACTCGGCGGAGCACAGTTCGCGATCCCCGGCGCGATCGAGCGGCTGCGCGAGTCCGGCGCTGACGGCTCTCCGGACGAGGTGTCTGCGCTCGTCATCGGAGCCGCGGATCCCGCACAACCCTGGGGCGCTGCGGTCCCCTGGCCCGGTCGACGGGACGGCCGGGGCGCCAAGCGCGTCTTCGGAGCCCAGGTCGTGCTCCTCGACGGGGAGCCCGTCCTGTACCTGGAGCGCGGACTCCGCAGCCTTCTGGCGCTACGCGATCCCGAGCCTGCCTGGATGGCGCCCGCCGCGACGGCACTCGCCGCCTGGACGCGGGCGGACCGCAGCCGGCGGCCTCGAATCGAACGCTTCGACGGCGAGTCCATCCTCGGTTCGGCGATCGAGGAACACCTCATCGAAGCCGGGTTCGCGTCGGACCTGCGCGGGCTCGTGCTCCGGAGCTGAGCGGTGCCGGAGGGACAGGTCAGCCATCACAACGCGATCGCCCTCAGGGAGGCGCTCGCGGGCCGGACCCTGACGGCGGTCGAGGTCGCCCATCCGCGGCTGTTGCCGCAGGATCTCGAGCGCCGCCTCGCCGGTGACGCCTTCGACCGGTTCGCCGCCGCCGGCAAGCATCACCTCATCCACTTCGCCAGCGGCCGGGTGCTGCATTCGCACCTGCGAATGAGTGGGTCCTGGCGACTCTGCGGACCGCGGGGGCCCGGTCGCCGCGGGGGACTGCACCTCGCCCTGATGACGGCGACCGGCGGCGCCTGCCTCTACCGCTGCCCGCAGGTGCGACTGCTCGACGCTCACGAGCCACTGCCGGGGCCCGTGCGCGCCCTCGGACCGGATCTGCTGGCGCCCGATGTCGACCCCGCGGCGGCGGCGCTGCGGGCTGTCACCCACGCTCCCGTCGGACAGGAGATCGGCGAGACACTCCTCGATCAGCGCGGGGTCGCGGGCGTTGGCAATGCCTACAAGAACGAGTCCCTTTTTCTTGCGGGAATCAGCCCCTGGCGGGCGGCAGCTGATGTCGACGCGAAGGAGGCGCGGGAGTTGGGGGCCATTGCCGGGCGACTCCTGGCCGACGGCGTACGCGAGCGGGGAATGATCCGGACCTACGCCCCGGGGGGTTCCGGGGTGCCCGGAGCGAAGACGCACTGGGTCCACCGCCGGGCGAATCGCCCCTGTCGTCGGTGCGGCACGGCCATCCGCTCACGCGGGCAGGGCGACGACAACCGGACCAGCTACTGGTGCCCCACCTGCCAGAGCTGAGGGCCGGGCCGGCGCTCAGTCCGACCTGTCGATCGGCGCGGTCACGTCGGCGACGGGCATCGGCATGGTGCCCCCCGGTCGGTGGCGACGACGTTCGCGATCGTCGACCAGCTCCTGGTTGATCTCGGCGCCCAGCACGATGAGCGTGCCGGTGAGAAAGAGGAAGAGCAGATAGACCACGACGCCCGCGAACGTGCCGTAGATCGGCTCGAACGACCGGACGTTGCCCACATAGAAGGCGAAGAGCTGGGTCACGAACAGCCAGCCGACAGTGGCGAGCAGCGCACCGGGCACTTCGACCAACAGGGCGCGCCGGCCCGCTGCCGTGCCGATGGTGTAGAGGCCGAGCACCACGACGAAGAAGGCCACGAGCCCGAGCAGGGTCACAAGGCTCTGTACGAACGCGGGGGCGGGGTCCCCGGTGAGGCGGCGCGACACCTCGTCGATCAGCCCCGGCCCGCCGACCAGGCTGACCGTGGTCAGCGTGATGACCAGCCCCGATGCGAGGGCGAAGAGCGCACCGACGATCTTGCCGGCGAACCAGGACCGGTGACGCACCCCGCGGGCATGGTCGATGCCGCCGATCAGCGTCCCCATCACGTTGGACGCGACGTAGATCGCACCGAACAGGGACAGCGCGAGGACCAGCGTTCCGGTTCCCCGCGAGTTCAGGTTCGCCTGGTTCACCGCATCGTCGATGACCTCACGCAGCTCAGCCGGTAGGCCGGTCCCATACTCGTCGAGCAGCTCGTTGTACCCGAACGGACCGGGAACCAGGGACACGAGGGTGACCAGCACCAGCAGGAACGGAACGGTCCCCAGAAATGCGTTGTAGGCGAACTGGCTGCCGACCGCGGTGATGTCGTTGCGGGCGGAACGACCGACGATGCTCCGCACGCGCGCGAGGAACCAGCCCGGGAACGCCATCACCGAGCGGAGGGCCCGCATGGCGGCGCCGATGCTCTTGGCGGTCTTTTTCGGTGTCGAGGCCGTGGTCATCACGCCTGGGGATAGCGGCCCGATCGATGAGGCGCAAGCGCGGGCCGTTGCGCCTGTGCGGTCCCGCACCCTCGCACGTCGTCGGTAATGGCGTATGAATACGCCGTGCGCATCGGATTCATCGGCCCGGGCCTCATGGGCACACACATGATTCACAACCTTGTGGCGGCGGGTCATGAGGTCCGGGTCTTTGCCCGGACGCCGGCGCGGGCGGAGGGTCTGCCCGCCGAGCTCTCCGCGAGCGTCGCGGATGCCGTGAGTGGCTGCGATGTCGCGTGTTCGGTGGTGACCGACTCGCCCGATGTGACCGACGTCGTCAACCAGATCCTCGCCGCCGACGCCCC
>JAHEIS010000055.1 GCA_024639225.1 Actinomycetes bacterium | reverse complement strand
TCGGCGGCGGGCCCGATCCGCGGTCCGAGCGCCTCGAGCAACCGGGCGATCCGGCGCGGACGCATGAGGCTCGGCGTGCCTCCGCCGACATAGATGCTGTCGAGTGGGCCGAGGGCACCGGCCTCGCGCCGGATCTCGGCGAGCAGCGCGTCCAGGTAGGCGTCGCGCCGGTCGAGGGATCCGGTCTCCACCACGAAGGCGCAGTAGCCGCAGCGCGACGCGCAGAACGGCATGTGCACGTAGAGGTGGGCCGCGCCCATCAGTCGCGCCCGTCGGCGCCCGCGATATCGAGCACCGAGAGAAATGCCTCCTGAGGGACCTCGACGTTGCCGACGTGCTTGGCGCGCTTCTTACCTTCTTTCTGACGTTCGAGGAGCTTGCGCTTGCGGCTGATATCGCCGCCGTAGCATTTGGCCAGAACGTCCTTGCGCTTCGCCTTGACCGTCTCGCGGGCGATGATGCGCCCGCCGATCGCGGCCTGGATGGGCACCTCGAACATCTGCCGAGGGATGGTCTCCTTGAGCCGGTCCACCAGTGCCTTGCCCCGGGTGAAGGCGATGTCCTTGTGGACGATCAACGACAACGCGTCGACGGGCTCGCCGGCGAGCAGGACATCGAGCTTCACCAGTGCGCTCTCGCGGTACCCGTCGATCTCGTAGTCCAACGACGCATACCCACGGGTCCGGCTCTTGAGCATGTCGTAGAAGTCGAGCACGATCTCCGACAGCGGCAGGTCGTAGCGGATCTGCTGCCGGTTCTCGATGGCCTCCATCGTGATGAAGACGCCACGCTTGTCCTGGCAGAGCCCCATCACCGCCCCGACGTGGTCATTCGGCACGAGGATCGTCGCCCGCACGTAGGGCTCTTCAATGCGCTCGATCTCGGTCACGTGCGGCAGCTCGCCGGGCGAGTGCACGTCCGTCTCGCCGCCGCCGGTCAGAAAGGCGCGGTACTCCACGTTCGGCGTCGTGGTGATGAGTTCGAGGTCGTACTCGCGCTCGAGCCGCTCGCGAACGATGTCCATGTGCAGCAGCCCGAGGAAACCGCAGCGGAAGCCGAATCCGAGGGCCTGCGAGGTCTCGGGATCCCAGGTGAGCGAGGGGTCGTTGAGCGACAGCTTCTCGAGGGCGTCGCGAAGGTCCGGGTAGTCGTCCGAGTCGACCGGAAAGAGCCCGACGAAGACCATCGGCTTGACCTCACGGTAGCCCTCCAACGGCTCCGGCGCCGCCCCCTCGGACTGGGTGACCGTGTCGCCGACGCGGAGCTGACCAAGGTCTTTCACTCCGGTGATGAGGTAGCCGCTCTCCCCGGCTCCGAGACCGGCGATCGGCTGCATCTCCGGCGCCATGATCCCGACCTCCTCCGCCTCGGTGACCAGGCCGGTCTGCATCGCCCGCACGCCGTCCCCGCGGTTCAGCGCCCCGTCAACCACCCGAACGAAAGCGACGGCGCCGCGGTACTGGTCGTAGACGGAGTCGAAGATGAGCGCGCGGGTCGGCGCCGCGGGGTTCCCCTTGGGCGGCGGGACCCGGGCGACGATTTCCTCGAGGACGGCATCGATCCCCTCGCCCGTCTTGGCGGAGATGCGCAGAACGTCATCCGGGTCGCCCCCGATCAGATCGGCGAGGGCCCGGGCATGGAGGTCGGGGTCCGCGGCGGGCAGATCGATCTTGTTCAAGACGGGGATCAACTCGAGGTCGCCCTCGATCGCCAGGTAGGCATTGGCCAGCGTCTGGGCCTCGATGCCCTGGCTGGCGTCGACGACGAGCAGGGCGCCCTCGCAGGCCGCGAGACTGCGGCTGACCTCGTAGCTGAAGTCGACGTGCCCCGGGGTGTCGATCAGGTTGAGCTGGTACTCGACATCGTCGCTTGCGGTGTACGGCACACGTACGGCCTGGGCCTTGATCGTGATGCCCCGCTCGCGCTCGAGCTCCATCGAGTCGAGCACCTGCTCCCGCATGTCGCGCTCGGCGACGGCACCGGTGAGCTGGAGGATCCGGTCCGCCAGCGTCGACTTGCCGTGGTCGATGTGGGCGATGATGCAGAAGTTGCGTATCTGCCGTTGATCCACCGCCTCATCGTAGCGGCCGCAGGTATTGCCTCAGCAGCTCGCGTTCCGGCAACCGCAGGGCCCACGCGGCGATCAGGAAGGCGATCACGGCCGCGACGAGCGCAGCTCCGGTCGAGGCCACTTGGCCGATCAGATCCCGGCCCGCCGCGTCGTCGACGACCGCCCAGACCGCGAGTGCGGCGAGGCCGGACACGACGGATGCCCCGAGGGCCCGCAGCGCTCCGTCGATGAGCCAGCCCACCCGCAGTCCGCCCATGCGCGGGGCGAGCATCACGAGGAGGGCGAGGAAGGTCGCGATGCTCACCAGGGACGTGGCGAGGGTGATGCCGCCCAAGCCGAGGGGCCGGAAGAGGATCGCGTCGAGCACCAGGTTCAGAACCGCGGCCCCCACGGCGATCCAGGTCGGGATCCACGGCTCCTGGAGACTGAAGAACGCGCGGATGAGCAACAGGCTCGCCCCGTTGAACGCGAGGCCGATCGTGAAGTAGAAGAGCGCGTCGGCGGTCAACGCCGTGCCGGCCGCCGTCCAATCGCCGCGCTCGTAGACCAGACGCGTGACGGGCTCAGCGAGGACGAGCAGAAAGGCCGAGGCGGGCAACAGCATGAGGAAGATCTGCCGCAGCCCGGTGCCGACCGCCTCGCGCATGCCGGCCGCGTCGCCACGCGCAGCCATCCGCGCGATCGTCGGGAAGAGCACGGTCGCGACGGCGACGCTGAAGATGCCCTGGGGCAGCAGGTACAGACGGAAGGCGGCCTCGATCGGACGCGGGCCGGCGTCGCCCTCGGCTCGGGTCGCGAACCAGAAGTCGACGATGAGGTTGAGGTTGATCAGTCCGAGCCCGATGGTCACCGGCAGCATCAGGATCAGGACAGTGCGCAGGTGCGGACTGCGGAGCCCGAGCCGCGGCCGGAGCTGGTTCAGCCGGGCGAGCCAGGGTACGAGGAACAGCAGCTGGCCGAGGGTTCCGATCAGGATGCCGATCGCGTAGGCGATGATCCGGTCGTCGCCCGAGAAGAGCGGCGTGATCGCCAGCAGCGAAAGGATGATCAGGGCGTTCCACAGGACTGGGGCGAACGCCGTCGGGCCGAACTGTCCGGCCATCTGCAGGAGAGCCATCGCCACGCCGGTCAGAGCCAGCAGGACGACGATCGGGAACATCAGCTGCGACAGGAAAACGAGATCGTCGACGTACTGATCGGGCAGGCTGGGCGCAAACAGCGGCATCACCCACGGCGCCACGATGATCGCGAGGATCGTCAGCGCCCCGAGAGCCAGGGCGATCAGGCTCACCAGGGCCCCGATGAGCCGGTCGCCCTCCCGCTGACGCCCGCTCTCGCGCAGTTCTGTGAGCACGGGGATGAAGGCGGCCGTCAGAGCGGAGTCGGCAACCAGGCTCCTGAGCAGGTTCGGCACGGCGAAGGCGACCGTGAACGCGCCCATGACTCCCCGGTGGCCGAAGATCGCCGCGGCGACGATCTCGCGCACGAGCCCGGCCACACGACTCACCCCGGTCCAGAGGGCGAAGATCACCTTGGAGCGCCCGAGTCCGTCCCCGCCCGCGCTCTGCTCGCTCATCGGGTCACCGGCGGCATCCTGTTACAGTACGCGGCCGCCCAGAGAAGACCCTCTTTTTTCCCGGAGCACGCAGGACACACATTGGCCAACATCGCCTCACAGAAGAAGCGCAATCGGCGCACCATCACGCAGACCCAGGCGAACATCCGCTTCGGCTCCGCGATAAAGACCCTTTTCCGTGGCGTCGAGGACGCCGCCGCGGCCGGCGACGCCGAGGCCCTCTCCGCGCGTGCCCGCGAGCTCGAGAAGACCATCGACAAGGCCGAGGCGCGGAACGTCCTGCACCGCAACACGGCCGCCCGGCGCAAGCAGCGCCTCGCCCGCATCGTCGCGGGCGTCGCGTCCTGACGCGGCGCTAGGCCGTCAGCGCGAGGAGATCGCGTGCCGCGATCTCCAGCACGAAACGCTGACCGTCGTCGCGCGTGCGCCCCAGCTGGGCGAACGCTGACACCCGTAGCTCGAGTTCGAGCGCCGCTATCCGGGCGACGATGCCCGTGACGGTCTCGTGGGGGATCCGCCCGGCCTGTTCGGCCAGCTTCTGGGCGGGGTAGCCCCGGATTCCCGTCGCCTCGGATACCTCCGCCGGGCTCGGCCGTGGGCTCAGACGCTGAGCGGCCGCCAGCCCCTGGAAATGGCGCGACAGAGCCCCCTGGATCGCCATCGGGTTGGCCGGATCGGATCCGGAGGCCAGTTCCGCCAGCAGATCGTGCACCGCCGCGTCATCGCCACCCACCAGCGCATCGGCGAGCAGATACGCGCGGGCATCGGGATGCGCCGGAACGATCTCGCGGACCATCGCCTCGGTCACGGGCTCCGCGCCGGCGTAGGCGGCCAGCAGCCCGGCCGCGCTCGACAGCTCGAGCGCATTGACCCCGCTCTTGTGTGCGTCGGGGCGGTCCACCACCACCCGCGTGACCAACTCGCGCACGGCCGCCGCCTCAGCCCGCGCGCCGTGGCGTCCGAGCTCCTTTGCGGCATGCTCGTTCAGCCACTTCTGGCGGTCGCGGGTCTTCGCCTTGGGGTCCGGCCCGAACTGACGCACCAGGCCCGCCGACTCGCAGGCGGCCAGGAGCTTGGGCGAGGGCTTGTCGACGCTCGTGAGCGCCAGGCAGGTCCCGGGATTGGGCGCGTCGAGGTACTCGACGATCGGCGCGACGTCGGCCGCCTTGTAGTTCGAGATGTCCTCGACGACCACCAGCTGGGTGCCGCCCATCGACAAGGCCTGGCAGATGGCCACGACGTCGTCGGCCGGGTCCTCGTCGGCCCGGAAGCGCTGCGCCGGCATCCCGCTCTCGCCCTCGAGACGCGCGATGAGGTTGCGCAGGTTGCGGTTCACGGACTCTCGGTCCTCCCCCCAGAAGAGGAAGACCTCGCGGATCGGGGCACGCTGTTCGCTCACGGCGTCAGTTTCTCAGACGCCCGCAACGACCCGACAGCGCCAAGCGATGCCGGCGCCACCGGTGATGGCTCGGACCTCCTCGAGGTAGGCCCGCGAGGACGGGTGGAAGACCGACACCGGTGTTTGAGTTCCGGCGTCAAACAGTCGATAGGTCGGTGTGAGCCAAATCCTGGACCGCGTTCCCTATCGCGTCCGCGCGCTGGTCGCCGTCGCCCTCTTCGGCGCCGGCTACTACCTGCTGTCGAAGCTCGGTATCTCCCTCGTCGAGGAAGAAGGGCGGGTACCTGTGCTCTGGCCCGCCTCGGGCCTCTCGCTCGCCATCTTCGCCCTGTCGCCCCGCCGGTTGTGGCCGGCGCTGGCGGCCTCTCTGTTCACGGCGACCATCATCGCCAACTACCCGACCCACGGCGTCGCGCCGATCACCTTCCAGCTGCCGGTGATCAACACCCTCGAGCCGATCCTGGCGGCGAGCCTGCTGCTCTGGATCACCGGCCGAGAGCGCCGATTCGTCTACGGCTCATCCCGCGGAGTCGCCGGCCTCCTCGCGGCTGCGACCGTCGCCAACGCGGGCACATCTCTTCTCGGCGCCTGGGCGGTCCATGCGAGCTTCGGAGCGCCCTACTGGTCCGTCTTCAGCGGATGGTGGATCGGCGACGGGCTCGGGATGCTCGCGGTCGCTCCGTTGATCTTCGCCTGGGGTGACCGGCGTCGCGGAAGGATCAACATGGAAGGCCTGGCGCTCGTCCTCGCTGCCGCAGTGCTCAGCGTCGCCGTGCTCTACCCGGACGTCTGGGGCGCGCCCGATTTCTTCAACCGCGGGTCGGTCCTGCTCCCCATCCTCGTCTGGACCGCCATCCGAGCCCGCCCGCGGATCACGAGCGCCGCGACTCTGGTGGTCGCAATCGTGCTCACGCTCGGAACTCTCGCCGGGCGCGGCCCGTTCGTCGGTCAGGGGGTCTCGCCACTGGACGGCGTGGCCAACCTGCAGTTCTTCCTCGCCGTCGCGGCCCTGCTACCGCTCATGATCGAAGGGGTGCTCGCCGACCGGCGCGCCGCGCAGGAGCGGCTGTCGGCATCGACTGCGAGCCTCGCGTCCGTGCTCGGTGCCGCAACGGAGTTCTCGATCATCGGCACCGATGCGCGGGGCAACATCGACGTGTTCAACACGGGGGCCGAGCGCCTCCTGGGTCGCTCCGCCGAGGAGATGATCGGCCGGAGCCCCAACGAGTTCCATGACCCGTCCGAAGTCGAAGCGCGCGCGACGGAGCTCGGCATCGAACCGGGCTTCGAGGCCTTTGTTCACGCCGCACGTCGCGGCGAGGCGGAGACCCGTCAGTGGACCTACATCCATGCAGACGGCAGCCGACTGCAGGTGTCCCTCACGGTGACGGCCCGCGTGAACCCGGACGGACGACTCGTGGGCTTCATCGGGGTGGCCCGTGATGTCACGGAGAGCGTGCTGATCGAAGCCGAGCGGGCTGCCCTGCTGCGGACATCCCGCGCCGTCGCGGCGGCCGAGCCTCTCGAGACGACGCTGAACTTCATCGCGGCCGAGGCCGGACACCTCAACGGCGCCGAGGTCGCTGCGGTCACGCGCTTCGAGTCACCCGAGCTCGGAACGGTACTCGGAGGCTGGAGCGCCGGCGGCTCGCTCGAGTCCGGGCGCCCGATCAACCTCAGCGGTGACAGTGCCGCGGCGCGGGTGAGCCAGTCCGGAGACGCGGCCCGTATCGCCGCCCAGGACGTGGAGCGGCACTCCTCGGGACCGGGCGGACCTCGGGACCGCGTCGGCGTGCCCGTCCTGGTCGGCGGTGCCGTCTGGGGCGCCATCAGCATGGGCGCGAAGCCCGGCGCCGACTTCCGCACGGGAGCCGAGGACAGCCTCTGGCGCTTCGCAGACCTGGCCGGCCTGGCGGTGACCAACGATCGCAGTCGCGAGGAGGTCGAGCGGAAGCGCGACGAGCTGTCCGCGATCATCGACGGCCTGCCCGCGCTGGTCTGGGTCCAGGACCTCAGCGGTTCACGCCTGATCTCCAACCGTGCCTTCGAGCTGCAGGCCGGCAGCGACATGGACCTCGCCGAAGAGGCCCTCTTCGCGGCGCTGGCGGATCCTGCCCTCGATGCCGAAGCGCTCGAGACGAGCGAGACGATCACGGTCGAGCAGTCGTTCACCGACGGCGGCGACCGCGAGCGCACGGTGCTCGTCGCGCGCTCGCGCCTGGTCGACGCCGCCGGCACCGTCTACGCCCTCAGCTGTGTCGCGACCGACATCACCGAGCGCCGCGAGATCGAACAGGCGAAGGACCAGTTCATCGGCGTCGTCAGCCATGAGTTGCGCACGCCCCTGAGCTCGATCCGGGGGGCGCTGTCCCTGCTTTCCGATGAGGGCGACAGCCTCGATGAGATCGGGCGTCAGCGGATGATCGAAATCGCCGCGACCAACAGCGAACGGCTGGTGACGCTGATCAACGACATCCTGGACATCCAGCGGATCGAGTCGGGGGCCGCCGTTCTCGATCCGGTTGTCTGCGACTCCGCCGAGTTGATCGCCCAGGCGGCCGAGGCCATGATCGCGCTCGCCGCCGAGAAGAGCATCGAGATCTCCACCGAGCCGGAATCCCTGGAGTGCATGGCGGAGCCCGGGCGCGTCGTCCAGGTGCTCAACAACTTCCTCAGCAACGCGGTCAAGTTCTCCCCCGAGAGGAGCCGCATCGTCGTGGGATGCGAACAGGTCGAGGACCAGGTCGGGCTCTATGTTCGCGACGAGGGCCGCGGCGTTCCGCCGGACATGCTGGAGGCCATCTTCGACCGCTTCCAGCAGGTCGATTCGTCCGATTCTCGCGATGTCGGGGGCACGGGGCTCGGCCTGGCGATCTGTCGCGAGATCGCCGATCAGCACGGCGGCCGGGTCTGGGTCGAGAGCGAGGAGGGAGTCGGCAGCTGCTTCTGGATCAGTCTCCCGCGCGAGCGGGAGACTGGCGTGGAATCCGACCGCCAGGCTCCGTCGGGTGGCGCCACCGTGCTCATCTGCGATGACGACCCCACGAGCCGGTCCGAGGCGCGCGAGATGGTCGAGTCATTGGGATTCGCGGGCATCGAGGCTGCATCGGCGGAGGTCGCGGTCAGCCTTGCGCGCAGCGAGAGCCCGGAGGTCATCCTGCTCGATCTCGTCATGCGGGGCGTGGACGGCTTCGCGACCCTGGCGATGCTGGCCGAGGACGAGCAGACGGCAGAGATCCCGGTGATCATGGTGAGCGCCCTCTCACCGGACCGAGCGGGGACCCCGTCGCTGCCGGTCGCTGACTGGATCACCAAGCCGGCGACGATGGAACGATTGCTCAGCGCGCTCTCGCGGGCCGATCTGTCCCCCGGATCCGGCCATGTACTCGTCGTCGAGGATGACGCGGGGCTCGCCGGGGTGCTCATGGAGCAGTTGCGCGGGGACGAGATTCCCGCCGTCCACGCGCGCACAGGGCGCGAGGCGATCACGATCGCGTCTCAGCTCCGCCCACATCTGATCGTGCTTGACGTCGGCCTGCCCGAGGGCGACGGTTTCGACGTCGTCGAGGCTCTCCGATCCCGAGAGATCCTCCCGGAGGGGTTGATCATCTACTCCGCCCTCGAGTTCGACGCCGAAGACCGGCGGCGGCTGGAGCTCGGGCGGACCGACTTCGTCACCAAGAGCCGCGTCAGTCCCCACGAGTTCCACGAGCGCCTGGCGGCCATGCTGCCGGACCCCGGCACGCCCGCCGCACCCTAGGTCGTCATGAGCGGGACGGGATCGTCGGCAAGGATTCTCGTACGGCGTTCAGTTTGCTTCGCCGGGCGCCGATGGGGTATTCGTGGCTTTCGTCGGTGACCGTCTCTCCGCCCGTGCCCGCGTAGTCGTCGCGAGCCTCCTCTTCGCCGTCGCGTACTACGGGCTGTCGGAACTCGGTCTCGCCCTCATGGCCCGACCGGAGCAGGCCGCCGTGGTCTGGCCCGCGTCGGGGCTCGCCCTCGCCGCCGTCGTGCTCGTCCAGCGGCGGCACTGGCCTGCCATTCTGGCGCTCGTCTTCGGAGCGAACCTCCTCGCCCAGCTCCTGTCGCGTGGCAGTGAGCCCCTGAGCGTCGGCCTCGCCGGTGTCAACACCTTCGAGACGCTCGTCGCGGCGTCTCTTCTGTTGGCCGTGAGCGGGCACGCACGCCGTTTCGTCTACGGCTCCACGCGCGGCGTTGCCGGCCTGCTGGCGGCCGCCGGCATCGGTGCCGGCCTGGGAGCAGTCGCGGGGGGCGGCCTGCTTCACCTGGCCGTCGACGCTCCCCTCGCCTCGAGCATCGCCACATGGTGGCTCGCCGATGCCCTCGGCATGCTCGCGGTGGCGCCCCTGGTCCTCGCCTGGGCGGATCGGCGGCGACCCGCCTTCCGGCTCGAAGAGCTGGCGCTGCTGGCGGCCGTCGTCCTCACGACCCTGGCCATTGCCTATCCCGATGTTTCGGGCGTTCCGCAGGCGCTCGCACAGGCCTTCGTCCTGTTGCCCGTCCTGGTCTGGACCGCTGTGCGCGCTCAGCCACGGATCGCCAGCATCGCGACCATCCTGCTCATCGGCATCCTCACCCAGGCCGCCGTCACCAGAGGAGGGCCGTTCTCTGCGGGCGTAGCCGATCTCGAGGGAATCGAGACCCTCCAGGTCTTCCTCATCGTCGCCGCCGTGCTCGTCGTCCTCGTCGAAGCGATCCTCGCGACGCGCCGGGTCACGGAGCGGGCGCTGGCAAAGACGACCGAGAGCCTCCGGTCGGTCCTGACCGCGGCCACGGAGTCGGCCATCGTCTCCGTCGACCTCGACGGCAGGATCGTGCTGTTCAACCCGGGCGCCGAGCGCATACTGGGCTTCACCTCCGAGGAGATGCTCGGCGAGGTGCCCACCCGCTACCTCGACCCGGACGAGATCTCTTCCCGGGCCGCCGAGCTTGGACTCGAGCCCGGTTTTGAGGTCATCGCGCACGCCGCGCGGCGCGGCGAGGCCGAGACGCGACGCTGGACGGCCATCCGCAAGGACGGCCGCACACTCCCGCTGTCCCTCACGATCACGCCACGGATCGACGACGAGGGCCGGCTCGTGGGCTTCATTGGCGTCGCCCAGGACATTTCGGCGACCGTGCGACTCGAGAGCGAGCGCGCCGCGGTGGCGCGATCGTCGCGCGCCGTCGCTGAGGCGGGCCCTCTCGACGAGACGCTTGATCTCATCGCCCGCGAGATGGGCGGACTGAGCACGGCGAAGATCGCCGCCGTCACCCGCTTCGAATCGACTGAGCTCGGAACGGTGCTCGGCGCGTGGAGTGTCAGCGGGCGCCTACCTTCGGGGCAACCCGTGAACCTCTGCAACGACACGGCTGCGTCGCGGGTGAGCGCGACCGGCGAGGAATGTCACCTCGCCGCGGTGCCGGCTGGCTCGGCGGCATCCTCAGTCGATCGGGCCGGCGCCCCCGTCTTCGTACACGGGCACCTCTGGGGCGCTGTGAGCGTCGGTGCAGGATCAGGCGACCAACTCGATGTCGACGTGATGCCCCGACTCACCCGGTTCGCGGACCTCGTCGGCCTCGCGGTCACCAACGACGAGGCGCGCCGAGAGGTCGAGCGCAAGCGGGACGAGCTGTCGGCCGTCATCGACGGCCTACCCGCTCTCGTCTGGGTCCGGGACCTGAGCGGCAAGCTGCTCATGGCCAACCGTGGGTTCGCGGATCTCCTCGGCGGGACGCCCGAGGACGGCTCCGCCGAGGCGATCCGCGGCGAGCTCTTCAGTCCCATTCTCGACGCTGACGCCTTCTCGGCGGACAGTACGATCACGACCGAGCAGGACTTCACCGCTCCCGACGGCGCCGTGCGGACCGTCCTCGTGGCCCGCTCGCCCCTGAAGGACGATCGGGGCCGGGTCTACGCTCTGACCTGCGTGGCGACCGACATCACCGAACGCCGGGCGACCGAACGCGCGAAGGACGAGTTCGTTCAGATCGTCAGCCACGAGTTGCGCACTCCGCTCAGCTCGATCCGCGGCGCACTCTCCCTGCTGTCGGAGGAGCCCTCCGCGTTGGACGAGACGGCCCGCCGGCGCATGGTCCGGATCGCGTCAACCAACAGCGAGCGTCTCGTGATGCTCGTCAACGACATCCTGGACCTCCAGCGCATCGAGTCGGGTGGGACGGCCATCCGCCCGGCCGACTGCGACAGCGGGGACCTCGTCCAGCGCGCCGTTGAGGCGATGGGTGCACTCGCGGCCGAGAGGGGCGTTGAGCTCGTCTCATCTCCGGCCGCCTTTCCCGTGTTCGTCGAGGACGAACGGGTCGTCCAGCTGCTCAGCAACTACCTGAGCAACGCCATCAAGTTCTCCCCGCCGGGTTCCCGCGTTGAGGTCGGCAGCCTCCCGCGCGACGGCGAGGCCGCGTTCTACGTTCGTGACGAGGGGCCGGGAATCCCCGAGGAAATGCTCGAGAGGATCTTCGATCGATTCGAGCAGGTCGACTCGTCCGCATCCCGCGCGGTCGGAGGCACCGGCCTCGGGCTCACGATCTGCCGCCAGATCGCCGAGCTCCACGATGGCCGGGCCTGGGCCGAGAGTGAGGTCGGCGTCGGCAGCTGCTTCTGGTTCTCCGTTCCCCTGACCCTCCCGGCGAGTCTCCCTGAGCCCGTCACTCACGATGGCAAAGCCATCCTCGTCTGCGACGACGATGCCGTGGCACGGGCCGAGACCCGCACGATCGTCGAGGCGATGGGATTCGATGTGCTCGAGGCCGAGACCGGCGAGCAGGCGGTCGCCCGGGCCCGCGAGGACGCTCCGTCCACGATCCTCCTCGACCTGATGATGCCGGGTATGGATGGCTTCGAGACCCTGATCCGGCTCTCTGAGGATGAGGCGACCGCGGCGATTCCCGTCGTGATGATGAGCTCTCTCCCCCCCGACCGGGTCGAGAGCCCTCCGCGGGCGGTCGCTGACTGGATCACCAAGCCCGCTTCGACGGACGAGATCGCGCGCGCGCTGTCCCTGGCGCACGTGCCATCCCAGGCGAGCCGGGTCCTGGTGGTCGAGGACGACTTCGGGCTTGCCGATGTCCTGCTCGAGCAGCTCCACCGAGACAGCATCCCCGCGGTGCACGCGCGCACCGGCCGACAGGCGATCGAGATGGCCACGCGGGTCAGACCGGCACTGATCGTTCTCGACGTCGGCCTGCCCGACGGCGACGGCTTCGCCGTCGTCGAGGCCCTGCGCGAGCGCAACATCGCCCCGCACGCACTCGTGGTCTACTCGGCCCTCGAGTTCGATGAGGAGGAACGCGAGCGCCTCCGTCTCGGGAGGACGGACTTCTTCACCAAGTCCCGAGTGAGCCCGACGGACTTCCATCGACGCCTCGCGAGCATGCTCCCCGAGGTCACGGCCGCCTGAGGGTCGCGGCGGTGATCCGGACGTCACCCTCCCGGTCCGTACGCCGCACGCGGATGCCGGCGCGGCCCAGCGCCGCCAGGGTGGTCGCCGCGGGATGCCCGTGGCGGTTGTCCGCACCGGCCGAGATGACGGCCTGAGCGGGCCGCACCTGTCGGAGGACCTCGCCGAGACGGGGGTCGTCGGAGCCGTGGTGCGAGACCACGAGCACGTCGGCGGGCGGCAAGGGCCTTCTCAGGAGCACCGGCCCCTCGGCATCGGAGGGGATCAGCACGGTCAGGCCCGGAGCGCGCGCGACGATCACGAGACTGCGGTCGTTTGCCGCCGTACCCCCGCCCACCCCCGCCGGCGGCGCAAGTACGTCGAGCCTCCAGTCACCCACCTTCAGGCCGTCTCCGGCTGCCACCTCCCGCGCCGGGACGCTGTCCTCGGCAAGGAGAGCAAGACCGGCCAGGCCGTCCGCCTCTCCGGAAGAACCTCCGAAGAGGCCGTGGATCGCTCCCGCCGGGCGCCAGCGCTCGAGGATGTCGGCCAGCCCGCCCGCCTGGTCGCGGGCGCCGTGGGTGAGGACCAGTAGATCGATGCGCTGTACGCCGAGTCGCCGGAGCCGGTCCACCGCCGGGGCCGGGGTACCCGGCGGCCCGACGTCGACCAGGACCGCTCCACCGCGCGCGTCGCGCAGCAGAAGCGCCTGCCCCTGGCCGACGTCGAGTACGGCGACCTCCGCGTCCGTCGGCCAGGCGGCAGGCCCGGCCAGGAGCATCGAACCGACCGCGAGCACCGTGATCCCGGCGCCGACCCGGGCGAGGAGCGCCCCGTGACCGCGTCGCAGGGCGATGAAGATCCCCGCCGCGCACGCGCCCAGCGGAGCCGCTGACCAGGCCGGCACATCGATCGCGCCATGCGGCACGGCGGATCCGGCGCGCGCCAGCCACATGAGCGCCTGCCCGCCCGCGGCGGCCCCGGCGGTGAACGGGCGCCCCGCCCCGTCGGCCAATGCATCCGCGACGAGTCCCACGAGTGCCAGCACGACGACCGGCGCGGCCAGCGGGACGGCGACCAGGTTCACGGCGATACCCACGACCGAGAGTCGTTCGAAGTGCAGAGCCAGAACCGGCGCGGTCGCGATCCCCGCCCCGAGCGATGCGCCCAGGAGAACGGCGAGCGGACGCGGTACCCACCCCCGCGCCAGCGCGTCGATGCCGGGGCTCAGAAGGAACAAGCCGCCAACGGCCGCGAATGACAGGTGCAGTCCCGGATCGAACAACGACCGCGGTTGGTACGCCAGCAGACCGACCAGGGCCAGAAGGAGCGCGTGCCAGTGCGACCGGGCACGCCCCGTGAACTGACTGCCCAGGACGAGCAGTCCGACGACCGCTGCCCGACCGACCGACGGGCCGCCATCACACGCCAGCACGTAGGCCACGACGCACGATGCGGCCACGACGATGGCCGGCCTCCGCGGCGCCGCGCCCAGAACCGCCATGACGGCAAGGGCCACCGCGGTCACGTTCTGCCCGGAGACGGCGAGCAGATGCCAGATACCCGAGTCGCGGAACTCCGTCGCCGTGCGTTCGCTCAGTCCGGCACCACCGCCGAGAGCGAGGCCGCGCACGACCGCCCCGCGCTCTCCGGGCAGGCGCGCGGAGACGCGTGTCTGGGCCCAACCACGCCAGCGCTCACGTGGTCCCGCGCCCGGGTCGGCGACCGGCGTAGCGCTGTCAGCCCGCACGGCGCCGGCGATCCCCTCTCGCTCGAGGTATCTGCGCCACCAGCTGGGCGCGTCCTCGTCAGTGAATGTGCGCAGAGCACCGCGCAGCCGCATCGCCGACCCGACCCGCGGTGTGGGCGCCGCGCGGGGAAGGTCCACGATCAGGCGCGCGCCCTCTGGCACCCGGGCAGTCCCGTCGTCGACGCCGAGGACCCTCACCGTGACCCGGTCCCCGGCGCCGGCCCGCCCGGGGCGCGCCGGAGCGTCAACGCGCACCTTCCCGGAAATGGAGCCCGCCGTCACGGACGCGGGCCGGGTCTGCTCTTGTCGCGCGTCTCCCCAGGCCGAGCCCGCGGCCCCCAACGCCAGCGCCATGGCCATCAGGCAGAGACCCGGGCGGCGAACCCCGACGACGACCGCGCAGGCCGCCAGTGTCACCGCGACGACGGGCATGATCACCGGCGACCCCTCGGTCAGGGCGCTCTGACCGATACCCACCCCGATCGCTCCGAGCAGGACGGCCGGGGCGGCCCGGGCGACCGGGTGGGCGCGGCGCGCCTGACGCGCGTCGCGCAGAGGGATCACGGCACGACGCGCTGCCGGAGCGCCTCCAGCCGCGTCGGACCGATCCCGGGGACGTCGGCCAGCTGGTCAACCGACGCGAACCCACCTCGGTCCCGACGGTGCTCGACGATCCGGGCGGCGAGCGCCGGACCTATCCCGTCGAGATCCTCGAGATCCCGGGCAGTGGCGCGCGACAGGCTGAGCGGCCCGTCGTCGGCTCCCGCGTCGTCGTCCTCGGCCGGGATCAGGACCTGTTGCCCGTCCTGCAGCGGGGCGGCGAGGTTCAGGCGATCCGCCCGTGCTCCGGGGGCGGGCCCACCGGCTCGGCGGAGCGCGTCGTGGACGCGGGCGCCCGGAGCGAGGCGGTAGATCCCGGGCCGCCGAACCGCGCCGGCAACATGCACCACCAGACGGGCTCGGGGCGACGAGCCGGCGTCCACGACCGACGGAGCGTCGACGAGTTGGCCCCCCGGGTCCCCGTCGCCGACAAGCCGCCAGCCTGCCACCGCCAGCAGCACGGCGATTGCGGCGTAGCCCAGCAGGCTCCGGTTGATCCAGGGTCGCAGCGCGTCCACGGGAATCACGCTAGGTCCCCATGTGTGCCCGGTCAGCCACAGCCCCGTCCGGAGTTGGACGCCTCAGCGCGCCCGACGGCCACTCCTCGGGCGCGGGCGTACGCTCGACCCATGGCTGAGCGTGAGATCGCCTGTCCGGCGCCCCTCGACCTCAGGCGGACCCTTGCCCATGCCCGCCTCGAAGGTCCCGTTGCCGAGGCGTCCGACTCCTCGGCGTTGATCGCCGGTCACGCGCCGGACGGACCGGTGAGCATGCGGATCGACATCGTGGCTCCCCGGATCCGGGCGGAGGCGTGGGGTCCGGGCGCGGACTGGATGCTCGCCCGGCTCCCCGAGGTGGTCGGCGCCAACGATGACCCGACCGCGCTGGTCCCCCGGCACGACGTCGTGCGGACAGCCGCCCGCCGTCATCCTGGCCTGCGGATGCCGGCGATCGCCCTCGTCTACGACTCCCTCGTGCCGACAATCCTCGGTCAGCGCGTGAGCGGCTTCGAGGCCGCGCGCGGACTGCGAGAGCTGAACTGGCGCTTCGGGTCGCCGGCCCCGGGCCCCGGAGATGCACGCATCCTCCCGGCACCGTCCGAGCTTGCCGGCATGAGCTACGCCCAGCTCCACCCCTGTGGCATCGAGCGCTCGCGGGCACGGACGCTGATCGCCGCGGCACGCGAGACGATCCGGGTCCAGGAGGCGTTCGAGCGCTCGGCGGATGAGGGTGCGCGACGCCTCCGTGCCATCCGGGGAATCGGACCGTGGACGGTGGCGCTCGTGCGCACGGCGACCCAGGGCGACCCCGACATCGTCCCTCACGGCGACCACAACCTGCCCCATCTCGTGAGCTGGGCGCTGGGGGGAGAGAGACGCGGCGACGACGCCAGGATGAACGCGCTCCTGGCCCCCTACGCGGGCCAACGGGGTCGTGTGCTGCGGCTACTGCAGGCGGTCGGCGCCGGACCTCCGCGGCGCGCGCCGCGGGCGGCGGCGCGCGACTTCAGCCGCCACTAGACGCCGGAAGCCGCGACCGGGGTGCGGTCGCCGAGATCCAGCTCACCCTCGGAGGCGGGATGGGCGATGAGGAAACCCTGGATCCGGTCGCACCCCATCTGGGAGAGCCGGGCTCGCTGGTCCTCGCTCTCGACACCCTCTGCGGTGACCGTCAGCCCGAGCTCGCCGCAGAGGCCGATGATCGAGCCGAGGACCGTGAGCTGGTCCGGGCTCTCGGCGTCGGCGATGAAGGCACGATCGATCTTCAAGCCGTCGAGCGGCAGACGCGTGAGGTAGGCGAAGGAGGAATAGCCCGTGCCGAAATCGTCTATGACCAGCTTCACCCCGAGCGCCCGGAGCGCTTCAAGGGCGGCGAGCGTGGCGTCCTCCTCGGCGACGAAAGC
>JAHEIS010000054.1 GCA_024639225.1 Actinomycetes bacterium | reverse complement strand
GGACGACGTCGAAACGATCGCGAGAATCGTGACCGAGTACGACGCCGCGCTCGCGGGAATCGACTACGACATCGAACGCCTGATCACCGAAGAGGATCCCGCGTTGATCGATCGCTTCCGGGAGATCGATCTCCAGGCGAGCGCTGACGCCGGCCTCCGCCTCGAGGAGTACTACGCCGGTGCGTGCGGTGAGCTCCCCGAGCAGGAGCTCGAACTCGAGCCGGTCGGGCCTCTCGAACCGCCGTCCTGAGCTCACGATTCAAGGAATCGACCCATCGGCCGATGATCAGTTGTCCCGCCCGGGGCGCAACCCCACCCGACAGGAGTCCGACATGCCCAAGTTCCTGATGATCCTCGCCGCGCTGGCGCTTGCCCTGGGGCTCGCCGGCTGCGGGGATGACGGAGATGAGACCTCTGACGGAGGGGACTTCTGCGCCCTGGCCGAGAGCTTCTCCGAATTCGATGACTCCGCGGAGGAGATCTTCACGGGCGGCGGCGCCGACGCCGATGAGCTCAAGAAGGCCTGGACCGAGATCACCGCGAGCTTCGACGATTTCCGCGAGGCGGCGCCGGGCGAGATCAAGGATGACGTGGCGACCGTGACCGACGTGGTCGACGACTTCACCGCGATCCTCGAAGAGGCCGACTACAGCATCACGACCCTCATCACCCAGGCGGCGACGGACCCGAGCATCCAGGAGCGCCTCGAGGCGTTCGACGGCGACGACATCGGGGCCGCGAGTGACCGGGTTGAGAAGTACGTCTCCGACGAGTGCGGAGTGGACCTCAACAGCTGAGGCCGACGCGCGCATGGGACGAACGCGGCACGACGCGCGTCCCATGCGCTCAGGTGCACGGCGCGGGCACCGCGCCCGTTCTCCGGTCCGCCCGATGCTCAGCCCATCGTGTCGGCCCGCAGGCCGACCCGAAGCGTCTCGAGTGAAACGACGTCCGCGGGCGGGATGTTTCCCAGGTTCACGTTGGGACCGAAGTTCTCGATGAACCAGACCTGCTGCGCCTTCTGGGGCGCCTCGAACAACAGCTTGCCGACCGGCACCTTGACGGCGATCTCCTCGATGAGGCCCATGCGCACCTCGCCGTCGCCCCGGTATATGCCCGCGGTCCCGCTCTCGCGGGCCTCGGTGATCACCTTCCAGGATCCGGCCTCGAGCTCGGCCGTGATCATCTCGACCCAGCGGAACGGGGCGATGATCACCTCGTTGTCCTTGGAGCCGACCTCGCTGAGCACGCGGAAGTCCGCGGACAGGGCAGTGATGGCTTCGAGCTTTTCCGGGTGGGGAATGTCGAGGGCGCCGTCGGAGACCTCAACCGTCTCGAGACCCAGACGGTCGACGAAACGCCGCCAGTCCTCGAGCCGACCCTGCCCGTGGCAGATCTCCCAGAACGTCCCGCCGAGGACGACGTCCGCGCCCATGTGCCGGTAGAGGGCGACCTTCTCGTCGAGGTTCCCCGTCACATAGGCCGAACCCCAGCCGAGCTTGACGATGTCGATGTAGTCGCCGGCGGTCTCGAGCATGCCCTCGGCCTGGGACAGGGTGAGGCCCGTGTCGATCACGTGGGTCACACCCTCGCTGCGAGGCTTCGCCGGGCGCCCCGGGAGGTCGAGGAAGTCATCCTGGTAGGCCATCAGCGGGTCTCCCGCGCGGCGGTCGCACCTGCGATATGCCCGTAGACGACGGTGTCCAGCAGAGAGTTACCCATCAGGCGATTCGTTCCGTGGATGCCGCCGGTGATCTCGCCGGCCGCGATCAGGCCGGGGACGGCCGTCTTGGCATCGCGATCGATGCGCAGACCGCCGTTGCGGTAGTGGAGAACGGGATGAACCATGACGCGCTCGCGTGTGATGTCGACACCTGCCTTGAGATAGCGGTTGTGCACGTAGGCCAGGCGCTCGGCCGTGAAGCCCGCGCCATGCTCGCGGTCGATCGCCGTCGTGTCCAGCCAGACGCCCTCGCGCCCGTTCGGAGCGCGCACGCCCCGGCCACGCTGGACAACGTCCTCGATCCCCGCGGCGACCACGTCCCGCGGTGCCATCTCCTCGACGAAGCGCTCCCCGTCCCGGTCGTGGAGGGTGGCACCGTAGCTGCGGGTCGTCTCGGGCAGAGCGTAGCCGGCGAGAGCCTGGGGCCAGATGGAGCCGGTCGGATGGCGCTGCCAGCTGTCTCCGTCGACGATCTCCGCCCCCAGTGCGGCGGCCATCTCGAGGATCTCGGGAGTCGCGTCGGGATGGTTCGTGCTCTCCAGCCCGTGGCGCTCGGCCTCACCTCGCATGCCGCCGCCCGCCGCCAGGACGACGGCGCCGGCGTCGATGGTCGATCCCTCGAGGGTGACGCGAAAGCCCCAGGATGTCGGCGCGATGTCGGTCACGGCGCTCCCCTCGCTCAGCGCGATCGCCTCGGCCCGGACGGCGTGGCGGAGTGCCCGGACCATCTCAGCACCTGTCCGTTCCCCGGCCTGCAGCAGCCGTGCCCGTTGCGCACCGCCGGTGCGCAGTAGGCGATAGCCGCCGTCCTCGCGGCTGAAGGGGACGCCGAGGTCGGCCAAGCGCGCGATCGCCTCCGGCCCGCCTTCGACGAGCCGTCGCAGGAGCTCGGGGTCAGCCGCGCCGTGACCGGCCGCGAAGGCGTCGGCGTAGTGCTCCTCGACGCTGTCGTCGCCCCCGACCGCCGCCTGGATGCCGCCCTGAGCCCGACCGGTGTTCGATGCGCCGAGGCGCGACTTCGTCGCGACCCGGGTGCTCGCGCCTCCCGCCGAAGCCGCCAGCGCGGCGCACATACCGGCGCCCCCCGATCCGATCACCAGGACGTCACACGGCCCGGAGTCGCTCACCGACCCGCCCTACTCATCGCCGCCTCCGGCCAGGGTCTCGCGGCAGAAGGCCAGGAACGCCTCGCCCGCTCGGGTCGGAGTCCGCCCCGCGCGGCGCACCACCTGGAACTCGCGCGAGATGCCGGCGCCGGTGAGCGGGACGGCCGCAAGACGCCCGTCGGCCACCTCCCGTGAGACCGCCAAGCGCGAGACGATGCTGATCCCCAGACCCTCCAGCACGGCCGCCTTCACCGACTGCTGCAGCCCAAGTTCCAGCCGGGCATCCTCTGCGGCAAACGTCAGCCCGTCGGCGCGCATTGCCGCCTCGAGCACCGAGCGCACCCCCGAGCCCTTCTGCTGCATGATCACGGGGAGTTCGGCGAGCTCGGCGAGCGGGATGCCGTCCCGGTCGGCGAGGGCGTGATCGGGGGGCATGATGAGCACCAGCTCGTCCCTCATCAGCGGGCTGAACTCGAGCCCCCGCTGGTCGCGGGCGGCACCGACGATGCCGAGCTCGAGCTCGTCGCGCAGCACGCTGTCGCCGATCCCGCGGGTGTCGTCGACCTGGAGCCGGACGCGGACCTCGGGAAAGCGCTCGTGAAAACGGATGCAGAGCGACGGAAGGAAGAGCTCCCCCGGACCGGTGGACGAGCCGACATCGAGGTCGCCGGCGACGGCGTCATCGAAGCCGTCGAGTTGCCGCTCGAGACCGTCGGCGAGATCGAGCATCCGGCGCCCCTGCTCGTAGACGAGCAGACCGGCCTCCGTCGGGACCGGGCGACGGGCGTCGCGGTCGAGCAACCGCCGACCCACCTGCTTCTCGAGCGAGCGCATCTGGGCAGAGACGGCCGGCTGACTGACGCCAAGGCTCTCGGCAGCGGCGCTGAACGAACCGTGGTCAACGACCGCACAGAGGGTCCGCAGATGGCGAAGGTCCATGGCGGGATACTCGCAGCCCGGGCGGACTTCCATGGCGCTCAGGGAGAGATCTGCAGGGGCAGGCCCGCTGGATCAACGAGGTCGGCATGCGCGCCGCCCGCACGGCGCGCCGTCAACCCGGCGAGGCCCCGAGCGCCGGCGGGTGGCGGATCGCCCCCGGCGCTCTGCCAGGTGTTGAGGCCGACGTGGTGGTGATAGCCGTCGGCGCCGAGGAATGTCGCTCCCGGGAGGCGCGCGATGACGTCGAGCCCCAGCGCGTGGCGGTAGAAGCCGACCGCCTCATCAAGATCGTTCATCTTCAGGTGGACATGGCCGATGATCGTGCCCGGGGGCAGGCCCGCCTCGCGAGTCGCAACCCCGAGGATGTCGGGATCCAGGGCGAGCGTGGCGATTCGCGGTCGACCGTCGGCCCGGCGAGGCCATTCATCAGCCGGTCGGTCGCGGTAGATCTCGATGCCGTTGCCCTCGGGATCCGAGATGTAGATCGCCTCGCTCACACGGTGGTCGGCCGACCCGACGGGGACGCCGGCGCCGACAAGGCGGCGTAGCGCCGCCGACAGATCGGTGCGCGTGGGCACCAGAAACGCGACGTGGAAGAGCCCCGCCGCGCGGGGCGGCGGAACCCCGGCGTCAGGGCGGGCCCGCAGCGTGATCAAGGGCTCGCCCCCGGCCCCGAGGAGTGTCTCATCCGATGTGGCGGCGAGGACGTCGAGGCCGAGGACGCCTGTGTAGAAGGCGGATGCGCGCGGGAGGTCCGCGACATCCAGGCACAGGGGCCCGAATGACAGCCCCGTGTGGAAAGAGCGTGTGGTGTCGTTCATACGGTCCTGGTAACGCAAGGGGGACTTTGGTTACTAACGGTAACTGTGAGACCATCAGCGGCAGCCGCGACGCCCAGGGAGGCACCGTGAACACCGACCCGCCCATCATCTTTCTGCCCGTTCTGCCGCTTGACGATGCCGTCGTCATGCCGGGGATGAGCGTGACGCTCCCGATCACCAACCAGGAGGAATCCGACGCGATCGAGCGGGCCGTCGACGGGCACGTCGTTCTCGTGACGCGGGTCGACGGCGAGTTCGCCGGGTTCGGCACCGTCGCCGAAGTCGAGGGCGACCTCAACCTGCCCGGGGGCATGCGCGGAGTCTCCATCACCGGCCTGCACCGGGCCGAGCTCGGCCCGGCCGAGGCGGGCGGCACCGGCGCGCTGCGCGTGGGCGTCACCGAACGGCCCGACCCGGAGGACTACTCCGCCGAGGCCGACAAGCTCGCCAAGGAGTACCGAGCCGTCGTCGAGGAGGTGGCCGAGCAGCGCGGCGAGGCCGAGCGCGTCGGCCGCTTCCTGCGCGGCATCCCCCACCCCGGACGGCTCGCCGACACCGCCGGATACGCACCCGAGATCGGCATCGACACGAAGCTCGATCTCTTGGAGACGGTCGACGTCGTCGAGCGGCTGAAGAAGGCCATCGAGGCCCAGCGGGATCGCCTGGCCGAGGCCTCGCTGCGTCGGCGCATCCGCGAGGACGTGAACGAAGGCATGGAGAACGCCCAGCGCGAGTTCCTCCTGCGGCGGCAGATGGAATCGATCCAGAAGGAGCTCGGCGACGACGACGCTGCCGACTCGGTCTCCTGGCGGGAGCGCATCGACGCGGCCAAGATGCCCGAGGCGGCCGAGACGGAGGCCCTGAGGGAGCTCGGGCGCCTGGACCGCCAGCCCGAAGGCCCCGAGGCCTCGACCATCCGGACCTACCTCGAGTGGATGGTGTCGATCCCGTGGAGCGTCCTCTCGGAGGATCAGCTCGACATCGACGCCGCCCGCGAGCAGCTCGACACCGACCACGCCGGCCTGGAGAAGGTCAAGGAGCGCGTGCTCGAATATCTCGCGGTGCGCAAGCTGCGCAAGGAGCGCGACATGGACGAGGCGGCCAGCGGCGTCATACTCACGCTCGTCGGCCCCCCCGGGACCGGAAAGACCTCGCTCGGCCGCTCCATCGCCAAGTCGCTCGGCCGCGAGTTCTCGCGGATGAGCCTGGGGGGAATTCGGGACGAGGCGGAGATCCGCGGACACCGCCGGACTTACGTGGGCGCCCTCCCCGGCCGGCTCGTGCGGGCCCTGAGGGATGCGGGAACCCGCAACCCCGTCATCATGCTCGACGAGATCGACAAGGTGGGCAGCGACTGGCGCGGCGACCCCTCCTCCGCCCTGCTCGAGGTCCTGGACCCGGCGCAGAACGACACGTTCCGCGATCACTACCTCGATGTGGAGTTGGACCTCTCGCAGGTCCTGTTCATCGCGACCGCCAACGTCACCGACACGATTCCGCCCCCATTGCTCGATCGGATGGAGGTCATCGCGCTCGACGGCTACACGGAGATGGAGAAGGTCGAAATCGCCCGCGGTTACCTGTTGCCGCGCCAGATCGAGACCAACGGCCTCCGGCCCGACGAGCTGTCGGTGCCCGACGAGACGATCCGCCGCGTGATCGGCGACTACACGCGCGAGGCCGGAGTACGAAACCTCGAGCGCCAGCTCGGGACCATCGCGCGTAAGACCGCCGTTGAGATCACCGGCGGCGAAACCGCCGCGGTGACGGTCGCGCCCGACGACCTCAGCGACCTGCTGGGTCGCCAGAAGTACTTCGACGAGGCAGCGGAGCGCACGGCCCGCCCCGGCGTGGCAACGGGCCTGGCCGTCACCGGCGTCGGTGGCGACGTCCTCTTCGTCGAGGCGACCGCCATGTCCCGCGAGGGCCGCGGCAACGACGCGCTGGTGCTGACCGGTCAGCTGGGTGACGTCATGCGCGAGTCCGGTCGGATCGCCCTGTCATGGGTGCGATCGAACGCCGAGAGCCTCGGCATCGACTCCGATGAGATGGCGGGTCGTGACGTCCACCTGCACGTCCCGGCGGGCGCCGTCCCCAAGGACGGTCCGTCGGCGGGTGTGACGATGAGCACCGCTCTGGCATCGCTGTTCTCCGGACGGTCCGTGCGACCGAACGTGGGGATGACTGGGGAGCTCACCCTCCAGGGTCGGGTGCTGCCCGTCGGCGGGATCAAACAGAAGGTCCTCGCCGCCCACCGCGCCGGGCTCACCGAGGTGATCATTCCGGAGCGCAACCGTGGCGACCTCGAGGATGTCCCCGAGGAGGTCCGCGAGGAGCTCACCTTCCACCCCGTCCTGACCCTCGAGGAGGCGCTCGACGTCTCGCTCGAGAAGACGGGCGCGCCGACGGGGCTGGGCAACCGGAGCTGACGCCGTGGGCATGCCACGCCACGTCTGCCCGCGGTTCCAGAGCGCGGCGGAGCTGATCGGGCGGCGCTGGAGCGCCGCCGTGATCCGCGTCGCGCTCGACGGTCCGGCGCGCTTCAGCGACTTCCGGGACGCGGTCGACGGCTTGAGCTCGCGGCTCCTCGCTCAGCGCCTGCGGGAGCTGGAAGCCGCGGGGATCATCAGCCGTCGTCCGCCCGGGGGGCGCTCGCTCTACCAGCTCACCGACAAGGGGCGGGCGCTGGCGACGGTCGTCGTCGAGATCGAGCAGTGGGCGACGGAATGGATCGTCGTCGAGGGGCCCACCGGCACCCGACGGCGCTAGCGGGGTCGGCGCTCGCGGGCGGGACGGCGCTCGGGCTCCGCCGCGGCCGCGCGCACCGCGTCCGCGAGCGCCGGGTGCGTCCGCGCGCCCATCTCCTGCCACAGGCCTGAGCGCTGCAGCACGTCGCGCACCGGCGCCTTGGCCCCCGCCAGGTGGATCGGGGTCCCGCTGGCCTCGTAGTCGACGATCAGTTCCGCCAGCTGCTCCTCGGCCGAGGAATCGATGGCGTTGACGCCGGACAGGTCGACCACGACCGCCGACGGCATCTCATCGCGCCCCCGGACGACTCCGGCAAGCGACCGTCGGAGCCATCGCGCATTGAGGAACGTCAGGTCCGCATCGAAGCGGAGGACGGCGACGCCCGGGTCGATCTCCACCTCGGGGAAAACGCGGCGATCGCGGAAGTACTCGGTCCCCGGCACGCGCCCGAGCTCACGCGTGCGCGGAAGCAGTGAGCGCCCGGCGACGACGACGAACGACGTGAGGATCGCGACCAGGAGCCCGATCTCGACGCCCAGGACGAGGGTTGCGGCGAACGCGACCAGCGCGACGAACAGGTCCGAGGGCTTCACCCGGCCGAGCCGTCGCAGCTCGGCGATGTCCACGAGCCCGGCGACGGCGACCATGATGAGCGCCGCCAGTACCGCCGTCGGCAAGGGCTCGAGCGCGGGCGCGAGCAGGACGAGTACCGCGACCATCGCGACGCCGACGATCACGGAGGACATCTGCGTGCGGGCGCCGGCGGACGCGTTCTGGGCGGTGCGGGAGAAACTGCCGGAGACCGGGTACCCCCCGAACGCTCCGGCGGCGGCGTTTGCGGCGCCCATCGCCACGAGTTCCTGGTTCGGGCGCAGTCGGTAACCCTGACGCTTGGCGTAGGTCTTGCCGACGGCGATCGCCTCGAGGTAGCCGATCACCGTGATCAGCACCGCCGCCGGCAACAGCTCGATCAGCAGACCGCCGCTCAGGTCCGGCAGCGCGGGCGCCGGCAGGCCGCGCGGCACCTCTCCGACCGTCGCAAGGCCCCGCTCGCGGAGGTCGAGGGCGACGACCGCACCGATGCCGACGATGGTCGCGACGAGGGCGGCCGGCGAGGTCCGACGCAGCACCCGCATCACGCCGACGAAGACGAGTGCGGCCCCGCCGACCACCAGCGGCAGCCACGTCGCGTCATCGCGTGCACCCCAGAGTTCACCGAGGGTCTCGGCCGCGGTGCCACCACCGTCGATCTCGACGCCGAGGAGATGGCGGACCTGGCTCAGAGCGATCAGGATCGCCGCGGCGGCGGTGAACCCGACGAGCACGGGGTGGGAGATGAAGTTGACCGCGAAACCGATGCGGGTGATGCCCATCACGACGTGCACGGCGGCGACGAGCAGGGCCAGCGTCGCGGCCGCCTCGACGTAGTCAGCGCTGCCCGTGGCGGTGACGCGGGCCAGCTCCGTGGCGGTGAGCAGCGAGACGATCGCCACCGGCCCGACGCTCAGCTCGCGCGAGGTCCCGAGGACGGCGTAGACCAAGACGGGGATGGCGGCTGCGTAGAGACCGGCCTGCGGGGGGAGGCCGGCGAGCAGGGCGTAGGCCATCGCCTGGGGAACCAGCAGGGCTGCAACGGTGAGACCGGCGATCGTGTCGGCATGCAGAGACGATCGGTCATAGCCGCGGAGCCATCCGAGGATGTTGATGTCGCGCGGGATCATGGAGCGGATTCCGTGGCGACTGGAAGCGAGATCGGCGTCAGTCGGCTTCGGTGCGGTGTTCGGCTGCGGTGCCATTCGGGCGCAGCGTGTCGAGCAGCGTCGTCTTCAGGCCGTCCGCACGCCCCGCCCTGACCCGTTCGGCCAGTTCATCCATGCCGGCGCGCAGGTGGGTCGGATCGAGGGCGGGCCGGGTGGCGCGCCGGATCTTGCCGTAGCGGGTCGGGCGCACCTCCTCGTCGACGTTGAACAACTCCTCGAACAGCTTCTCCCCGGGGCGGATGCCGGTCACCTCGATCGGGATGTCGCGGCCGGGCTCGTGGCCGCTGAGCTCGATCATCTTCTCGGCGAGATCCATGATCTTGACCGGCTCGCCCATGTCGAGAACGAAGACGTCACCGCCCTCGGCGATACCGGTCGCCTCGATGACCAGCTGAACGGCCTCGGGGATGGTCATGAAGTAGCGGACCATGTCCGGATGGGTCACAGTGACCGGGCCGCCCTCGGCGATCTGGCGCCGGAAGATCGGGAGAACGGATCCTGAGCTCCCCAGGACGTTGCCGAACCGGACCGCCGCGAAGCGTGTGCCCGACTCCCCACGCGCTTCGATCAGGCGCTCCGCGATGGCCTTCGTCGCCCCCATGATGGTCTCGGGCTCAACGGCCTTGTCCGTCGAGATCAGGCAGAACCGCGACGCTTTGTGAGCCTCGGCCGCCGTTGCCATGGTCCGGGTGGCCAGGGCGTTGTTGGCGACCGCCTGGAGCGGATTGAGCTCCATCATCGGCACGTGCTTGTACGCCGCGGCGTGGAAGACGATGTCAGGTTTCTCGCGGGCGAACACGGCGTCGACGTTGGCGGCGTCCTTGCAGTCGGCGATGACCGGCACCAGTCCAGCGTGACCACGACCCCGCAGCTCGAGATCGATCTCGAAGAGGTTGTTCTCGGCGTGGTCGACCATGACCAGGCGGCTGACGCCGGCCCGGGCGACCTGACGGCACAGCTCGCTGCCGATCGAGCCTCCGGCGCCGGTGACCATCACGACCCGGCCGGTGAGGTATCGCGAGGCGCGCGCGAAGTCAATCTCGACGGGGTCGCGTCCGAGGACGTCCTCGACGCGGACCTCGCGCAGCTGGCTGACGGTGACCTCGCCGGTGATCAGCTCGGGCAACCCTGGCAGCGTCGCGCAGGGAACGTCGGCGGCACGGCAGGTCCGCACGATCTCCTGGATGGCGGAGCCGGGCGCGGACGGCATGGCGATCATCACCTCGTCGACCTCGCGTTCGCGCAGGATCCGCGCCAAGTCGTGGCGCCCGCCGAGCACCCGCGTCCCGAGCACCCGCATCCGCCGCTTGCGCGGGTCGTCGTCGATCAGCCCCACGGGAACGTAGCCCAGGGTCGAGTTGCGCGAGATCTCCCTCAGCAGGGTGTTGCCGGCGTTTCCCGCGCCGCAGATCAACACGCGGCGTCCACCGGAGCGTGCCGTCAACGACCGCGTCGCCGGTCGTTCGACGAGGCTCCGGACCAGAAGACGAGCCCCGGCGACAAGGGCCAGCGTCAGGAGGAGATCCAGGGCGAGGACACCCAGCGGCAGGCTGGCGCGCACGTCCGGCTGGATCGCGCCGATCAGAGGGACACGATCGGTGTCCCAGAGCTCGAAGAGCGCGAACACCGCGAGGCTGGCGATCAGCCCGGCGACGATGATCGACCGCAGATCACGGAGGCTCGTGTACCGCCACCACTTGGTGTAGAAGCGCGCCATCAGGAAGACCGCGAGCTTGATCAGGACGACGATCAAGACGGTTTCGTTGAAGAGCCGCTCGAACCGCCGGGGCCAGTCGGCGCTCTCGAAGCGGAGGGCGAAGGCGAGCCAGAAGGCGAGGCCGACGAGAACCGCGTCGACGACGATCTGACCGAGCCGGTGCGACAGCCCGTGCCAACCCACGCTCTGCAGGGTCTTCTTCACAGCCGCCAAGTCTAGCCCGGCTCGTCCCCTGCGGGCGCGAGCATGAGGTCGATCAGGACCTCCGGATCGCGGGTAGGCGGGCGCCCGTCGCGATCGCGCGGGCGAACCAGGACGTCCTCGGCGCGCGCGAGACGCCGGAGCAGGCCTCGGGCGATCAGGTCGCGGTCGACCGCTCCCATCGTGCCCGCGAACGGGCTGTAGGCCGGAACTCCGAGCGCGACGGCCTCGCGGTTCATCGTGCCGCCGGCGCTGACGACCAGATCGGCGGCCTCGATCAGGCTCGGGCCGTCGATCGGGCGCTCGGGCACGATCACGTCGCGGCCGACCAGCGCCTCGCGCTGGGAATCCACCCGGGGGAGCACGACGACCTGAACCCCGGGGTCGGCCTCGAGTCGTTGGAGCGTCGAGGCGAAGACGTCGTCGGACAGGCCCCGGTGGTAGAGAGTGACCTCCGGCGGCGGCCGGAGGACGGCGATCACACGGGAGGCGTCGAGCCCCAGCTCGGCGCGCACGCCCGGGTCGAAGCGGTGGTCCGCAAGGTAGTACTCCTCCTTGAGGCCGGGGTAACGCACCAGCTTCGGCGGCCGGATGCCGTAGCGGCGAAGAGCCCCCTCAGGAATCGCGGACGGCACGAGCACCCGGCGGGCGAGGCGCCCGTTGAGGTGGTGCATCGCCGCCGCGTGCTCGTAGTCGAACATCGTGACCTGGGGAACGCGCGCCGCCCGGGCGGCAAGGGGCTGGTCCGTGCTCCCGTGAGCGATGGCGAGGTCGAAACCGCCGCGGCGGGCGAACCGGGTGAGCGCACCTGTGCGCGACGCGGCCGCGCGGAGCTTGCCGAGACGCCCGCCGCCGCCGTGCGCGCCGACGGTCGTGTGCGGGATCGCGAAGCGCTCAAGGAGACCAAGGGTCTGGGCGAACTCCCGCGCCGTGACGACGACCTCGTGTCCGCGAGCCTCGATGCGCGGTATCAGTGGGCGGAAGATCACCACGTGCGGCGAGTTCGTCAGGTCGATCCAGATCCGCATCGTCCTGGTGTCTTCGACGCTCCCCCGCCCGGCTCCTCGCGCGGGTCGATCCGATGGCGGGAAAGCGACCGCTGTGGGACCATGCCGACGTGCCACCCCGGACTGCCCTGGAGCAGCTCGCATCGCCCCACGGCTGGCCGGCCCCGATTGTCGCGCTCGCCCTGAACCGGCTGAACCTCTCGCTGATCGCGGGCTGCGCGGCCGCCCTCCGGCTCGGGCGCGGCGACCGCGCAGCCGACCTGGGCTTCGGCGGGGGCCGCAGCCTGCGGTTCCTCCTGGACGCCGTCGGCCCGGACGGACAGGTCACGGGCATCGAGCCGAGCTCGGCGATGCTCCGCTACGCCCGCCGGCGGTACCCCTCACACCTCGAGCGCGCGGGCCTGCGCATTCTCGAGGGAACGGCGGGCGATCTCCCTCTGCGCGATGCCAGCCAGGACGGCCTGATGTCCGCCAACACGGTCTATTTCTGGCGCGACATCGACGCCGGCCTGGGAGAGATACACCGAGTTCTCGCTGACCGTGGGCGACTCGCCATCGGCATCAGCGAGAGCGATGAGCAGCTGCGGATGGGCTTCGCCCGCGAGGGGTACCTCGTCATCCGACCCGAGGAGCTCGTCGAGCGGGTCCGGGGGGCCGGCTTCCGGGACGTGCGACTGGGCCGGCGCGAGAGCGGACGCCAGGGCGCGATCATCAGCGCCCGCCGGGGAGCGCGGGACTAGGCCAGTGCCGTGGCGACGGCGGCGGTGACCGTCTCGGTCTCCTCGCGCGTCAGGTTCGGGTGCATCGGCAGGGCGAGACCGGATGCCGCGCACTCCTCGGTGACCGGCAGGCTGCCCTCTGAGTAGCCGAGGTGCGCGAAGACCGGTTGGAGATGCATCGGGATGCCGTAGTAGACGGCCGCGGAGATCTGCTGCTCGGAGAGGGCGGCCCGGATAGCGTCGCGTTCGGGATGGCGCGCCATGAAGAGGTGATAGATGTGCTCGCAGTCGGCGCCGACGCCGGGCAGCACCATGTGCTCGCCCAGGCCGGACTCGGCATACCAGGCGGCCGCCTGGCGACGCGCGGCGTTCCAGTCGTCGAGATGCGGGAAGAAGACGCGGATCGCCGCCGCCTGGAGGTCGTCCAGCCGCGAGTTGTACCCGACCTCCTCGAAGACGACCTTGTCCTTGGAGCCGTGGAAGCGGAGTCGGCGGACCTTCTCGGCGAGGTCATCGTGGGCACAGACCACCATCCCGCCGTCGCCGATGCCGGGGAAGTTCTTGGTGGGGAAGAAACTGATCGTCGCCAGGTCACCCGACGTGCCGATCTCCTGCCCGCCGATCGTCGCGCCGAAGGCCTGGGCCGCGTCCTCGATCATCCAGAGGCCCTTGCTGTCCGCGAGCGCGCGCAACGCCGGCAGGTCCGCGGGGTGGCCGAAGATGTGGACCGGGAGCAGGCCGACCGTCTTGTCGGTGACGGCCGCCGCGGCGGCTTCGGGATCGAGGCAGTAGGTCACCGGGTCGATCTCGCAGAAGACGGGCGTCGCACCGACGCGCGCGATCGCCTCCGCCGTCGCGTAGAAGGTGTAGGCGGTCGTGATGACCTCGTCACCCGGTCCGGCGCCGAGGGCCTGGAGCCCGATCACGAGGGCATCCGTGCCGTTGGCCACGCCGACGGCGGGGCGGCCGAGCCGGGCGCCGACCTCGTCCTCGAGGCCGGAGACGTTCGGCCCGAGGATGAAGCGCCCGCTGTCGAGGACGCCGCCGATCGCGGCGTCGAGCTCGGCCCGGAGCGGCGCGTACTGCGCCTGGATGTTCATCAGTGGTACGCCCATGAAAAGGCACCCCCATGGGGATGCCGGTCGCGACGATACCAGCGCTGTCGGCCTACGACCGCGGGGTGTCCGGCACGCCGGGCGCGGACCCGTCGACGCTGGGCAGCCGAACGCGAATCGTCGTGCCGAAGCCCTCGCGGGATTCCGCCGAGACCGCACCACCGTGTCGTTCCACCATGTGCTTGACGATCGACAGGCCGAGCCCGGTCCCGCCGGCGGCTTTCGAACGCGCAGGGTCCGCCCGGTAGAAACGCTCGAAGATGTGCGGCAGGTCGGCTTCGGGTATCCCCGCCCCGTCGTCGCTGACGTCGAGCTGGACCTCGTCGGAACGCCGGACGACCCGCACCCGCGCGCGGGACCCCGGTCCGGCGTAGCGGATGGCGTTGCCGACCAGATTGGCCACCAGCTGCCGGGACATCGCGTCGGTGAGCGGGACCCGGACACCCGAAGCGAGGTCGGCGTCGAGGACGACGCCGGCCTCGGTCGCGGAGTCGGCGAGCGAGGCGAGCGCATCACGTGCTGCGGCGGCGAGGTCGGATGACTCGGTTCCCGGCGAGCCGCCGCTCTCCAGCTCCGACAGAAGCAGGATGTCCTCCACGAGCGCACCGAGCCGGAGGACCTCCCGGCGGGCCCGGCCGGCGAAGCGTCGACGGACGTCGTCGGCGATGTCCTCCTCCTCGAGCGCCTCCAACAGACCCCCGATCCCCGTGAGCGGCGTCCGCAGCTCGTGGGACACGTTGGCCACGAACTGCATGCGCAGCTCCTGGTATGCAACCGCATCGGTGGAGTCAGACAGGGCCACGATCGCTTCGCGCCCACCGTCGGCGCCGAATGGCTCGACGCTGACGCGGTAGGTCCGCCGGCCGTCGACGTAGAGGCGGATCTCGAACTCGTCCGGCTCGCCGCCGGCCAGAGCATCGGCCACCCGCCGCGCAAGCTGGGCCTCGCCGAACGTCTGCAGGAGATTCTCACCGCGCGCGAGGAACGGGAACGCCTCGCGCGCCCGTCGGGTCGCGGCGAGCACCCCGGATTCGTCGATCCGCAGGGCGACGAGCGGCAGACGATCGAACGCCAGGTCCATGGGCTCCCGCCCGTCGGCCGTCTCCGGCGGCGAGGTGGCCCGGCCGCGCCCTCCCCGACGTCCGCGGAACAGCACGAAAAGGAGAGCTGCGGTGGCGACCGCGGCGATCAGCCATGGCATGGCGGTCATGGGGGTGAGTGTCGCACGGTGGGGACCGCGGGACGGGGAGACTTGGCGTCGTCCGCGCGCTGTGACTAACTCGGGTCGTGAGGTGGGTTCCGGCACTCCTTCTTCTGCTCGGACTCGGCTGTGCCACGGCGGCCGCGAGCGTCGAACCGCTGCCCGAGAAGGCGAGCGGACCCGTGAGCCTTGCTCCGGGCGTGACGCTCGGCCGCCTCGAGCGCGACGGTTCGCAGGTCATCCACATCCTCCGGGCGCGACCGCGGGGAGGCGCCACGACCGTCACCGCCGAGCCCGGCGGCGGTTCGGTCTTCGACCGCGCGAGAGTCGGTGACCTGGTCCGTCGCGGGCGGGCCCGTGGCACGATCGCCGGGGTCAACGGAGACTTCTTCAACTTCACCAGCGGCCATCCCAGCGGGATCTTCATGCGCGAGGGAATCCTGGTGAACGAACCGGAGCCCGGCCGCAGCTCGCTCGCGATCACCGCGACGGGGGTGCTCGCGGCCATGCAGCCCCTGTTCTCGGGTTCGTGGGAGGCCCGGGACGCCGACGGCCGGCCCACCGGCGCCTCCGGCGCGCTCGACGGAGTGAACCGCGTCGCCGAGCGCGGCCGCGAGACGCTCCTCTATACGCCGGATGTGGGCGCCGCGACCCCGTCCGCCGGCTCACGGTTCGAGGTCACGGTCGCCCTTGACCCGCCGGCCCGCCTACAGCCCAACCTGCCGCTGACCGGCCGCGTCGTCGACGCCGGGCCCCGGGGGGGGCACCCCCTCACGGCCGGGCAGATGGTGATCAGCGCCGTCGGAGCCGACGGCCCGGGACTCGTCGCCGGGCTGCCGGTGGGGGCCCGGGTCGCGCTCTCGGCAACGCTCACCGGCCTGCCGGAGGGCATCGTCTCGGCCATCGGCGGCGGCCCGGAACTCGTGCGGGCCGGCATCGCGATCCCCGACGCCGGAGAGGCCTTCAGCGGCGGCCAGCTCGACCCCGCCGCGCCGCGCGCCGCCGTCGGCCGGCGCCGCGACGGGACCTATCTGCTGGTCGCCGTCGAGGGGCCAATCCATGGCAGTCGCGGTATGTCGAACGCCCAGCTCGCCCGGCTGATGGCGCAGCTGGGCGCCGAGGTCGCGGTCGCGATGGATGCCGGCGGCAGCGCCTCGCTGTCCACGGCCGCCGGTCCGGTGCTGCCCGGCACCGAGCGCCGGGTCACCAACGCGGTCACCCTGCGCTACGACGGCGTGAGCATCGAGCCGCTCCCGCGCCGGCGCATCACGCCCAACCGCGACGGCGTGGCGGAGCGTTTCGGACCGGCCGTATCCGTCCCGCGCGCCGGCGTGCTGAGCGTCGAGATCACCCGCCGCCGGGGGGCCACCCGTCGGATCACCCGCCGACGCGTCAGGGCGACCGTCCGGCGCTTCCGGCTCGACCCGGGACGGCTGGGCCTGAAAGACGGCCCCTACCGGGTGACCGCCCGCCTCGAGCCGGCCGACGGATCACCGCCCAGCAGCCACAGCCGCGACATCATCGTCGATCGCACCCTCGCCGACCTCCGATCGGCACCCCGACGGACCGGGCAGGACGGGCGGCGCCTGGACATCCGCTTCCGGCTCAGCCGCCCGGCCCGGGTCACCGTCTGGATCGAGGATGC
>JAHEIS010000053.1 GCA_024639225.1 Actinomycetes bacterium | reverse complement strand
TCGATCGCACCCTCGCCGACCTCCGATCGGCACCCCGACGGACCGGGCAGGACGGGCGGCGCCTGGACATCCGCTTCCGGCTCAGCCGCCCGGCCCGGGTCACCGTCTGGATCGAGGATGCGGCCGGCCGCCGTATCCGCACCGTGCAGTCGGGCCGACGCATGCGGACCGGCGAGCGGATCGTCCGCTGGAACCGCCGTGCCGGCGGGCAGCTGCGGGAGGGTGCTCACCGCGTCGTCGTGGTCGCACGCTCCGGCCTTGGGACGTCGGGGCTCATCGAGGCCGTTGAGCTCCCCGCGATACCGGTCGGGCCGGCCGCGACGCCGCTGTCGCTGCTGCGGCCCTGATCAGACGGCGCGGAGGCCGGCGACCAGCAGGACCACCAGGCCCAGACCGATCCGGTAGATCACAAACGGTGTGAAGCTGTTGTTGCGCACGTACCGCAGCAGGAACCAGATCGCGACGTAGCCGGTGATCGTGGAGCTGATGATCCCGATCGCGAACGTGTCGGCCGAGCCGGGCGGCAGACCGTCACCCTGCACGAAGGTCTCAGAGGTCTTGAGCAGGACCGCTCCGAGCACGACCGGCACCGACATGAGGAATGAGAAGCGGGCCGCCGTCTCGCGATTGAACCCGCGGGCCATCGCCGCGGTCATGGTGATCCCCGAGCGCGAGACGCCGGGCATGAGCGCGAGCGCCTGGGCGAGTCCGATGAAGCCGGCGTCGCGGGCGACGAGGTTCTCGAGCAACCGGTTGCGTGCGAGATACGTGTCGGCGTACCAGAGCAGGATGCCGAAGAGGATCAACTCGACGCCGATCAGGGCCGGCGTCGAGAGCGGCCCTTCGAGCAGGTCCGTGAGCAGGAAACCAACGATCACCGCGGGAACCGTCGACAGGGCGATATACCAGGGCAGGCGGTCCTCGTAAGTCTCAAAGCGCCGCCGGGCCATCCCGCGGAACGCGGAGGCGATGATCCGGCCGAGGTCGCGCCAGAAGTAGGCGACGACCCCGAAGAGCGTGCCCAGATGGAGGGCGACGTCGAAGGTCTTCGAGAACGAGTCATCGCCTCCGACCGAAGGCCAGTCGAACAGCCAGGGGATGATGGCGAGGTGGCCCGAGGAGGAGATCGGGATGGGCTCGGTGATGCCCTGCACGATGCCCAGGATCAGGGCCTGCCAGTCCTCCAGCACGGTCAGCTAGCGGGAGATCAGCGGACGCGGGCCGACGCCCGGGCGCTCTGGCTCTCGGCGCGCCACGCGAGAACGGGCAGGACGACGGCAAGGCCCGACAGGGCCAGCGCGGCGAAGAGGCCGAGCCGACGATCCAGGCCGCCGCCCTCGAGAAAGAGCGCCAGCGTCATGACGAACGGGAAGGCCGCGACCATGGCGCCGTGCGGAGCGGTGCGGAACCAAGCGGGCATCTCGAAGCCGAGCGATTCCGACATGAGCAGGACACCCGCCGCAATCGCGAACAGGAGAAACAGCCAGTAGGAGGGCAGGGCCTCCTCGCCGGTGATCTCCGCGCTTCCGGAGCCGAACCACGGAACGAACAGGGTGAGGACGAACAGGCCGCAGGCCGCGGCGGCCGCGCTGAGCAGCTGCGAGCGGGACAGGCTGGCGTTCACGGGAGCTCCTGGATCTTCTCGGGCACGGTCGTCATCCGCCATCGGACGATACCTCGCGCCCCGGAGACCGCCGAATGGCCCAGTCGGCCCCGACGCTCAGATCCGCACCGGCACGGTGTGGCCGGGAATCACGATGGCGGGCGCCTGCTCGCGGATGCGGCGGAATGCCGCCAGGTGGGCATCGCGCTCAGGGAAGTCCGCGGGGAGATCCATCGCGGCGAACCACGCGGGGTCCGGACCCAGGGTGTCACCGGCGATGACCGCGGTGCCGTCGTCCGTGTCGACCACGAGCGACACGTGACCGGGCGAGTGACCGGGGGTGTGGATCCAGCGCAGACCGGGAGCGATCTCACCGGAATCACCCCGTAGCGGGCGGACGGTTGCGGCGTCGCGCGCCCCGCGCAAGCGCTCGGCGTAGACCTCCGGCAGCTCGTCCTCATGGACGTGGAGGTCGACGGTCCCAAGCTGCGGCAGGGCGGAGACATGGTCGGTGTGGAGGTGCGTCATCACCACCCTCGCCACCTCGTCCGGGCTCATCCCACGGGCGGCGAGGGCGCCCTCGAGCATGTTCCCCTGGGTCTGGTAGCCGGGATCGACGATCAGGGTCTCGGGTCCGGTCAGGAGAACCGTGTTGGGCCACGCGATCATGCCGGGCACCGACTCGGGCAGTTCTCGGTAGGCCGAGAAGGTGCCCTGTGTGGTGGCTCCGCGTAGCTCGATGATCTCGGATCCGCGTACGGCGAAGACGATCCGCCACGCCGGAATCAGGATCTCCAGATGCCAGGGTGTGCTCATGGGTCGATCTCCGGGAGCCCGAGATCGTCGGCCCGGAGCCGGGTCAGTCCTCGTCGTTCAGGAGGTCGATGAACTCATCGACCGGGATGGCCGGCAATGACTGGTAGTGGGCCGTGCCACGCGCCGCGAGCTCGATCGACACCTTGGCGACGACCTTCTCGTCGGGCGCATCGACGATGTTGACGAAGTCGTAGGGCCCGAGGCACGCGTACTGCTGGAGCACCGTGGCTCCCATCTGCTCGATCTCTTCATTGACTTCTCGCAGGCGCTCGGGATTCGCCTTGAGGGTTCCCGCGCCGTGCGGGCTGAGTGTGCTGAGCAGGATGAACGTCGGCACGAACCGCCTCTCTCGTCCGGTGGCCGGGGGCCGCGAGGCTAGCACGGTCTCGGCGGTTCACCCGGGAGACTCTAAGATGCCGCCGATGTCGCGACGACCCCGGCGCCCACGGTTTCCCACCCCGCGTCGGCGCACGCCGGGCGCTGCCCCGCGTGCCGGCCTCCGGGCCGTCGCCCTGCTCGCGGCGGGCGTGCTGGCGTTCTCGCCCTTCCTGCCCTGGTACTCGACCGACCTGGGAGCCGTCTTCACCGAGGGCTCGGCGAGCGGGTGGAGCGCGACCCTGCCGGCGCAGTTCGTGGTCCTGCTCGGCGCGCTCGCCGCGACCGGGGCGGCGCTGATGGCCCTCGACCAGAAGGACCTGCTCGATCTCGGGCCGGAGGCCTCACGCATCGCCGCTGCGATCACGCCCCTCGCCGGGTTCACTGCGCTCGTGTTGATCGCCTTCCGCGCCATCGCCCTTCCGGAGGACAGCGAGTTCCTGACGCTGGACTGGGGGATCTACGTCGCCGTCGGTTCCGCCGTGCTCACGACGGCGACCGGGTGGATGCTGCTCGCCCGCTGAGCAGGCGCATCAGTTCGAGCCGGCGTCCAGCAGTGCCAGGACCCGCTCGCCGATGTCCGGGGCATCGAGGCGGCGGCAGATCTCGGGCAGATCGCGGCGGGGACCCGTCCACCGCATTGCGTCGACGCCGTCGGTGAGTACCGGGGCGTCCAGCCGGAGCGTCGCCAGGGTGCGGAACAACAGAGCCTCGTCGCGGCCCGCCTCGAGGGCGGCGGAGAGCCGGGCAGCGCCGCGGACCGTGAGGTCCCAGTCCTCGGGGTCGGCGGGGATGTTCTCGAGGTGCCCCCAACGGCCGAGTACGGCCGAGGCGGACTTCTGCCCCCAGCCCGGCAGCCCCGGATAGCCGTCGGCGGTGTCCCCGACGAGGGCCAGCCAGTCGGGGATCGTCGCCGGCGCCACGCCGAAGCGACCGCGCACGTCGGCGGCGGTCCGGACCAGGCCGCGCCGCCGATCGAGCTGGACGACCCGCTCTCCCTCGACGGCCTGCGCGAGGTCCTTGTCAGGGCTGGCGATCAGGACCTGTTCGACGCGGGGATCAGCGGCCGCCCGGGCCGCCCCCGCGGCCATCGCGTCATCGGCCTCGAACTCGGTCATCGCCCATACCGTCAACCCCAGAGCGGCGAGCGCCTCGTCCATCATCGGGAACTGGCTGAGCAGATCGGCTTCGATGCCCTCGCCCGTCTTGTAGCCCTCCCAGAGCTCGTTGCGAAAGGACTCGACGACGGAATCGGTGGCGACGGCGATGTGACGGTGGCCGGCCTCGAGTTCGCCGAGGAGCGAGCGTGCAACCGCCCGGGTGGCGGCGACCTCCTGCCCGTCGACGAACGCCGAGGGTACGGCGAAGTAGTGGCGGAAGAGCTCGTACGTGCCGTCGACCAGCAGGACCCTCATCGACGCGATGCTACCCCGGTTCCCCTACCTGACGCGCCAGTCCGCGGATAGCGTGGCGAGAGCGAGCAACACCCGAAGGAGTCCTGATGTCCGCAGTGCAGCACCAGCCCGCCGGCTACGCCGCGGTGACGCCCTACATCAACGTGGCTGACGCCTCCGCCGCCATCGCGTTCTACCGCGAGATCTTCGATGCGACCGAGCGGATGCGGATGGCCGATCCCGAGTCCGGAACGGTCTGGCACGCCGAGCTCCAGATCGGCGACTCGGTTGTGATGCTCTCCGATGAGTTCCCGGACATGAACATCGTCTCACCGGCCACGCTGGGCGGAACGGCAGGGGGGCTCAACGTCTACGTCGCCGACTGTGACGCGACCCACGCGGCCGCCCTCGCCGCGGGGGCGACCGAGCTCCGGCCCCCCGAGGACCAGTTCTGGGGTGATCGATCCGGACAGATCGTCGATCCCTTCGGGCATCGCTGGAGCATCGCCACCCATATCGAAGACCTGACGCAGGAGGAGATCATGCGGAGGGCCGCCGAGGCCTTCGGCTGAATTGGAGGTGGGTGTCCATCCGGCACCTGTTCGTTCGTCGTCAGCCTGAGAACGGGGCATTCGGCCCCGCCATGACAAGGAGACTCCCCACATGCGCTACGCACTTCTGATCTACAGCGACCCTGACGCAGCCCCGGCCAACGGCAGTCCCGAACAGGCAGCCGAGATGCAGCAATGGTTCGCCTACACCCAGGAGCTCGAGGCGGCCGGCGCCCACCTCGGCGGCGAGGGCCTTCAGCCCGTGAGTACTGCGACCACCGTCCAGGTTCGGGGCGGCAGGACCGTCACCACCGACGGCCCGTTCGCCGAGACCAAAGAGGTGCTCGGCGGCTTCTACCTCATCGAGGCGGCGAACCTCGATGAGGCCACGCGCTGGGCGGAGAAGATCCCCAACTCGGGATACGGCTCGATCGAGGTCCGACCCGTGATGGAGTTCCCGCAGGACTAGACGGGGCCCGCCATGAGGCCCTCGCCCGTCGCCCGGGTCTTCGCCGAGGAGTGGCCGATGCTGGTCGCCACCCTCGTGCGCGATCTGGGCGACCTCGACCTCGCAGAGGATGTCGCCCAGGAGGCATTCACCGAGGCCGCGGCCCGCTGGGACGCCGACGGGACGCCCGACCGGCCCGGCGCCTGGCTGCTCACGACCGCCCGGCGGCGGGCCATCGACCAGATGCGCCGGGACCGGCGCTTCGCCGACCGGCTCCCCCTTCTGGTCGACCCGCCCGCAGAACACGACGACGAGGGTGCCCGGGTCGATGACCAGCTCGCGCTGATCTTCGGCTGCTGCCACCCCAGCCTCGCCCCGGATGGGCAGATCGCGCTGACGTTGCGCGAGGTCTGCGGGCTGTCGACTGGCCAGATCGCCTCGGCTTTCCTCACCCCCGAGGCGACGATGGCCAAGCGACTGGTCCGGGCCAAGTCGAAGATTCGCTCCGCAGGGGTGCCCTTCGCCGTGCCCACGCCCGAGCGCCTACCGGAACGCCGTGAGGCCGTCCTCCATGTCATCTATCTCATCTTCACCGAGGGGCACACCTCGAGCTCCGACACGCCCCTGCTGCGCGGCGACCTCTGCGATGAGGCACGCTGGCTCGTCGAGTTGATGGCTCACCTGCTTCCGGACGACCCCGAGGTCCTCGGTCTCGCGGCGCTGCTCAGCTTCACCGATGCGCGGCGCCCCGCGCGGATGGATGCCGCCGGCGCCCTGATCCTGCTCGAGGATCAGGACCGGGGGCTCTGGGACCGCGAGCTGATCGCCCGCGGGCAGTCGCAGCTGGCGCGGGCGCTCAGCCAGACGGAGAGCGGGCCCTACCAGCTACAGGCGGCGATCGCCGGCCAGCATGCGATCGCCGAGCGCCCCGAGGACACGGACTGGCGCATGATTGTCGGCCTCTACCGGGCTCTGGCACAGATCGCCCCCAGCCCGGTGGTCGAACTGAACCGCGCCGTCGCCGTCGCCAAGCTCGACGGACCGGCCGCGGGGCTGGAGCTCCTCGATGCGATCGCCGCGGAGGGAGGCCTCGAGGACTACCGCTATCTGCATGCCGCCCGGGCGGACCTGCTGCGCCGACTGGGTCGTCAGCCGGAGGCCGCCGCGGCCTACGAACGGGCGCTGGAGCTGGGCGGAAACGCCTCGGAGCGGGACTTCCTCCGGGCGCGGCTGGCCGAGGTCAGCTGAGCGGCGGGTCACCGGCCCGAGTCTCGCCGAGCCGCTCGCGCAGCTCCTAAATCGCGTCCACCCGCCGGGTGATGTCAGGAAACGTGCCGAGGATCCCGACGACGGTGCCCGCGTCGTCGGGATGGGGACCCTGTTGGTGTCGCCCCCTCCCGATCGCGGATGCCGGTGGAAAAGGCAGATCCTCGGACCGCGGAGCGGACGAGGACGCCGCCGACGTCGGCTGGGGTTCCATGCGGCGTGCACCTCGGCGCGCCCGCCGCATGGGTGAGGACCGGTGGCGGCTACCCCACCGCCGCCCCGGTATCCGCCGACATCGTCAACTCGTCTTCGTCGTCGACGTCGACCGTGATGATGTCGCCGGCGGTGAACTCGCCGGACAGCATGCGCCGGGCCAGCTCGTCCTGGAGGCGCTTCTGGATGACCCGCTTGAGCGGACGGGCACCGTAGGCCGGGTCGTAGCCCTCGTTGCCCAGTCGGATGCGCGCCGCCTCGGTGAGCGTGATGCGCAGATCGTGCTCGGCGAGTCGGGCCTCGAGACCGGCGAGCTGGAGCGTGACGATCCGATCGAGGTCGGCCCGCTGGAGCCGGCTGAACAGGACGGTCTCGTCGATCCGGTTCAGGAACTCCGGCCGGAAGTGAGACTGGAGGGCGTCCATGACCTGAGGTCGCGCCGTCTCGGGGTCGGCGTCGACGAGGAAGTGGCTGCCGATATTGCTCGTCATGATCACGATCGTGTTGCGGAAATCGACGTTGCGCCCCTGACCGTCAGTCAGTCGGCCATCGTCCAGCAGCTGGAGCAGCACGTTGAAGACATCGGGGTGGGCCTTCTCGATCTCGTCGAGCAGCAGGACGCTGTAGGGGCGGCGGCGCACCGCTTCGGTGAGCTGGCCGCCCTCCTCGTAGCCGACGTAGCCGGGGGGCGCGCCGATCAGGCGGGCCACCGCGTGCTTTTCCATGTACTCGCTCATGTCCATGCGGACCATGGCCCGCTCGTCATCGAACAGGAACTCGGCCAGCGTGCGCGCCAGCTCCGTCTTGCCGACGCCGGTCGGCCCGAGGAACAGGAACGAGCCGATCGGCCGGTTCGGATCCGACAGGCCGGCGCGCGAGCGCCGTAGGGCGTTCGCGACGGCGTCCACGGCCTCATCCTGTCCGATGACCCGCTCGTGGAGGCGGTCCTCCATGGCCAGGAGCTTCTCAACCTCGCCCTGGAGTAGGCGCGAGACCGGGATACCCGTCCAGGCGGCCACGACTTCGGCGACATCCTGCTCGCCGACCTCTTCCTGGAGCATCTGGCGTGATTCCTGGCGCTCGCTGAGCTCCGCGTTCGCCGCCTCGAGGGATTCCTCGAGCTCCGGAAGGGTCCCGAACTTGAGGCGGGCGGCACCTTCGAGGTCGGCCTCGCGCTCGGCGCGGTCGAGCTCCGTGCGGGCGGTCTCGATCTGCTCCTTCAGGGAGCGGATGTGGTCGATGCTGGCCTTCTCCTGGTCCCAGTGGGCCCGCATCGCGTCGGCCTCTTCGCGCTGGGCGGCCAGCTCCTCGCGCAGAGCCTCGAGGCGCTTCGCCGAGTGCTCGTCGCTCTCCGCCGAGAGGGCCTGCTCCTCGATCTCGAGTTGAATGACACGGCGCTGGATCGCGTCGAGCTCGGTCGGAACCGAGTCGATCTCCATGCGCAGGCGGCTCGCCGCCTCGTCCATCAGGTCGATGGCTTTGTCCGGGAGAAAGCGATCGGCGATGTAGCGGTCACTCAGCCGGGCCGCGGCGACGAGGGCGCCGTCCTGGATCCGGACGCCGTGATGGACCTCATAACGCTCCTTGAGACCGCGCAGGATGCCGACGGCATCCTCAACGGACGGCTCTCCGACGAGCACCGGCTGAAAGCGACGCTCGAGGGCCGCGTCCTTCTCGATGTGCTGCCGGTATTCGTCGAGTGTCGTCGCACCCACGGCCCGGAGCTCGCCGCGGGCCAGCATCGGCTTGAGCAGGTTGGCAGCGTCGACCGCACCCTCGGCCGCCCCCGCGCCGACGATCGTGTGGAGCTCATCGATGAAGAGGATCACGCGACCGTCGGAATCGGCGATCTCCGCCAGAACGGCCTTGAGGCGGTCCTCGAACTCGCCGCGGTACTTGGCTCCCGCGATCAGGGCGCCGATGTCCAGGGCGATCACCTGCTTGCCGACGAGACTGGAGGGGACGTCGCCGGCCGTGATGCGCTGCGCCAGCCCCTCCGCGATGGCCGTCTTACCGACGCCAGGCTCACCGATGAGAACCGGGTTGTTCTTGGTGCGACGTGAGAGCACCTGGATGACCCGCCGGACTTCCTCGTCGCGACCGATGACGGGATCGAGCTTGCCGGCCTCGGCCTCCGTGGTGAGGTCGCGGCCGTACTGCTCCAGTGCCTGGTATTTGTCCTCGGGGTTCTCGTCGGTCACGCGGGCCGAGCCGCGGATCTCGCGCAGAGCGTCGAGCAGGGAGTCGCGGTCGAGTCCACCGGCGACGAGGGCGTCGCGAGCCGCTTCGCCGTCCTCGAGAAGGGCGAGCAGGAGATGCTCGGTCGAGATGTACTCGTCGCCCAGCTTCTCCGCCTCCAGGCCCCCGCGGCGGAAGACGGCGGCAAGCTGCGGCGACGGCTGCTGGCTGGCCCCGCCACCGACCTCCGGGCGGGAGGCGAGGGCACGTTCGGCCGCTGCGCGGATCGCTGACACCTCGGCGCCGGCCTTGTCGAGGAGCGGTCCGATGACGCCTTCACCGGCGTCCAGTAGAGCCGAGAGCAGGTGTTCTGGCTCGACCTGGGGGTGGGAGCGCTCGGCCGCGAGCCGGGTGGCCGCGGCAATCGCCTCAGCGGCGCGGGTGGTGGGCTTGTCAACGGGCATCAGGGCCTCCTGCTGTCAGAGAAAGAGCTCGACTCGGTCGGTCGTCAGTGGTCTGTGCGTCGGCGTTGGTCGTAGACGACGAGTGATGTCTCGCCGGAGACGTGGACGATCTCTCCCCGCAGGCTGCGGTACTGCTCGCGCAGGGCGGCCTTGGCCTCGGCGGCGGTGCGGGCGGCTTCGGCCTCGAGCTCGGCCGCGCGCGCCTCGAGCCGGGCGATCTCGGCTTCCATCGAGAGCACCCGTTCGATGCCGGCGTGGTTCATGCCCTCCTCCGAGAGCTCCTGGATCCGCAGCAGGAGGGCGACGTCGGCGTCGGAGTACATGCGGGTGTTCCGGGCCGAGCGCCGGGGGTTCACGAGACCGCGCCGCTCGTACACCCGCAGGGTCTGCGGGTGCATACCGGCCAGCTCGGCCGCGATGCCGATCATGTAGACCGGGCGCGTGTCCGGGCGTCCGCTCATGTGAACAGAGCCTCACGCGGGTCGCGCTTGTCGAGGTCCGCGAACTTCTGCAGAGCGTCCTTCTGGCGCTTGCCGAGCTTCTCCGGAACCACGATGCGGAGTGTCGCGATGAGATCTCCTGCCCCCGAGCCGGACATACGCGGAGCCCCCTTGCCCCGCACCGCCAGTCGGCGGCCGTCGGTGCTTCCCGGCGGAACCGTGATGGCGACCTTTCCGTCGAGGGTCGGGATCTCCACTTTCGCGCCCATCGCCGCCTCGGCGAAGGTGATGGGGACCTCGATCACGAGGTTGTCTCCGGCGCGCGTGTAGCGCTCGCTCTCACCGACAGCCACGACGACGAACAGGTCGCCGGGCTCGGTGCCGGCGGGACCGGCCTGGCCCTTGCCCCGGAGTCGGACCTTCGTCCCGCTCTTGGCGCCGGCCGGGATCTTGACGTTGTAGCGCTTGCGGCCGCTCGTTGAGCCGGCTCCGCCGCAGTCCTCGCAGGGGGTCTCGATGATGGTCCCGGCCCCGCCGCAGTTGGCGCACGGCCGGTTCACCGAGAAACCCCCGGCTTCGCGGCCGCGGACGCCGCGGCCGCGACACTCCGGGCACAGGCTGGAACTCGTACCCGGCTTCGCTCCGCTGCCCCGGCAGGTGCTGCAGGCGTCCCGCTTGTCGAGGGCGATCGGGACCGTGACGCCCTCCATCGCCTGGTCGAAGCTGATCGTGACCTCGGTCTCGATGTCCGCGCCGCGCGCCGGACGGGGACCCGCGCCGCCGCCGCGGCTGAAGACGGACCCGAACAGGTCGCCGAGATCGACGTCGATGTTGCCGAAGGGCCCGCCGCCGCCGGTGCGCGGACCGCCGCCCGCTCCGGCGCGGGCGAAGGGGCTGGCCCGCTCGGCGTCATACGCCGAGCGCTTCTCGGCGTCCCCGAGAACGTCGTAGGCGTGCGAGATCTCCTTGAAGCGCTCCTCGGCGGCCGTGTCGCCCGGGTTGGCGTCCGGGTGGTTCTCGCGGGCGAGCTTGCGGTAGGCGGACTTGATCGCCTCAGCGTCAGCCGTCGCGTTCACCCCGAGGACGCTGTAGAGATCTTTCACACACCACCTCTCACTCTGTCGAGGTCTCCGCCGCTGCGACCACGACGCGGGCGGGTCGGAGAAGCGACCCGTCGCTGAACCGGTAGCCGGTCTGGATCACGGCGACGAGGGTTCCCGGTTCGTGCTCGGGGCTGGGAAGGGACTGGACGGCTTCGTGGATCTGGGGGTCGAAGGGATCGTTCTCCGCGGGATCGAGGCGGTTGAGCCCGTGGGCCGCCAGGACACCGCCGAGCTGCTGCTCGACCATCGCAACGCCGGCGCGGGCCTCATCGACGTCGGCCAGCGCCTCGACCGCACGCGCCAGGCTGTCCATGACGGGCAGCAGCTGCTCGAGGACGGAGCGCCCGGCCTGACTCGCGGCGCTGGCGCGCTCGCGCTCGGTGCGCTTGCGGTAGTTGTCGAACTCCGCCGCCACGCGCTGCAGGGACTCGAGATACTCGTCGCGCTCGGCCGTGATCCGGCTGAACTCATCGGACCCCTCTGAGGCCTCGGGCTCGGGTGCGGTCCCGTCATCCGGAGCGACCCCCGGCGCCGCACCCTCGGGGGCGGCGCCGTCAATCTCCACGGACGGGTCGTCAGTGGGCTGGTCGTTCACGTGAATCAGTCCGCCGAATCCGCCTCGATGACCGGCGAGTTCTCGCCGATTGAGATCTTCTTCGGCTTGGCCTCCTCGGCCTTCGGGACGGTGACCGAGAGCACGCCGTCGCTCATCGACGCCGAGATCGCCTCCGGGTCGACGCCCTGCGGAAGCCTGATGCTCCTCAGGAAGCGACCGTACGCGCGCTCCACGCGGCGATAGCCCTCCGCCTCGACAGGGCGCGAGTAGTTGCGCTCGCCCGACACCGTCAGAACGCCATCGTCGAATTCGATGCCGACGTCATCCCGCGTCATGCCGGGTATCTCGAGGCTGAGCTCGATCGACTCCGGGCCCTCGTGGATATCGAGGGGCGGGGTCCAGGACCGATCTCCGGCCTGCTCGTTGGACATTGTGCGATTGATGAAGCGGTCGAGCTCCTGCCCCACCGACGTGAGTTCCCGGAAGGGATCGAAGGTCATGGTCTTCATGTGATTCGTTCTCCTCGTTGGTCGTGGGTTGGGGATCGTTGTGCCGCGCCCGCTCATGCGGTCTTGGCCTCGTCGTCCTCGTCGATGACCTCGTACTCGGCATCTTCGACGACGTCCTCGGGCGGGACCTCGGCTCCGGCGCCACCGCCGGCGGCTCCGCCGGGGGGCGGGCCGGCCTGCTGGTAGACCTGCTCCGAGAGCTTGTGGAGCGCGGCGGTCAGCGCGGCCGTCTTGGCCTCGATGTCATCCGCGTCCTCACCCTCGGCGGCGGACGTCGCGGCGGCGGCGGCGGTCTGGATCTCCGTCCGCAGGGCCTCGTCGACCTTGTCGCCGTGTTCGGTCAGCTGACGCTCGGCCTCGTGGGCGCGGGCCTCGGCCTGGTTGCGCGCGTCGGCGACGCGCTTGAGGCGCTTGTCGTCCTCGGCGTGGGACTCCGCGTCGGTGACCATCTGGTCGATCTCCTCGTCCGAGAGACCGCTGGAGGCCTTGATCTCGATCCGCTGCTCGTTGCCCGTGCCCAGATCCTTGGCCGACACACTCACGATGCCGTTGGCGTCGATGTCGAATGCGACTTCGATCTGCGGCACGCCGCGCGGAGCCGGGGGGATCCCGACCAGGTTGAAGCGACCGAGCGTGCGGTTGTGCGCCGCCATCTCGCGCTCGCCCTGGAGGACGTGGATCTCGACCTGGCCCTGGTTGTCGTCCGCCGTCGAGAACGTCTCGCTCTTCTTGGTGGGAATCGTCGTGTTGCGCTCGATCAGCTTGGTCGCCACGCCGCCCTTGGTCTCGATGCCCAGCGACAACGGGGTCACGTCGAGCAGGAGCACATCCTTGACGTCACCCGTCAGAACGCCGGCCTGGATGGCCGCGCCGACCGCGACGACCTCGTCCGGGTTGACGCCCTTGTGGGGCTCGATCCCGGTCAGCTCCTTCACCCGATCGACGACCGCCGGCATGCGGGTCATGCCGCCGACGAGGATGACGTGCTCGGGCTTTGAGGCACCGGCGTCGCTGAGGGCCTGCTTCGTCGGACCGACCAGCCGCTCCAGCAGGTCCCGGGTCAGCTCCTCGAGCTTGGCGCGGGAGAGCGACATGTCGAGGTGCTTGGGTCCGCTGGCGTCCGCGGTCACGAAGGGCAGGTTGATCTGACTCGAGGTCGTCGTCGAGAGCTCGATCTTGGCCTTCTCGGCGGCCTCGTAGAGACGCTGGAGCGCCATCTTGTCCGCGCTCAGGTCGATGCCCTGGGACTTCCTGAACTCCTCGACCATCCAGTCGACGATCGCCTTGTCGAAGTCGTCGCCGCCCAGGCGGTTGTCGCCGGCCGTCGCCTTGACCTCGAAGACACCGTCGCCGATCTCGAGCACCGACACGTCGAACGTTCCCCCACCGAGGTCGAAAACGAGAATCGTCTGATCGTCTTCTTTGTCGAGGCCATAGGCGAGGGCCGCGGCGGTGGGCTCGTTGATGATGCGCTTGACGTCGAGTCCGGCGATCGTGCCGGCGTCCTTGGTCGCCTGGCGCTGCGCGTCGTTGAAGTACGCCGGGACAGTGATGACCGCGGCGTCGACCTCGTCGCCGAGGAAGGCCTCGGCGTCGGCCTTCAGCTTCTGCAGGATCATGGCGCTGATCTCCGGCGGGCTGAACTCCTTGTCGTCGATCTTGACCCGCAGGTCGCCGTTGGTGCCCTCGACCACGGCGTATGGCACGGCCTTCGACTCGTCGTCCACCTCCGCGAACTTGCGGCCCATGAACCGCTTGACGCTGAAGATGGTCTTCTCCGGATTGGTGACCGCCTGACGCTTGGCCACGGTCCCGACGAGGCGATCCTCGTCACCGAAGCCGACGACCGACGGGGTCGTGCGACCTCCCTCGGCGTTCGGCAGGACCTCGGGCTCGCCGCCGGTGAGTACGGCGACGGCTGAGTTGGTCGTGCCGAGATCGATCCCGATCGTCTTTCCCATGTGAGTAACGGCCTCCGTGGCGTCGTGTCGCCGGGTCCTCCGGCACTGCATTGATGCTGGAAGCAGTATGTGATCTGAGTCGTGTCATGTCAAGTCAGATGCCGTGTGACAACGCAACCTTAGGATTGGCGGGGTTCGCCGGTCACGTCGCGGGTCACCGCGGCGGTCGGATCGCTGCCGACGGCAGGCTCGAATCCGCCGATTCGACGTTAGGGGCCCGGGTGCGACGATTACATTTCTCTGGCGCGCGAGTACACGGTGGAACGGTTTCCCACAACGGTTGCGTCCTCTCGCTGCACCTGCAATTTGGGATCTTTTCCCGCGCCGGCCGATGGCTTCTCAACAGGGTTCTGAACAGGACCACAGTTGTGAAGACGACTCGCCGGTACGTACGGGAAGGCTCCCTCAGGTGTGGCGTCCGGATGGGCAGAGTTCCTGCAGAACACAGGAATCGCACCGGGGCTCCCGCGCCCGGCAGACCGCGCGACCATGGGCGATCAGCTGCATGTGGACGGGGTAGTGGCACCCGTCGGGGGTTCGCCGACTCAGACGCTCCTGGGTGCGCCGCGGATCAGTGCCCGCCGGGACCATGTGCGTGCGCAGCGCGATGCGATGGACATGGGTGTCGACGGGCAGCACGGGACGGTTGAAGCTGAAGCAGAGAACACACGCCGCCGTCTTGTGGCCGATTCCGGGCAGCGTGACGAGCTCGGCGATCGCCTCACCGACGGGAAGGTCGCCCAGCCATTCGAGGTCGGCTCCGCGTGGGTGGCTCTCCGCCCACCGGATCACCGCCTGGATCCGGGGCGCCTTCCGGTCGGCGAGGCCGGCCATCCGGACCGTGTCTGCCACCCGGGCGGTCGGCGCGGCCGCCACGGCACGCCATGTCGGGAACCGCTCCCGGAGGGCGTCGAAGGCCCGGAACTGGTTCGCGTCGCTCGTGCTCTGACTCAGGATCGTCGTCACGAGCTCGGCGAGGGGGTCGTGATGGCGCCTCCAGGGCCGTGGGCCGTGGGCGGCCGCCAGCCGCTCGCGGATGGCGGCCAGATGGGCGAGGGTTCCCGCGCGCGGGGCGCTCATCGCGGGCATTCCGGAGCGGGCATCGGCTCACATTACGGGCCGCGCGGCAGGCGGCCCGGGCCCTGCTAGCCTCGCCGACGTGCCGCCGACCCGCCTCGAGAACGCCCTGAACGACGGACGCTTCGCCGTGACGAGCGAGCTGGGCCCACCCAAGCACGCCGACGCTTCCGCGGTCACCGAGAAGGCGGAGATCCTGGGTCCGGTGTGCGACGCGGTGAACATCACGGACAACCAGACCGCCCAGTCGCGCATGGCGCCGCTCGCCGCCGGTCGGATCGCGCTTGACGCCGGGGCCGAGCCCGTGCTGCAGCTCACCGTGCGCGATCGCAACCGACTCGCACTGACCTCCGATCTGCTGGGCGCCTCCGCGCTCGGCCTCCACAACACGCTGGCCATGAGCGGCGATCCGGTCCACATCGGGAACCATCCCGACGCGACCGTGGTCAACGACATCGACACGCTCGGGCTGCTCCGGCTCCAGGACAGCCTGCGGGGCGGCACCTTCGCCAACGACGACGCAGAGGATCTCGCGGGCCCGCCCCCGCACCTGCACATCGGCGCCACCGCGCATCCGATGGCGGACGATCCGGACGTCGAGATCTCGAAGATCCGCGCCAAGATCGAGGCCGGCGCCGACTTCTTCCAGACGCAGCTCTGCTACATGCCCGATCGGCTCGAGGCGTTCCTCGCACAGTTGCGTGACGCGGACCTCCCCCGCTGGCCGCGCATCCTCGTCGGCGTGGGCCCCTTCAAGCACCTCCGCATGGCCGAACACATGCGGGACAAGGTCTGGGGCGTCGAGGTCCCTGACGCGCTGATCGATCGGATGAAGGACGCGACCGATCAGGGCGAGGAGGGCAAGAAGATCTGCATCGAGGTGATCGAGCGCCTCACCGAGCTCGACGGAGTCGCCGGCTGCCACGTCATGGCGGTCGCCTGGGAGGAGTCGATCCCCGAGATCCTCGAACGGGCCGGGGTCCGCTAGGCCGAGGGCCGGTCCGTCGCCGGATCGGCGGCGAGCGCGAGCGCGATCGCTTCCTCGGCGAGCGCCATGATCGTGGCGACCCACACCGCGTCCTCGGCGGGATCATCGGGGGGCGCCCCGGCGGCGAGGGCAGCTACGGCCTCCGCGGCCGCGGGAGGATCGGCGTCAAGCGTTCCGAGGGCCTCGCGGGCGAGGGCCCGCACGTCCGGGTCCGAGGTCTGCCGGGCGAGATCGGCCTGTGCGGTATCGGTCTGCCCGGCGCCGACGAACGCGGTGATCTCCGGCTCGTAGTCCTCAGGATCGAGGTCGAGCAGATCGACGGCCATCGCGCCGACCGCCTCTGAGGCGGCCTCGCGGCCGCGGGATCCCGCGACTCCGAGCGCCGCATCCAACGCGGCGAGGCGCTCCTGGGCGCGGCTGCGGGCCGCCGCGAGCGCGGCTGCGGCCTGGGCGGCGAGCAGGCGCGCGAGTGGATTGTCGGGATCGGGGTCGTCGGTGTGGAGGAGCGCCTCGGCGTAGGCGGCGTCGTCCTCGACAGGGGCCATGGCGGCGGCCCGGCGGAGCGCAGCCTCGACCGGCGCCCGCATCTGCTCCCAGTGTGCGGCGGCGGCGGCCGTCGTGAGCAAGGCGATCTGCTCGCCGGTGGCCGCGTCGTCCATCAGGGCGGCGGCGAGGTCCTCCACCGCGCCGCCCAGCAGCCCCCTCGGGATGCCGATGCCGGCGCCCGTGATGACGGTGATCAGCGAGCGGTCGTCAGGCACCGGCGACCACCGGGTTGTCGATGGCGCCGAGCCCGTCGATCTCGATGCGCACCCGGTCACCCCCGGAGAGGAACCGCGGCGGATCCATCG
>JAHEIS010000150.1 GCA_024639225.1 Actinomycetes bacterium | reverse complement strand
ACCCATTGTCGGGGTTCCCTTCTTGCCCATGTGCGCATCGGGGATGAGCCCCTCGGGCCGCACGAACTGGCCGACCTCGTTGGCCCGGAGCCACCCGATGAAGCGCGGGCCGAGGAACAGAGTCAAGACGGTCGCCCCGATGATGGCGATCAGTACCCGGGGTAGGAGGGTTTCGACCATCAGTCCACGATGTCGAGCAGGCGCTCGAGCGCCATGCCACGCGAGCCCTTGAGGAGCACGGTGTCGCCGTCGCCGATGTGGTCCGCCAACCCTTCGCGGGCCGCCTCGACGTCGGCGAAGTGAACCCCGCCGGGCGCCGCGGCGACATACTCGGCCGCCCGCTCGCCGACGCCGACCACCAGTCCGATGCCCAGTGCCGCTGCGCGCTCGCCGACCTCGCGGTGGAAGCGCAGCTCATCAGCGCCGAGCTCGAACATGTCGCCGAGGACCGCCACCGTGCGGCCGTCGCGCCCGGCGAGATCGGTGAGCGCGGCCTCCATGGCCGCGGGGTTCGCGTTGTAGCAGTCGGCGATCACCGTGCCGCCGGACGCGCGCTGTCTCTGCTCGCCCCGCAGGCCGGAGAACTCCACGGGGATCGGGGTACCCGGCGGCGGGACGTGCCCCACCGCCCGGCAGCATTCGAGGGCAGCGGCGGCGTTCGCCCGCTGCCAGGCGAAGGGGAGGTCGATCGCGAGATCGTCCGGGAGGTCGTCGCCGAAGCGGCGGACCTCGACGCCGTCGGCGAGCGCGGCGACGTGCTCCTCGAGCAGGATCTCGTTCTCGGGTACGACGGCCACGCCTCCGTCGCCGAGGGCCGCGAGCAGTTCGGCTTTGGCCGCGGCGACCGCCTCGATGGTGCCGACCAGCTCGAGATGAACCGGGGCGATGGCCGTGATGCAGGCGACCGCGGGCGGGGCGAGTTCGGCGAGGCGTGCGATCTGACCGGTTCCCCGCATGCCCATCTCGACCACGGCGATCTCGGTGTCCTCCGCGAGGTCCAGCAGAGCCAAGGGAACACCGATCTCGGTGTTCCGGTTTCCCGGCGTCGCCTCGGCCCGGGCGCCCGCGGCGCGGAGCATCGCGAGCAGGATGTCCTTGGTCGTCGTCTTGCCGACCGCGCCCGTGACGCCGATGACGCGGGCGCCACTCATCTCGAGCGCCGCGGTCCCGAGCGCGCCGAGCGCGGTGGTCGTGTCCTCGACCACGACCACCGGCTTGCGGAGGGCCATGGCCTCGCCCTCGATCCACATCCACGCGGACTTCGAGACGAGCGCGGCGGCGGCGCCCCCGCGCAGCGCCTCGGCCGCGTGCTGGCCGCCGTCCGCCTTCTCGCCACGGATGCCGACGAACAGGGCGCCCTCGCGAACCTCGCGCGAGTCGCTGAACGCTCCCTCGAACTCGGTCTGGGGATGGCCGACCGGGAGCCAGCCCGACGTGGCGCGGTTCAGCTCACTGGCCTTCATCCTCATGCGTCCTCCAGGAGCTCGCGCACCACGTCCCGATCGTCGAAAGGTGTCACCACGCCCGCCGTCTCCTGCCCCTGTTCGTGTCCCTTGCCGGCGACGACGACGACGTCGTCCGCGTCCGCCGACGCGAGCGCCAAGGCGATCGCCGCCCGGCGATCCGGTTCGATGATCAGCTCCGCCCCGCCGGCGGAGTCGTCGACGATCCGGCGGATGATGTCATGCGGGTCCTCGCCCCGCGGATTGTCCGACGTCACCACGGCGACGTCCGCCAGAGTCCGGGCGGCGCTTCCCATGGGCCCGCGTTTGCCGGCATCACGGTCCCCTCCGCAGCCGAAGACGACCAGCAGGCGGTTCGACCCCGCCAGCGGTCGCGCTGCCCGCAGGACGTTCTCGAGCGAGTCCGGCGTGTGGGCGTAGTCCACCAGGACAGTGAAGGGCTGGCCGGACTCGATCGGCTCGAACCGCCCCGGCACCCCGGCCAGGCCGGCGATGCCCTCCGCCACCGCCGCGTGCGGCAGCTCGAGCAACTCGCCCACGGCGACCGTCGCGGCGACGTTCGACAGGTTGAAGCCGCCGCGCAGGGAGGTCTCGATTGCGAGTGGGCCGCGGGGCGTCGCGAACTCCGCGGACCAACCACGCGGATGCGCGTCGGCGCGGATCGGATGCACGTCGGCTCTGCCCTCAAGCGAGAAACCGAGCGCGACGGCCTCGTCCGCGAGCCGCCGGCCGAATGGGTCATCGAGATTGCTCGCGGCGGGCGGATCCGGGCCCTCGTGTTCGGGTCGGACGAAGAGACGGCGCTTGGCCGCGAAGTAGTCCTCCACGTCCGCGTGGTAGTCGAGGTGGTCACGGGTCAAGTTGGTGAAGACGGCCGCGGCGAAGCGGGTGGCCGCGACGCGCCGTTGGACGAGGGCGTGCGAGGAGACCTCCATCGCGCAGGCGACGTCTCCGGCGTCGCGCATCCGTGCGAGCGTCGCCTGAAGGTCGACGCTCTCGGGGGTCGTGCGGGAGACCGGCTCGACCTGCCCCCCGATCCGGGCCTCGATCGTCCCGAGCAGCCCGCACGAGCGGCCGGCGGCTGTGAGCACCGCGTGAATCAGGAAGGCGGTCGTGGTCTTGCCGTTGGTCCCGGTGATGCCGACGACGTCCAGCGCCGCGGACGGATCGCCCTCGAGAGCCGCGGCGGCCAGGGCCATGGCGAGGCGGGCGTCCGGGACCTCGATCTGCGGCGCCGGGAGCTCCAGCGGGCGCTCCACGATCAGGGCCGCCGCCCCGGCGGCGAGCGCGTCGGCGGCGAAGTCGTGCCCGTCGGCCCGGGCCCCGGGCAGGCAGCAGAAGATCTCTCCCGGCCGGACGCGGGCGGCGTGATATGCGACCCCGCTCAGAGGCGGTGGCTCGGTGCTTCCGGGCGGATCCACGCGGCGAGCACCGGGCAGGATCGCGAGCAGCGACGAGAGCGTCATCCCGAAGGATTCTCTCAGCTAGGGGGCGATCTTCAGGCGCTGCAGGGCGAAGAGGGCGATCTCTTTGAAGGCCGGCGCCGCGACCGCTCCGCCGTAGTACTCGCGCCGCGGCTCATCCACCGCCACGGCCACCAGCAGCTGCGGCTTCGCGGCCGGCGCATAGCCCACGAACGAGGCGACGTAGCGCTTGTCGTACTCGCCGGTTTCCGGATTCACCTTGTTGGCCGTCCCCGTCTTGCCGGCCACCTGGTACCCGGTGATCTGGGCATTGATGCCGGTTCCGTCGTCGTCGACCACGCCGACGAGCATCGTGTTGAGCTTGCGCGCCGTCGCCCGGCTCATGATCCGGCGGCGCTCTGGGGTCTTGAGGGTCTTGGATCCGACCCGGTTGACCACCCGCGGCGTGACCAGCAGCCCACCGTTGGCTATCGCCGAGTAGGCCCGGGCCATCTGGGCGAGGGTGACACCGATACCCTGGCCGATCGGGATGTTGATGATGGACACGCCCGACCACTTGTCGCGCGGAAGCACCAGGCCCGGAACCTCGCCGGGGTAGGTGATGCCCGTCGTCTCTCCGAAGCCGAAGCGGTCGATCCAGCGTTGGACGCCGTCCGGCCCCAGCTCCTCGGCGATCTTGACCGTGCCGATGTTGCTCGAGTCGCGGAGGATCTCGGTGACCGAGAGGGTCTGCTCCTCCTTGCGCTCGGCCTCCCGCAAGGTGCGGTCGTAGAGGGTGTAACTGACCGGGAGGTTGAAGCGGCTCCCGGGGGTGACCGCCTTCTCCTCGAGCGCGCCGGCCACGGTCACGACCTTGAAGGTCGAGCCGGGCTCGAAGGTGTCGGTGACGGGGCGGTTGTGGGTCCGGGCCTCGGGCACCTTGGTCCTCACGTTCGGGTTGAAGCGGGGGACCGTCGCCATGGCGAACACCTTGCCGTTGCGGGGATCCATCACGATCGCCGTCGCGGACTTGGCGCCCCGCCGTTTGACGACGCTGGCGAGGATGCTCTCGGCCTTGGCCTGGATCTCGGTGTCGATGGTCAGACGGAGAGTGGCTCCGGGCTTGGCATCGGTCTCGGCCAGGACCTTGAGCGGGCGGCCGGCCGGATCATGCACCTCGAGGCGCTCGCCGGGGATTCCCTGGAGGTCCTCGTCGAACTCCAGCTCCAGGCCCGACTGGCCGGCCCGGTCGATGTCGGTCAGACCCAGCAGCTGGGCGCCACTGCGGGCCCGCGGCAGGTGGCGCTGGAAGGTGTCGGTGAGGTGGATGCCGGTGAGGTCCATCTCGGCGATCTTCTCGGCGTCGGTGGCATCGACCTGACGCTTGAGCAGCGCGTAGCGCTCGTTGCCGGACAGCAGCCCCGCGAGGGTGTCGGGCTTGCGCCGGAGGATGGGTGACAGGGCCTCGGCTGCCTGCTGGACGTCGGCGGGATCCTGGATCAGAGCGGGCGTCGCCGTGACGTCGACGACGAGACGATCGTTGGCGAGGACGCGGCCGTCGCGCGAGACGATCGAGCCCCGTGGCGCCGGGACCTCCACTTTCAGCTGTTGCTGACGGTCGGCGGCGCTCCCGAGCTCCCCCGCCCGCACGGTCCCCAGGAAG
>JAHEIS010000052.1 GCA_024639225.1 Actinomycetes bacterium | reverse complement strand
TCGTCCATCGCCCGCACAGGCGTCGCTTCGCGCGCACGGTATCCATCTCCACCGGCCAGCAAAGGACCTTTTCCCGATGAGCAGTCTTTCTCTTCCCGACGGCGTCGAGATCACCGCGGAGGTGACCGACGCGTTCGCCGAGATCCTCACCCCTGACGCGGTCGCCCTGGTCGCGAAGCTCCACCGTGCCTTCAACAGCCGCCGCACGGAGCTCCTCGCCCGTCGCCAGGAGCGTCAGGCGGACATCGACGCCGGGAGGCGTCCGGACTTCCTGCCCGAGACGGCCGACGTGCGCGCGGGCGACTGGACGATCGCACCGCAGCCGGATGATCTGCTCAAGCGTCGCGCGGAGATCACCGGCCCCGTCGAGGCCAAGATGATCATCAACGCCCTCAACTCCGACGCCGACTCGTACATGTCGGACTTCGAGGACTCGAACACGCCGACCTGGAAGAACGCCATCCAGGGCCACATCAACCTCCGCGACGCCAACCGGCGCACGCTGAGCCTCCAGCAGGGCGAGAAGTCCTACGAGCTCGGCGACGATCTCGCGACCCTGCTGGTGCGTCCGCGCGGCTGGCACCTGCCCGAGAAGCACATGACCGTCGACGGCGAGGTGGTCTCGGGCGGGATCTTCGACTTCGCCCTCTACTTCTTCCACAACCACGCCCAGCTCAAGGCCAACGGCAGCGGGCCGTACTTCTACCTGCCGAAGATGGAGAGCCACCTCGAGGCGCGCCTCTGGAACGACATCTTCGTGATGGCCCAGGATGAGCTGGGGGTCCCACAGGGCACGATCAAGGCGACCGTCCTGATCGAGACGATCCTGGCGGCGTTCGAGATGGACGAGATCCTCTACGAGCTGCGCGAGCACTCCGCCGGCCTCAACGCCGGACGCTGGGACTACATCTTCAGCTGCATCAAGCGCTTCGGTCGCGACCCGGAGATGATCCTCGCCGACCGCAAGCTCGTCACGATGACGACCCACTTCATGAACAGCTACAGCCTGCTGCTCATCAAGACCTGCCACCGCCGGAACGCTCACGCCATGGGCGGTATGGCCGCGCAGATCCCGATCAAGGACGACGAGGAGGCCAACGCGAAGGCCCTCGAGCTCGTCCGTCAGGACAAGGTCCGCGAGGCGACCAACGGCCACGACGGCACGTGGGTGGCCCACCCCGGCCTGACCTCGATCGCCCTCGACGCCTTCGTGGACGTGCTCGGTGACAAACCGAACCAGCTCGACAAGCAGCTCGACGACGTCGAGATCACGGCCGACGACCTCCTCGACTTCGGTCCCAAGGGCCCGATCACCGAGGATGGCCTGCGCAACAATCTGAGCGTCGGGATCCAGTACATGGGCTACTGGCTGGCGGGCATCGGCGCGGTCGCCATCAACAACCTGATGGAGGATGCGGCGACCGCCGAGATCTCCCGCAGCCAGGTCTGGCAGTGGATCCGGTCCCCGCACGGCGTGTTGGACGACGGCCGCAAGGTCGATCGGGCGATGGTCGAGCAGATCATCGACGAGGAGCTCGAGAAGATCACCGCCGACGCCGACGACTTCGCCACGAAGAAGTTCAACCAGGCGGCCGAGCTCTTCCGCGAGATCACCTTCAAGGAGGAGTTCACCGAGTTCCTCACGCTGCCCGCGTACGAGGCGATCGCCTGAGGCTCCCGCCGCCGCGCCGCGGGATCAGCCCGCGCGCGGCGGCTCACACGAAGAGGCTCACCAACATGGCGACGGCGAGGATGACGAGGACCGCGGCGAAGGCGCGGTCCAGCTGGGTGTCGCGCAGCCGGCTCCCGTAGCGGCGCCCGGCGATCGCCCCCAGCGCGCCGGCACCCGCGAGGAGCACGACGATCTCCAGCGACAGTTCGGCACCGGTCGCGAGGCGGGCGATCAAAGCGCTCGCCGAGGTCACGGCGATGACGACGAGTGACGTCGCCACCGCGAGCTGTGTATGGAGTCCGATGAGGAGGACCAGCACCGGCAGGATGAGAAAGCCGCCGCCAACTCCGGAGATGCCGGTGAGAACGCCGATCGTGAGACCCGCCGGGACCCCGTACCAGTCGCGGGCCCGACTGGGGTCCGGCGAGTAGGGACGGCGGACAAGAGCAACTGCAGCAAGGACCATCAGTCCGCTCAAGAGGCCCAGGACCAGCTCGTCGGCGGTCACGGTGGCGAGTGCCGCCCCGAGAACCGACCCCGGCAGGGCGCCGACGAGAAAAAGGGCCGCGACCCGCAGGTTGACCGCATCGCGCCGTAGCGCAGACGCCGATCCGGCGGCCGCGTTCGAGGCCACGACCGCCAGTGACGCGGTGGCCGCGGCACTGACCGGCTCACCCAGCACGTAGACGATCGCGGGGACCGTGATCACGCCGCCGCCTGCGCCGAGCGTTCCCAGGATCGCGCCGATCGCGAACCCGATCAGGAGGGTGAGGAGGATCTCCATGGCCCGCCGGCGTCAGACCCGACGGCCGGGGGGGGTCACACGTCGCCCACGCCGGCGAGGTCCGGGCTCGCGGCGATGGCCTGGCCAACTCCTCCGTCGACGATGTGGATGGGTTCCGTGAACCCGGCGCGGGCCAGGACGCTCGCGGCTACTCCGGCCCTCTGGCCGGACGCGCAGATGACGGCCACAGGCCGGCTCGGGTCGAGCTCGGGAATCCCGTCCCCGAGCTCGTGGTACGGGCGGTGGACGGCGTCTTCGATCCGACCCGCCTCCCATTCCGAGCGTTCCCGCACGTCCAGGATCGCGAGGTCCGGCCTGAGCGAACGCAGCTCGGCGAGGGCGTCCGCGGGCTCCCGGCGGATCGTGGTGAGCGATCGGCCCGACTCCGCCCAGGCCGCCGTCGCGTCGATGGCGAGGGCGGGACGGCTCCCGATGCCGACCGAGGCAACCAGGAGCGCGAGATGCTGACCCGCGGCCACGGAGTCGGCGAGGAGGACGATTTCGGCCTCAGGGTCGGCCAGCCAGGCCAACCGGTTCGCGAAGCCGCCTTGGCGCGCGGGATTCGAGAGTGCTCCGGGAATGTGGCCCGCGTCGAAGTCGACGCTGTCACGCGGGTCGATGACCAGCGCCCCCCGGGAGACCCGCTCGTCGAGATCGTCGAGATCGATGTGTTCCGGCTCGTCGTCGGGCGTGACGAACGGGCCGCGATTGATGTCGACAATGCGGTGGAAGTTGGCTGGCTGAGGCGGCAGGTCGAGCGTGACCCGGTCGACGAACTCACCCTCGTCCCGAATGCCCAACACAGGGTTGTGCTCGCGCTCATAGCCGATCGTGCTGCTCGTCTTCATGTCCATGCCGGGCCCGCCACACAGGGAGCCGCCCAGGTGGCCGGGCCAGAGCTCCGTGTCGGCCGGCAGAGCGAGAAGGCCGCCGTGGAGGCTGCGAAAGAGATCGCGCGCGCCGTCGTCCGGATCGACGGCGAGGTCCGGGCGCGCCGTGTCCGAGACGAAGAGCGAGTCGCCGGTGAGCACGGCCCAGGGCGCCGCTCCACGTCGGCGGTCGGACAGCACGAATGCGGTGTGCTCAGGTCGGTGACCGGGCGTGTGCAGCGCCCGGATGCGCACATCGCCGAGCTCCAGCTCCCACCCGTCGACGAAAGGCTCGTGGGGGTAGTCGACCGCCGCGGCCTCGTGAACATGGACCACCGCGCCGCGCTCGGCGAGCAGCCCGTGACCTGAGACCCGATCCGCGTGGCTGTGCGTCTCGAGCACGTGGGCGATCTCGACGCCGTAGAAAGAGGCGGCCTCGATGTACTGCTCGACGTCGAGGTGGGGGTCGACGACGGCGGCGATGCCCGCGGAGGCGTCGCCGACGAGATATGCGGCCGACGACAGGTCGTCGAGGATGAACTGGCGCAGGATCATGCTGACTCTCCGAGATCGTTCGTCGGATTTCTCGTCGCGCGCGTGGCGCCGACCGCTTGGCCGAGGGATGCAACGCGCTCGCTGACCGCGCCGCAGAGCATGTCGCAGATCGCCGCGACGGACGGGTCCTCGAGCGCGTAACGCACGAAGTTGCCATCCTTCTCCCGGCTCAGCATGCCCTCACGGTGCATCAGCGCCAGGTGCCGGGAGACGTTCTGCGGGCTGGACGCAACGCCGTCGGCCAGCTCGCCGACTGTCGCCGGCGCGTGGCGTAGCCGGTCGAGTAGCCGGATCCTCATGGGGTCGGCGAGGGCACGCAGCCGTGCGCTGACCAGGTCCACCATGGGGTCGGACATCGGGCTGTGAGTTTGGGCGTTGCCGGTCACTATTCAACTATATCCGCACACTGTTGATCGCTGCAAATCGGTCCGGGCGGCCACGAAAGGACCCCCGCATGCCGTCCGGGCGTGCGGGGGCCGATCCGGGCCGCCGGTGTCCACGGCGGCCCGGGCTTGGGCGAGAGTTACGGCAGGACGTTCACCGTCTCGCAGTTGACCGTGGTCGCGACGTCTTCCGGACGCACGTTGGCCACGTCCGTGCCGTCCCCGCAGTCGATCAGGTCGGCCTGGTTGTCCTTGGCGCGGGCGTTGAGCACATCGTCGCCTTTGCCGCCCCGGCCCGTGTCAGCGCCGTGGCCCACCCAGATGATGTCGTTGCCGGCGTCGCCGTCGACGATGTCGTTCTGGCGGCCGCCATGGACGACGTCGTCGCCTTCGCCACCCATGACGTGATCGGAGCCACGGCCGCCCCAGACACGATCATCGTTGTCGCCACCCGTGACAGTGTCATCGCCGTCGCCGCCGCCCACGCGGTCATTGTCGGCGCCGCCGTCGACATTGTCGTTGCCCTTGTTGCCCCACAGCCGATCTCTGCCGGCCTCGCCGACGATCGTGTCCGCGCCCCGGCCGCCGTGGGCGCGGTCATTGCCGGCCTCGCCGTTGATGCGGTCGTTACCCCTGTTGCCGTGGAGACGGTCGTTGCCATCACCGCCGGAGAGGTTGTCATTGCCGGAGTGGCCCCACAGGTGATCGCGGTGTGCCCCGCCCCGGAGCGTGTCGCTGCCGCGACCGCCGTACAGGCGATCGCGACCGTCCTCGCCGTCCAGCACGTCGTTGTTGCGATTGCCGTGGAGACGATCCGGGCCGGAGCCGCCCTTGAGGGTGTCCATGCCGTTGCCGCCGTGCAGACGGTCGCGGCCGGCCTCACCGAGGAGACGATCCGCCCCATTGGCGCCGAAGACGCGGTCGTTTCCGGACCCGGCGTTGACGGTGTCGTTGCCGCCCTTGGCGTTGATGCGGTCGGCCTGGGAGGTGCCGGTGAGGGTCTCCGAGGCGTTCGTGCCGGTGATGACGGCAGCGCCGGCAAACGGCGCGAGCAACGCAAGGCCGACGAGCGCGGCCGGGAGCTTTCTCTTCAGGCTCATGTCTTCACTCCTGAGGTCAGGGGTTCCGGGACGTGGGAACCAGCCTGCACCCGGGAATTGGAGCCGCGCTAAGAGCCCCGTAAGCCTCGGACATGAGTTTCGGGGGGTGCTCTTAGATAGCGTACGGCGTCACTAACCGGCACTTATCGTCCGCATACAGCGCCTGCGGTCCTGGTCGGATCAGACGTGCGCGGGGGCCGGAACCCTGCCGGCTACTGCATCTCGCGCATGGGCTCGGCTGAGCGGATGAACATCGGGTAGAGCTCTTCGGTGAGAACGCCCTCCGCTGAGTCGACAATCGTGGTCACCATGCCGACGCGTTCCTCGCGGAGCTTGAGCTCGATCGCTTCCCAGCCCTCAGCGTCGCCCTCGCCCTGGTCGTTGGCGAGGTGGTACATCGTGTTGGCGACCTTCTCGCCGGCGCGCGCGGTGGATAGCTGGTGATGGGCGTCGACCAGGAGAACGAGGCGGACCCAGCCCTTCTCGCCGTGAGAGCGGGCGTACTCCATCCAGTCGGGTGACATGTACGACCCGATCTCGTCCAGAAGGGCGTCCCAGTCCAATTCAGCCATTGTCTCCGCTCTCGTCGCGGGCGCTCCTGACGTCGCCCCGCCGCAGAATACCGGGGAGGTGTGGCCCGCCGCCGACCACTGCGGGGTGGTACCGTGAAAGTGATGAACCGGGTAACCAGTTCAGAACAGGTGCGCATCGCCGCCGCCCGGGCTGCCGCCTCGGCGCTTGATGAGATCGCGGCGTCGTCGAGCCGCGCCCTCAACCGCCACGCCCGGACCTGGGGGCTTTCGGAGGCCAAGCTGGCCGCGCTCGAGGTCCTCGCCGAGCAGGAGTCCGGTTGCTGCTGTCTCTATGACATCGGCGACTGCCTGGGCGTGAGCCGCCCCAACGTCACCAAGCTGATCGACGGCCTCCAGCGCGAGGGCCTGGTCGAGCGTCGGCCCCACGCCGGCGACGGACGGATGATCGAGGCTCACCTCACCGACAAGGGGCGGGGAGTCCTGCGCGACGCCGCTCCGGGCCGCGAGGCGGCGATCGCCGACGTATGGGCCGGTCTCAGCGACGCGGAACTGGCGGATGTGACCCGCCTGCTCCGCTCCGCCGCAGACGGATAGTCAGCGCGCGTCGACGCCGGCGTAGTCGCGTTCGTCGGGCCCGACGTACACCTGCCGGGGACGGGCGATCTTCTGCTCCTTGTCGTTGCGCATCTCGCGCCACTGGGCCGCCCAGCCCGGCATACGGCCGACGGCGAACATCACGGTGAACATCTCCGTCGGGATGCCCAGCGCCTCGTAGATGAGACCCGAGTAGAAATCGACGTTCGGGTACAGCTTGCGCGAGACGAAGAAGTCGTCCTCGAGGGCGGTCGCCTCGAGCGCCTTGGCGACCTCGAGTAGCGGGTTGACCCCGGTGACCTCGAAGACGTCATCGGCGGCAGCCTTGATGATCGTGGCCCGCGGGTCGTAGTTCTTGTAGACGCGGTGACCGAACCCCATGAGGAGCTCTTCGCGGTTCTTCACCTTCTCGACGAAGCCCTCGACCTTGTCCTTGGTCCCGATCCGGTTGAGCACGCCGAGGACGGCCTCGTTCGCTCCACCGTGGAGCGGTCCGTAGAGGGCGCCGATGGCGGAGGACGCCGATGCAAAGGCGTCAGCGTCCGAGGAACCCACACCGCGCATCGCCGTGGTCGAGCAGTTCTGCTCGTGGTCGGCGTGAAGGATGAGCAATACGTCGAGCGCCTTCTCGAGGCGCGGGTCGACGTCCTTGTCACCGAACATCATGTAGAGCAGGTTCGCCGCGTAGGAAAGGTCGGGGTCGGGGTCGAGCAACTCCTGGCCCGTGTTGTGGCGGTATGCCCACGCGCCGACCGTCGCCGTCTTGGCGATGAGGGCGATCGAGTCGCGCAGCTCGCCCTCGGGGGTGAACTCCTTCGACTCGGGGTGCAGCGTTCCGAGCGCCGCGACGACCGCCTGCAGCATTCCCATGGGGTGGGCGTCCCTGTTGAACGAGCTGATGATGGCCTTGATCGACGGGTCGACGATGGCTGCCGACTTGAGCTCGGCGTTCCAGGATTCCAGCGCGGACGCGGACGGCAGCTCGCCGTGGTAGAGCAAGTACGCGACCTCAGGGAAGGTGCTGTGCTCCGCGAGCTGCTCGATGGGGTAGCCGCCGTACCGGAGTACGCCACCCTCGCCGTCGAGGTAGGTCACACCACTACGGCAGGCGGCCGTGTTGGTGTACGCCGGGTCGTAGGTCATCAGGCCGAAGTCGTCGTCGGAGGCCTTCATCTGGCGAAAATCCATCGCCCGGACGGTTCCGTCGTTGATCTCCAGCTCGAAGCTGTTGCCCGTCCGATTGTCGGTCACCGTCAGAGTGTCGCTCGCCATCTTCTTCCCCAGGTCTGCGCCGGCACGTGCCCGGCGTGTTTCGCATCGTCCGTACGAGTTTAGTCGGAGGGAGCCCGCCGTGCCGGAGGGTCACTTGTCACGGGACGGCGCCGGATGACGCCGGGCGGACGAACGCCGTCGGCCGCCGTGCACTAAGTCGGTATTCGTGTACGGCCGTGGCCTGCCCGCCGTGGCCACACGCCGCCACAGCCCCGGGAGCACTGCGAGCCCGGCACGGGCGGTGTTGGGGCATGCCCGGGAGCGGAGTACGCTCGCGTGAGTGCCTGCCGCCGCCGACCGCTGCGTCCGTTCCGACGCCCGCGCGCCCCTCGGAACCGGCACCCCGGGCGTCGTCGGCGCACCCGCGTGATGAACACTCCCGCCCTCCGAGCCCGAGGACTGAGCAAGCACTACGGCTCCGCCGTGGGCGTGGAGGAGATCGATCTTGAGGTCGCACGCGGCGAGCGCATGGGCCTGCTCGGTCCCAACGGCGCCGGCAAGACCACGCTGATCCGTCTCGCACTCGGGATGCTGCAGCCGACCGCGGGCGCCATCGAGGTCGAGGGCCGCGATGTCGCCGAGGAGCGGCTCGCAGCGCTGGCGGAGGTCGGGTACCTCCCCGGAGAGCTCGGCCTCTACCGACACCTCACGGGTGGGCGAATGCTCGACATGCTGGCCCGGCTGCACCCGCGGGCCCCGCGCCTGCGGGAGGAGCTTCTCGACGTGGTGGCGCTGGATCGCGCCGATCTGGCCCGACCGGTCCGCGAGTACTCGCGCGGGATGAAGCAGAAAGTCGGGATCGTCTCGGCGCTCCAACACGACCCGCCGACCGCGATTCTCGACGAGCCGACGGGCGGCCTGGATCCCGTGGTCCAAGATGACCTCATGGAATGGCTCGCCGGCTGGGCCCTCACGGGGCGCACCGTGATCTTCTCCAGTCACGTCCTCGGCGAGGTGGAGCGCTTGTGCGACCGCGTCGCGATGATCCGCGACGGGCGTCTGCTGGTGACCGAGGATGTCGCCGAACTCCGCGCGCACCAGGTACGCCGGGTGAGCGTGCGTTTCTCGGGCGCCGTGGATCCCGGGGCCTACCGCGTCGCAGGTATGAGCGAGGTCAGCGTCGCGGGCTCCGATCATGAATTCACCTTGGACGGAGCGGTGCCGGCGCTTCTGGCCCGATTGAGGGATCTCCCCCTGACCGACCTGCTCATCCGGGAGCCGCGCCTCGAGGATCTCTTTCGCGAGTACTACTCCGGTGGTCGCCCGTGACGACGATCTTCCAGTTGTCGCTGGGGCGCGCACGGGCGCGCATCCTGATCCTGGCGATCGCCTTCGGGCTGTTCGAGTTCCTCGTCGCCCTGAGTTACGCGGCCGTCGACCAGAACGTGGTCCGCGAGCTCTACGAATCGCTGCCCCCGGCGCTCCGCGCGTTCGCCGGCGCCGCCGACGTCGCCAGCCCGGCGGGATACCTCGGCTCCGCCTACATCCACCCGATTCCCCTGGTGATCCAGGGGGCCCTTGCCGTCTCGATGGCGACCGCCGCCGCGCGCGACCTCGAGGACGGGTCCGCCGAGCTGATCCTCTCGCGGCCGATCCACAGGTGGCGTTGGCTGGCCGCCCAGGCCGGCGCAACGGCCCTCGCCCTCGCCGTCGTGGCGGCCGGCGGCTTCCTTGGCGGCCTCGTCGGTGTGCTCAGCGTCACGGATCTGGGCGCTGTGAGCCTGAAGGGCCTCGCCCTGGTGAGCGCCGGCGGCGGGCTGCTGAGCCTGGCCATCGCCGGGGTCGCTGTCGCGGCGGCCGCCGGCGTTCGGGGAGGAGGACGCGCCGTCGGCTGGGCGGCGGGCTTCGCGGTCGTCTCGTATGCCCTGAACTACCTGGCCGAGGTCTGGACGCTCATCTCCCCGCTTGGACGACTCTCGGTCTACTGGTACTACGACCCCGGGGTCATCCTGTCGCGAACGGACATGGCGTGGTCGTCCGTCGGCGTGCTCGCCGGCGTCGCGATGATCAGTACCGCCATCGCGCTCCTGCTCGTCGAGCGACGCGAGGTCTTCTGACGGTCCGCAGGGTGGCTTCCCGGCTCCCTGCTACCCTCCCCCCATCTGCCCACGGGCGGACCCGGCGGGGCCGACGGCCCCAATGCCGCATGACCACCGCCGCATCGCGCGGCGACAACCAAAAAAACTGAATGGAGGTCTCGTGTCCGATCGAGATCCTGCCCTCGCCGTGCTCGTCGATTACGAGAACATGGCCCGCCCCGGCGCGAAAGGCCGCGGCGACTTCGATATCGAGCTCGTCCTGAGCCGCCTGTCCGAGAAGGGCCGCGTGCTCGTGAAGCGCGCCTATGCCGACTGGAGTCGCTACCGCGACGCCCGCAAGGCACTAATCAACGCCGGCCTCGAGCTGATCGAGATGCCGTCCGCCCGCGAAGGGGCGAAGAACCGCGCCGACATCAAGATGGCGGTTGACGCCATGGAGCTCGTGTACGCCCGCAGTCACGTCGACAACTTCGTGATCGTCTCCGGCGACAGCGACTTCACGCCGCTCGTGGGCAAGCTCCGCGAGCTGAACAAGCGCGTGACCGGCGTGGGCAACCGCGAATCGGCGAGCGAGCTGCTGATCGCAAACGTCGACGAGTTCATCTTCTACGACAAGATCACCTCCGGGGGCACGGCCCGCGCCGGCAGCAGCTCGCCCGACGACATGATCGAGCTGCTGCGGACCACGCTGCGCGCGATTCACCGCGAGGGCACTAACCTCCCGATGGCGAGCGTCGTCAAGGACTCGATGCGCCGCAAGGCGCCGGCCTTCGACGAGACCGACCTCGGCTTCGCGACGTTCTCCAAGTTCCTCGAGGATGCGGCCGAGAAGGGGATCGTCCAGATCCAGACCGATGACCGGAGCGGGACCTACCGGGTCTCGCTGGGCGACGGTTCCGGCGGTGACGGCCGCGGTCGCGGTCGCCGGTCCGAGAGCGACGACTCCGACGGCGAGCGCCCGCGCTCCCGTCGGGGCGGCCGCGAGCGCGGCGGCCGCGGCCGCGGTCGGGGCCGCGGTCGAGGCCGCAGCGAGAGCGACAGCGAGCGGGGCAGCGGAGACGACGCCGGCGATGCCGGACGTCGCCGCGGTCGCCGATCCGAGCGGACCGACCGGCCCGCTGCGCCTGCGGACGACGGCGAGGTGTACGAGATCGTCGTGCCCGACGACGCCGGCGACATGGAAGGTCTGCCCCCCGCCGACATTCCCATCTCCTACGAGGACATGATCATGATGTCCCCGGAGATCGGTGCCGCCGACGAAGAGGACGATGACGTCTCGCCCGAGGAGCTGACCGACTCCGAGGACGCCCCGCCCAGCCGACGTCGACGCCGCGGTGCCGCCGCCTCAGAGGACGAGTCGGACAGGGACTCCGGAGACGATGACGCTGAGAGCGACGACAAGCCGCGCTCCCGTCGCGTGCGCCGCCGTCGCACCACCACGAAGGCGGACGAGCCCAAGGCGGACGAGGCCAAGGCCGATGAGGCCACGGCCGATGACGAGGAGCCCAAAAAGAAGCCGGCCCGCCGTCGTCGCACCACCAAGAAGGCCGATGCGGCCAAGGCGGACGAGGCCAAGGCGGACGACGCCAAGGCGGACGAGCCCAAGGCCGACGAGCCCACGGCCGACGAGGCCGAAGAGAAGAAGCCGGCCCGCCGCCGTCGTACGACCAAGAAGGCCAAGGCCGACGATGCCACGGCCGACGAGGCCACGGCCGATGACGAGGAGCCCAAAAAGAAGCCGGCCCGCCGTCGTCGCACCACCAAGAAGGCCGATGAGCCCAAGGCGGACGAATAGGAGGGCCCTGAACGGGGGGCGGCGTCGCCGCCCCCCGGATCAGACGGTCTCGATCGGGATCTCGCTGATGGCCTCCTGCGGATCTGCCTCGCGGCGGATCGCGAAGGCGCGGATCTCGGGTTCGTCGGGGTCAGCCAGGGAGATGATGAGGTAGGCCAACGACGGATAGAAGGCAAGCTCAACGTCAGTCCGCGAAGGGTAGGCGGCCGAGCGTGTGTGCGAGTGGTAGATCGCCAGCAGATCGAGGCCCGCCCCGTCGATCTCCTGCATCAGGCGCAACTGCTCCTGAGGGCTCATGACGTACATGAACGGGCTCGACTCCGTGTTGGCGGCGCGGTGGAGCGTGGTCACGTCATCCCCGCTCCCGGAGAGCATTCCGCAGCATTCGTTGGGGAGATCGTCGTTGGCGTGCGCGATCAGCCCGCGCCTCAGCTCCCGCGAAATCCGCAGGCACCTACCAGGTGAGGCGTCGCTCAAGATCATCCTCGACGGCATCGAGGTCGTCGGTCCAGATCCCGGCGGAAAGATACTTCCAGCCGCCGTCGCACACGATCCCGACGACGGTCCCTTCGTCCATCGACTCGGCCACCCGGGACGCAACGTGGAAGACGCCACCCGAGCTGACGCCCGCGAAAATACCGGCCTCAGAGGCCAGGCGGCGGGTCATGATCACCGAGTCGCGGTTCGAGACGAGGCGCTTGCCGTCGAGCTGCTCAACATCGAGGATCGGGGGGATGAAGCCGTCGTCGAGGCTGCGCAATCCGCTCACCGGATCGCCCTGCAGGGGCTCGGCCGCGACGATCCGGGCGTCAGCCCGATGCTCACGCAGCCGCCGCGCGGAGCCCATGAGCGTCCCGCCCGTCCCCAGCCCGGCCACGAGGACGTCGACCTCGGGACAGTCGCGCACGATTTCCGCCGCCGTCCCGAAGTAATGGGCGTCCGGATTGGCCGGGTTGCCGTACTGGAAGGGCATGTAGACACCCTGACGCGCCGCGAGATCCCGGGCCATCTCGACCGAGCCGTTCGACCCGGTCTCCGCGGGGGAGGAGATGATCTCGGCGCCGTAGAGACTGAGCAGGGCCCGGCGCTCCGGGGTCACGTTCTCGGGCATGACCGCTCGCAGGCTGTACCCGCGGAGCCGACAGAGCATCGCCAGCGAGATACCCGTGTTGCCCGAGGTCGGCTCGAGGATCGTGTCACCCGGATGGATGTCGCCCGCTCGCTCGGCCGCCTCAAGGAGGGCGAGAGCGGTGCGGTCCTTGATCGAGCCGGTCGGGTTGTCGCTCTCGAGCTTGGCGAGAATCCGGACCGCGGGGTTGGGCGACAGCACCGAGACATCGATCAGGGGCGTCTCGCCGATGGTCGCCTCGATCCCCGGCGCGACGACCGGAGCGACGCCGGGTGGGCTCACACCGCCCCACCGGCCATCGCCGGAAGTATCAGAAGGGTGTCTCCGTCGGCGAGGGGCGTCTCGAGCCAGTCGAGCATCCGGACGTCCTCGTCGTTGAGGTAGACGTTCACGAAACGGTGCAGACCGCCCTCAGGGGTCTGGAGCTGGTCGCGCACGGCGGGAAAGCGCTCGAACAGTTCGTCGAGGACCTCGGCGATCGTCTCGCCGGGGAGTTCCAGCTCGCGCTCGCCACCCACCGCGTCGCGCAGAACGGGCGGTATCCGCAGGACGGTCACGCGCGGACTCCAACGCCGCCATGGTGGGCACCGGCGCACCACGCGGCGTAGTCCCGGAACTCCAGGTGCGCGTCGGCGCCACAGGACGGGCAGTCGGGATCGCGGCGGACGGTCAACTCAGTGAACGACATCTGCAGGGCGTCGTAGACCAGCAGGCGCCCGGCGAGGTTGTCGCCGATGTCGAGCAGGGTCTTGATCGCCTCGTTGGCCTGGATGCTGCCCATGACTCCGCACAGGACTCCCAGCACACCCGCCTCGCCACAGGCGGGCGCGAGCTCGGGCGGCGGCGGTTCCGGGAAGAGGCAGCGGTAGCAGGGCCCCTCGTACGGCATGAAGACCGACGCGTGACCCTCGAACCGGAGGATGCTCGCGTGGACCAGCGGCGTCCGGGTCATCAGGCTGGCGTCGCTGAGCAGGTAGCGGGTGGGAAAGTTGTCGGCGCCGTCGACGACGATATCGTAGTCGTTCATCAACTCCAGCACGTTGTCCCGGTCGATGCGGAAGGGATGGGTCTCGACCGTGATCCCGGGGTCGAGCGCGGCGATCGCCTCGCGGGCGGAGTCGGCCTTGAGCCGGCCGATCGTGTCGGTCCGGTGGATGATCTGTCGCTGGAGGTTGCTCTCGTCCACGACGTCATCGTCGACCAGACCGATCGTGCCGACGCCGGCCGCCGCGAGGTAGTAGGCCGCGGGCGATCCGAGACCCCCGGCCCCGACCAGGAGTGCCCGCGAGCCGAGGAGCTTGAGCTGTCCAGCCTCGCCGATCTCCGGGATGCGCACGTGGCGGCTGTAGCGGGAGCGCTGGTCCGCGGTGAGCGTGCTCGGCACGATGTAGTCGTGGCCGTCCTGCTTCCAGCGCGAGAAGCCGCCGGCGAGGCTGCGGACGTTGTCGTAGCCCATCTGTCGCAGGGTCGCGCCGGCGAGCAGCGAGCGGGAGCCGCCCGCGCAGGCCAGCACGATGTCATCGCCGGGCTCGGCGACGCCGGCGATCCGGCTCTCGAGAAAGCCCCGCGGCAGATGGTGGGCGCCCGGGATGTGCCCCTCGTCCCACTCGCCCTGCTCGCGAACGTCGATCACGACGGGGCGACCGGCTCGGGCCAGCTCATCGGCGAGTTCACCGGGGCCGATCTCGGGGACGTCCTGACGTGCATCGCCGAGAACGTCTTGGTAGCTGCGCGGCATCGAACTCCACCTCGTTGGTCAATTACCCCAATTATAGAGAGGAATTGTGGGTGTTTCCACGTCGAGGGTGGGACGCTCGGCGTGCGCGGATGAGTCGCGCAGCCCGCGCGGACGTTACCGCCGACGGGCGGACCGGGAGCCGGAGCCGGGTTAGGATCAGGCCGTGAGCACGGTCACCCCCGACATCGCCGCCGCCCGGACGGGGTTCGTGTCCCTGGCCCGGCTCGTGACGGGTCTCCTGACGGGGAGCCTGCTGGGCGGCGTGGTCTTCCTCGTCATCGCGAATCAGGGACTCCAGCGCGGAGCGACCGATCTGCAGTTCGCGCGTTCCGTTGGAATCCTCCGGGGCTACACCGGATCTGACATCCCCCGCCAGGGGCTCTATGCGGCGCTGGAGGCCGGGGTGGTCCTGGGCGTGGTCCTGCTTCTGGCCGGGCACCTCCTGATACGTCGATGGTGGGTCCGCGCGATCCCCCTCGCGGTCGTGACCTTCGCGGCCTGGGCCCTCGTCTACGCGCCGCGGGGCACGTTTGCCGGCGAAGCCGGCGGCGAGCGGGTCCGGCTTGACGTAGGGGCGCTCGGCATCGAGGCCGGGGCGCTGACGCCGATCGTCTTCCTTCTCGCCGCCGCGGGCGGCGCGATCGTGGCAGCACGGGTGAGTGACCTCATGGCCGGCACCGACTTCTGGAAGCCCAAGGACAATGACATCCGCAAGGGCCTCGACGAGCTCGCCGAGCTCGGCCTGGCCGAGCGTGACGGCGATCCCGGAGACGTCTCACTCGAATTCTCCGAAAAGCGGAGCCCACAGGCCGAGCAGTCGCGCGGCGGGGACACCTAGGCGATCCGGCGGGCACGCCTCCATCAGTTCGTCGAGCGTGTGAAAGGGCGCGTCGCCGGAAACGGCGGCGGCGAAGACGTCGGCATTCGCCTCCGGGCAGAACCGCTCCAACAGCGCCGCGGCGTCAGCACCGCGTATGACCCTGCCGCCGCCCATGTCGCGCTCAGGGTACCGGCGGCGGGCCCGTGAGCCTGCCCCGCGCCTCGCGCGCCGGGGTCGGCCTGGTCGCCGCAGGGCACTTCTTCATCGACATGTCCGTGGGGGCGCTCCCCGCGTTTCTGCCGGCCTTCACCGCCCTCTGGGCGCTGAGCGACTTCAAGGCCTCGATGCTGCTCGGCGCCTCGCTACTTGCCTCCTCGGTGGTCCAACCGCTGTTCGGCATGGCGGCCGACCGCTGGTCGACGCCCGTACTGCTGTGGGGCTCGGTGCTGGTCGCGGCGGTCGGCCTCGGCGCCGCGGGTCTGGCGGGCAGTTACAGCGTCGCGTTCATCCTGATCGTGGGTTCCGGCCTGGGCGTCGCCGCCTATCACCCCGAGGCCGCGCGCGTGGTCACGCGGGTCTCCGGCGAGCGCTCGACGGCGGGCATGGCCTGGTTCATGGTGGGGGGGCACATGGGATTCTCCGCGGGACCGCTCGTGGCCGCGGCGTTCGTCCCGGTGCTCGGCCCCGAGGCGACCCTTGTGTACCTCGTGCCGGGACTGCTCATCGCCGGTCTGCTGGTCATCTTCTCGGCGCACATCACCGCTCCCGAACCTCGGCGCACCGCCGAGGTTCGCGCCGTGGATGACGGTGACAATCACGTCCCGGGGTTGATTCTCCTGCTCGGGGTGACGACCACGCGGACCTGGGCCCAGTGGGGATTCCTCGCGTTGATGCCGCTGTTCCTTCAAGACTCGCGGGGATACTCTGACCGCGAGGTCGGGTTGGTCGTCTTTCTCTTCGCCGTGATGGGCGCCGTGGGCACCGTGGCCGGCGCCCGGGTCGCCGAGCGCATCGGAGGGCGGCGCATGCTCGCCACCACGTTGCCAATGGTGACGCCGCTGCTGGGAGGGTTCATCCTCGTCGGCGGCGCTCCCGGCCTCGTCCTGCTGGCCCTCGGCGGGGCCGTGCTCCTTGCCTCCTTCTCGGTCACGGTCGTGATGGGCCAGGACTACCTGCCCGGCCGCATCGCCCTCGCGGCCGGTCTGATGATCGGCTTCGGTTCGATCGGCTCCGCCCCGCCCGGTCTCGCCATCATGGGGGCGCTGGCCGACGGGCTCGGCCGCGAGGCGGGGCTCTGGATGGCCGCCTTGGTGCCCGTCATCGGCGGCCTCGCGGCGCTTGCCCTTCCCGGCGCCCGCGGTCAGGGAGCGCGTCTGTGAGCTCCCGCGGCGGCGAGCCGGACCTCTTCTCCGGCCTTGTCGATGATCAGCTGCGCGCGAATCAGCCCCTGGCCGCGAGGATGCGACCCGAATCGCTCGAGGATCTCGTCGGCCAGGAGCAGGTCCTCGCGCCGGACGGTTTCCTGAGGGAGGCAATCGCCGCCGACCGGGTCCCGTCGATGGTCCTCTACGGCCCCCCGGGGAGCGGCAAGACCACCCTCGCCCGCGTGATCGCTGCGTCGACGAAGAGCCACTTCGAGGAGCT
>JAHEIS010000149.1:955-4586 GCA_024639225.1 Actinomycetes bacterium | reverse complement strand
CGTCCCGGGCGCCATGTCACCGATCGGACGCAGCCACTCCACGGCCGTCCCGCCCGATCCGGCCCGGATCGCCCCCGAAACGGCGGCCCGCGCGATGTTGAGGCGCATCTCGGCCGCGGTCTCAGGATCGAGCCCGGCCTCGAAGGTCTCCAGCTCGGAGCGCGCCCGGTCGTACTCGCCCTGCGCGATGATCGACTGGAGGAAGACGGCCCTGAGCGACACCACGTCGTCCCGCCCCTCGTCCTGCGCGACGGCCAGCTCTTCGCGGAGAAGCGCTTCGGCCGCCGGCACGTCGTCGGCCGCCATCAGGCCGCGCAGCGCCGGGGTGAGTCGGTCGGTGACCGTGGCAGAGGCCGGCCCCGGCACGCCGCGGTCACTCACCCCGCGGATGAACAGCTCGCCCGGCCGCTCGCCCCAGGCCCCCCTGGAGATCACGGCGGACGGGCCGGACGAGGTCGCCACGAGCTCGGCCTCGCCTCCGTCCTGGCGTCGAAACACCTCGAACGTCGCCGCGCCCGGGGTGCCCGGCACCCATGCCAGCAACGCTCCGCCTTCCGGGCCGGTGTCGAGGGTGAGACCAAGTCCACGCGGCATCGGAGGCGGCCCCGCGCAGCGGAAGCGGACCGTGCGGAAGCGGGCCTCCCCTCCCCCGCCGATCAGGATGTCTCCGCCCGGGGTCACGGCGAGCCCGGTCACCGGGCCGTTGATCCATGGAGCGCCGACCTGGCACTCCACGCCGTCCGAACCGATCTGCGCCGCCGTGCCGGTGGCCCCGTCGAGCACGAACCTGCGGCCCCACGTGTCCGCCCCCACCCCGAGTGCCACGTTGCCGGCCTCACGGTTGATGGTCACCGGGGACCCGGCCCCGACGAAGATCCCGTGCTCGTCGAACTCCTGAATGCGTGAGCCCTCGAGATCCACCACGAACAGATGTCCCGCATCGTCGAACGTCATGTGGGTGGCCTTCGAGATCTCGCCCGAACCGGTGCCCTTGCGACCTACGCGCTGTTGGAAGGCTCCCTCGGAGGAGAGGATCTGGATCTCGTCGTCGTCGCGGTCGTATACGGCGATCGCTCCGTCGCCCGCCCGCCAGGCGAGGGCCTCCGGACGCTTCAGCTCACCTCCGGCCGTGGCCGACGGGAGCGAGGTCACCACCTGGCCGTCGCGCGACAGGACCCGCATGCGGCGATCGGCGCCCACGAGCACGAAGCCGTCGGCCATGCCCATGGTGACCAGAGGCCGCGGAACCTGGGCGAGCACCACCTGGCCGAGGCGCTCGCCCTCTGGATCCAGCACGACCAGCCCCCCCGCATCCCGGGCGAGCCAGCGCTCGTCGGCGTCGCCGCCCGGAGCGCCCGGGGACACCGCCAGGACCTGGGCCGGAATCGTGTCGACCGCGAAGGCCGCGAAGGCGCGCGGCGCGGGCTCCAGGAACGCCGACTCGTCCGGCCATTCGGCGGTGAGCTGCTGAACGAGGAGGTCCTTCTGGTCCACCACGGTCATGACGCCGCGGGAGGCCGAGACCGACAGGCCGGTGAGGCGGTCATAGCGCGCCGGCAGGCCCGACGGACCGAAGATCTCGCCCCGCTGCTCGCCCGCCGGGCTCACGATCGCCACCCGGGACTTGTCCTCGAGAACCAGGAACAGGACTCCCGTCGGATCGACCTGCATGTCGTAGAGCTTCTTGCTCCCGAGCCGGGTCTCGATGGAGAACGTCCAGCGGTGGGCGCCGTTCATGTCGCCCGCGAACACGACCTTGCGGCGGGCGTCGAACACGTACACGCCACTGGCCCGGTCCACGGCCACCAGCGTCGGCTCCTCGAAAGCGGCGCCCGCGAAACCGGGAATCACCCGCTCGAGCAGCCCGTCGGGCGTGAACACGTTGAGGACGCCGCGGTCGGCGTCGGCCGCCCACACCATGTCGTCCCCGTCGATCGCGATGTCATCGAGCGAGTCGAAGCGGCCCGGATCGTCGCCGCGTCCGCTCCAGGACCCACCGAAACGATCGTCGATGAACCAGTGAATGCGCCGGTTCTCGGAGTCCGCCACGTAGATGCGGCCGCGCGAATCGGCGACCGTCCGCACCGGGCTTCCGATGGCTCGCGCCGGGTGGAGGGCGGCGAGGCTCCCCTTCCACACCAGGTTCTCGTCGAACCAGAGCACGTCGCCCTTCTTCGTGTCCGTCAGGAACAGGCGTCCGTCGTCCACCACGATGGCACGAAACGGCTCCCGCACCTCGGCCGCCCGGTCGCCCTTCACCAGCGTCAGAGCGCGGCCCGGCGTCAGGCGCGGACCTTCGTTCTCCTGTTGCGCCGCAAGCGGCGCCGCAAATGTCGTCAGAAACGCCGCGAATCCGAGCAGAAGACCCGGAACGCAGGCGCAGGTGCGCGAGGTATGACCAGCTATCGAGCGCACGTCGTTCTCCCGGCTATCGTGTGGGAATGTATGCCGTCGGCTAATGCTAGTCCGAAGCGTCAGATCGGGGCAAGACGCAAGCGAATTCGCCGTCCGGGTCCGATGCCGGCGGCTGAGTCGGGCAAGTCCCCGGCCCGCGCGGAGCGGCGACACACTCGAAATGGGCCTCCGCGGTTCCGGGAAGGATTTATCCCATAGACCGTCGAGAGCTTTTCGAGGTGTATCGGTGAAGGGATTTGAGTCAGTCTGACCCTAGCCGGCGACTTCCGCCACGCCCGGCTCGCCCCGGGCCCGCCGGCCCGAGAAGGCACGCACCCGAGCCAGCCCCGCGTGCGCACTCAGGTAGAGGGTCGGGATCAGCACCAGCGTGATCACCGTCGAGGCCAGCAGTCCGCCGATCACCACCCGGGCCAGCGCGGCCTGCAGGTTCGCCCCCACCCCGATGCCGATGGCGAGCGGGAGAAGACCGAGTACCGTCGTCAGCGTCGTCATGAGGATCGGACGGAGGCGCAGGCGCGCCGCCTCGATCGCCGCCTCACGGATCGCCATTCCCTCTTCGCGGCGTTTCAGATTCAGGTAGTCCACGAGCACGATCGCGTTGTTCACCACGATCCCGATCAGCATCACCAGGCCCATGATGCTCTGCACGTTCAGGGTCGTGCCGGTGAGCATGAGGGTCGGCACCACCCCCACCAGGGCCAGCGGCACGCTGAACATGACGATCAGCGGGTCGAGGAAGCGCTCGAACTGGCCCGCCATCACCATGTAGACGAGGGCCAGCGCCATGACGATCGCGATGATGAAGTCGCGCCGCGCTTCCTGCTGCTCCCGGTAGGCGCCGCCGTATACGATCGAGAAGCCGTCGGGAAGCGGCATACCTGAAAGCTGCGTGCGCACGTTGGCCACGGCGTCGCCGAGCGCCACGCCACTCTCCAGGTTCGCCGTGATGTACGTGACGCGCTGACCGTTGACGTGCCGGATCTGCGTCGGCCCCCGTCCGCTCTCCCGGCGCACGAGCGCCGAAATCGGGACCATCTCGCCGGCGGGAGTGCGCACGGCGATCGCGTCGAGGTCCTGCAGCGTGAGGCGGTCCTCGGGGCGCAGGCGCACGGTCACAGGGTACTGCTCACCCCCCTCACGGAAGTACCCTGCGCGACTGCCTCCGACGTTCGTCTGGATCGTCCGGCCGACGTCCTGCACCGACAGTCCGAGATCG
>JAHEIS010000149.1:0-945 GCA_024639225.1 Actinomycetes bacterium | reverse complement strand
CGCGTCGGCTGATGCGCGCTTCGACGATTCCTTCCGCCATCTCGGCTCGCCGCTTGATCTCGGCCGCCAGAGCGGCGGACTGATCGAGGTCGTAACCGCGCAACTGGATCTCGACATCTTCGTCCCCGCCGCCCGCGCTGAACAGGCGGCGCAAAATCCACAGGCCCGATTGCGCCTGCACGCGGATCTCGGCTCCCGGGACCTGTCCCACCGTGGCGCCGCGGATCCGGTCCGCCAGGGCGCTCGGGTCTACCGTGCGCTGATCCGCCGGCTTGAGGCGGATCTCGATCGACGCGTTGTCGCCCCAGGTTTCCGTCGCGATCGACTCGACATCGGCCTCCGGGACGAGCGGCCGCACCATGGCTTCGAGTTCTTCCACGTACGATCGGGAAACGGCGAGGTTGATGCCCCGCCCCATTTCGAGGCTGATGTCGATCTCGTCGCTGTCGAGCTGCGGCGCGAGCTCCACCGGGACGAACGGGATGGCCATGATGGACGCGGCGACGAGGGCCGCCGTCCCACCGAGCACCTTGCCCTTGTGACGGAAAGCCCCGTCGAGCCGGGCCGCATACCAGTTCTCGAGCCGCTCGAACCAGGCCTGGAACCGCGAGCCCCGCGGAGCCGTAGCGCCCGCCGCGGAATCGTCCTCGCCAGCCGGCTTCACGGTCATGAAACGGCTGGCCAGCATCGGCACCAGGGTCAGGGCCACGAGGAGTGAGCAACCGAGTGCGAACACCACGACCAGGGCCAGGGTCTGGAACAGCTGCCCGCTGGTGGTGCGCATGAACACCACGGGCAGGAAGATCACGCACGTGGTCAGGGTCGCCGCCACGATCGCGCCCGACACCTGGCTCGTGCCGATACGCGCCGCTTCGATGAGTGACCGTTTCCCTTGCTGTCGCTGCCGTACGATGCTCTCGAGCACCACGATCGCGTTGTCGACGA
>JAHEIS010000148.1 GCA_024639225.1 Actinomycetes bacterium | reverse complement strand
GGCGTGGGCGTTGATGTACCCGAGGTCCTCGGGCTCACGGCCCGCTTCGCCCATAGCCATGAGCATCGCCCGCGCCGGCGCCGCGCCGGTGGGATCGTTCTCGGTGATGTGGTGAGCGTCACCGGTCACGCCATAGCCGGCCACCTCGCACAGCGGCTCGCGCCCACGGGCAATCGCGTGCTCGAGGCTCTCGAGCACGAGGACGGCGCCGCCCTCCCCGAACACGAACCCGTCGCGGTCGGCGTCGAACGGGCGACTCGCGCCCGCCGGGTCGTCGTTGTTGGTCGACAGTGCCCGCATGGCGGCGAAAGCCCCGATCCCCATCGGCGTGATGCCGGACTCGACGCCGCCGGCGAGCATCACATCAGCGCGACCGAGCCGGATCTGGTCGGTTGCGTCGCCGATGGCGTGGTTGCCGGACGCGCAGGCCGTAGTGGTGCAATTGAGGGGGCCCCGCAGGCCGAGATGCATGCTCGCCTGGGCGGCGCCCATGTTCGCGACCATGGTGGGGATGAACAGCGGGGACAGGCGATCCGGGCCGCGCTCGAAGAGCACCAAGCACTGCTGCGTGAAGGTCTGGAGGCCGCCGACGCCGCAGCCGATGATCGTGCCGAAGCGGCTCCCGTCGCCCTCGACCTCGAGCTCGGCGTCTTCCAGCGCCAGCCGGCTGGCCGCGACCGCAAATTGACTGAACCGATCCAGGCGGCGCACCGCCTTGCGGTCGACGAAATCCTCGGGGGAGAAGTCGTCGACCTCGCAGGCGATGGTGGTCGTCAGAGGGTGGGGGTCGAACTGTGTAATCGGGCCTGCTCCGGACCTCCCGGATATCGCGGCGTCCCAGAGCTCCCGGCGCCCGGTGCCGATCGGACTGACCGCGCCGATGCCCGTGACGACCACGCGTCGCAGATCATGCTCTGACGCCAGGGTTCGGGTCTCAGACGCCAATCGCCAAGCCTCCATCCACGCTGACTACCGCGCCGGTCATGAAACCAGCATCGTCGGAGCACAGGAACCGCACCGCGGCGGCCACGTCCTCGGGGGTGCCGAACCGGCCCAGCGGGGTGTGCTCCAGGATCCGCTCCTGGAGCTGCTCCGGAATCGCCGCGGTCATTTCGGTCGTGATGTACCCGGGAGCGACCGCGTTCACCCTGATCCCGCGGGGGGCCGCCTCGCGCGCGAGGCTCTTGACCATGCCGAGCATCCCGGCCTTCGCCGCCGAGTAGTTGACCTGGCCCACGTTGCCCGACAGGCCCACGACCGATGAGATGGCGACGATGGAGCCCGCCCGGCGGCGCAGCATGCCACGAAGGGCGGGGCGCGCGGTGTAGAACGCGCCGCTGAGGTTGGTGTCGATGACCGCGCTCCAGTCCTCCGAGTCCATGCGCAAAGCGGGGCCGTCGCGGGTGATGCCGGCGTTGAGCACCAGCGCGTCGAGCGGCCCGAGGGCCTCCTCGACGGCGCTCACGAGCCCCGCGGCCTGGTTCTCATCGGAGACGTCAGCCTGATGCACGAACGCCTCGCGCCCGGCCGCCCGGACGGCCGCGGCGGTCGCCTCGGCGCCGTCCGCATCGGTCCCATAGCCGATGCCGACGTCGTGGCCCGCTTCTGCAAGAGCCACGGCGCAGGCGGCGCCGATGCCCTTGCTCGCGCCCGTGACCAAAGCGACGGGCACTAGAGGCCCTCCAATCCCACGAGGTCGCCGGGCGCACCGATCTGAAGGCTTGGGATCCGTCGGTTGATGCGCTTCATGAGCCCCGAGAGTATCCGGCCGGGGCCGACTTCGACCACGCCGGTCACACCCATAGCGACGGCGGCGCGTCCGGCGTCGCCGAAGCGCACCGGTGAGGTGAGCTGATCGAGGAGGTTCGCGCGCAGCGCCGAGGCGCCCTCGGGTCTCGCAGTCGTCGTCGACAGAAACGGGATCGCGGGCTCCTCGGGCTCCCACGCCTCGAGCGCGGGGCGCAGGCGCTCGGCCGCCGGCTCCATGAGGGGGGAGTGAAATGCTCCACCAACCGCCAGACGCGTGGCCTTGCCCCCCTGCTCGGCCACGAGCCCCAGGAGACGATCGATGCCGCGTCGGGTGCCGGAGGCGACGACCTGGCCGGGACAGTTGTAGTTCGCCGGCCAGCACTCGCCCGCCTCATCACAGAGGGACGCGGCGTCGGAGTCCGACATGCCGAGCAGGGCCGCCATCCCTCCGGGGTTGGCCTGGGCGGCCTGGTGCATGGCGGCGCCCCGCTCGGCGACGATTCGCAGAGCGGCCTCGAAGGGCATGGCTCCCGCCGCGACGAGGGCGGAGTACTCGCCGAGGGAATGGCCGAGCACAAGGTCCGCGCTCAGACCGTGCTCGAATGCGACCCGCCACGCCGCGATGGAGGTCGTCACCAGAGCGGGCTGGCACACGTCGGTCTCGGTCAGTCGCTCGACCGGTCCGCGGAAGCAGACGTCGCTGAGCCCGTAGCCCAGCACATCATCAGCCTCGGCGAACGTGCGCTCGGCGATCGGGAAGGCCTGTGCCAGCTCCTCCCCCATTCCCACTTCCTGCGCTCCCTGGCCCGGGAAGAGCAGCGCGATCATGTCGGCTCGTACCTCATGATGGTCGAACCCCAGGTGAGCCCCGCGCCGAAGCCTACCAGCAGGGTCACGTCGCCCGGCGCGAGTAGCCCGGCCTCGCGCGCCTCGAGCATCGCGAGCGGTATCGAGGCCGATGACGTGTTGCCGTAGCGCTCCAGGTTGTTGAACACCTTCTCGGGCGGGATCCCGAGGCGGCTGATGGCGTGATCGATAATTCGCTGATTCGCCTGATGGGGCACGAGCAGATCGATCTCGTCCACGTGCATCTCGAGCGCTTCGAGCAGCTTTGTGCACGAATCGACCATCACCCGGGTCGCGAACTTGAAGACCTCGCGACCGTTCATCTGGATGCAGGACTGGGCCGGCTCGTAGGGTCCGGACTGGGCCGGCATACGAGAGCCCCCGGCGGGCACGACCAGGTCGAGACCACCCGAACCGTCGGCGCCGAGCTCGAAGCCGAGGAAGCCCGTTACCTCGTCCTCGGGTGCGCCGACCAGCAGCGCGCCCGCCGCGGCGTCGCCGAACAGCACGCAGGTGCGCCGGTCGGTCTGATCAGTGATCCTCGTCAGCGCCTCGGCGCCGAGCACGAGCACGTTGCTCGCCAGGCCGCTCTCGATCAGCGCCGTGCCCTGTGCAAGCCCGTAGATGAACCCCGTGCAGCCCGCCAGGATGTCGAAGGCGGCCGCTCGGTGGGCGCCGATTCGATCGGCGACCAGCGTCGCCGTGGCAGGGAAGAGGTGGTCGGGGCTCGCCGTCGGAATGATGAGCGTGTCGAGCTCCAGCGGGTCCATGCCCGCCTCGGTGAGAATCTTCTCGGCCGCTCTCGCGGCAAGGTCGCTCGCCGCCTCGTCGTCGGCGACGAACCTGCGCTCCTTGATCCCGGTGCGCGAGTAGATCCACTCGTCGGTGGTGTCGACGACCTTCGCCATGTCGGCGTTCGTCACCACCCGCTCGGGCACCTCGGCGCCGAGGGCAACCAGCCGCGCCCGCCTCCTGGCTCCGTTTCGTACTCCGATCACGCCGGACTCTCCTCGTCGGTGACGGCGAACCGGATCGTCGCCTCCACGGTTCGCTCGCCATCGACCGTCGCCCCGCCCGTGGCTTCGGCGAGGGGGCCTCTCCAGCGGGTGATCGCCATTCTCATGTCCAGGGTCTCGCCCGGAACGACCACGCGGCGAAAACGGACCTTCTCGATGCCGGCGAACACCGCCAGCTTGGCCCGGTGCTCGCTGCTGGCCGCGGCCGCGAGCCCGGCGATCTGCGCCAGGGCCTCGACCATCAGCACGCCGGGCAGCATCGGACGCCCCGGGAAGTGCCCGGCGAAGAAGTCGGCGCCGGCGTCGATGTGCCACCGGGCCCGAGCCTCACGTCCAGGAACGATGTCGACGATCTCGTCGACGAAGAGGAAGGGCGGCCGGTGCGGCAGCAACTCGGCCGGGTCGCTGCTTGGCGCCCCGCTCACGCGCAGGGGATCGTAGCCGATCGTCCTCCGGTGATGTCGAGCGGTACCATGGCCCTCGGCCGTGCGGATCCCCCGCGCGGCGTGCACTCCACAGGCGGTAGCGATGAGCGGTATTGCCATCTTCCTGATCATCGTCCTGGTGATCGCGGTGATCTTTCTGTTCACCTCGCTCAAGGTGGCGCGCGAGTACGAGCGCGGCGTGGTGTTCCGTCTGGGCCGGTTGATCGGCCTCAAAGGCCCGGGGCTCTTCCTTCTCGTCCCCTTCATCGATCGGGCCGTCAAGGTCGACCTGCGAACGGTCACCTTGAACGTGCCCCCGCAGGAGGTGATCACGCGCGACAACGTCACCGTGACCGTCAACGCGGTCGCGTATTTCCGGGTGATCGACGCCGCGCGCGCGATCGTGCAGGTGGAGAACTACCTCGTGGCAACCTCGCAGATCGCGCAGACCACTCTGCGCAGCGTGCTGGGCCAAGTCGACCTCGACCAGCTGCTGACCGAGCGCGACGACATCAACGCGAGGCTGCAGGCCATCATCGATCAGCAGACCG
>JAHEIS010000051.1 GCA_024639225.1 Actinomycetes bacterium | reverse complement strand
GGCGGCCAGAAGCGTGGGCAGCCACTCCTGATGGGTGACGATGCCGTTCCTCGTGGCGCCGGCCGGCAAACGCTCGGGCCAGCGGACGAAGCACGGAACGCGATAGGCGCCCTCCCAGTTCGAGTTCTTCTCGCTGCGCCACGGCGAAATGCCGCCGTCGGGCCAGGTGTTGTAGTGCGGGCCGTTATCGGTCGAGTAGACCACGATCGTGTTGTCGGTGATGCCGAGCTCGTCGAGCACGTCGAGCAGGCGCCCGACATGGCGGTCGTGAAGCACCATGGCGTCGTTGTAGAAGCCCTGGCCGCTGATTCCCTCGGCCTCCTCGGGAATCCGGGTCCACAGGTGCATGTGAGTGGCGTTCCACCAGACGAAGAACGGCTTGCCCTGCTCGTGCGCGTCGCGAATGAAGGCTTCCGCGCGATCGGTCACGTCGTCGTCGATGGTCTCCATGCGCTTCTTGGTCAGCGGGCCGGTGTCCTCGATGCGGCCGTCAGCAAACGAGTGGATGACACCGCGTGGACCGAAGCGCTCGCGGAACGCAGGGTCCTTCGGGTAGTCGGGGTGCTCGGGCTCGTCCTCGGCGTTGAGGTGGTAGAGGTTGCCGTAGAACTCGTCGAATCCGTGGTTGGTGGGGAGGAACTCATCCTTGTCGCCGAGGTGGTTCTTGCCGAACTGGCCTGTCGCATAGCCGAGGGGCTTCAGCAGCTCGGCGATGGTCGGGTCCTCGGCCTGCAGACCGAGAGTCGCGCCAGGTAGACCCACCTTCGTCAGGCCGGTGCGGACCGGGTTCTGGCCGGTAATGAACGCGGCCCGGCCGGCGGTGCAGCTTTGCTGGGCGTAGTAGTCGGTGAAGTCCACTCCCTCACGCGCGATACGGTCGATATTCGGGGTCTCGTACCCCATCGCACCCCGGTTGTTGTGACTCAGGTTGTACCAACCGATGTCATCGCCGAAGAGAATGAGGATGTTGGGCTGGGATTCGGGCACCGGGCTCCACCGCTTCTCGTTTGATGTCGTCGCCGAAGACAATGAGGCTGTCGGCCGGGGATTCGGGCGTTGCGCTGCGCCGCCTAGCCGTCTTCGTCGACCCTGGGCCGGAGCTAGTAGATCTTCGACGCGGCACCACGTCAAGTGAGCCGGCACCCACGTTCCTCGGCGCCGCTATGTTGGGCGCTTGAGACCCTTTGCACGAGACCCGGAACTCTGGCGCCTTGTGGGATACGCGGACGGTAACTACGTCTACTTCAGTCTCGTAACGATGCTCATCTTGGGATATCGGGGTCTCACGCCCGCTAGCGAATTCGGGCGGGATCGGATCCTTGGGCAGGTCCTCCTGGTTGTGCCGATGGCCTATGTCGTCGCCAAGGTCGCGGGGCCGCGACCTCCCAAGGCGCGAGCCGCCGCCCGGTGGCCAGCGGCGGCCTTGAGGTCTGGACAGGCGAATGAGCCCGGCGCTTGCGCTTCGACATTGCCCCCAGACAGCGCCGCGTTTCGGAGAAAGGTCAGAGGATGATCTGGGTCGAAGGGGGCGAGTTCACCATGGGGTCGGACGAGTTCTACCCCGACGAAGCCCCCGCCCGTCGGGTCGCCGTCGGCGGCTTCTGGATCGACCCGCACCCGGTGACCAACCAGCGTTTCTCGGCATTTGTCGAGGACACCGGCTTTGTAACTGAAGCCGAGCAGGCACCCGACCCCGCGCTGTACCCCGGTGCACCCGAGGAGAACCTCGTACCCGGGGCGATGGTGTTCGTGATGACTCAGGGGCCCGTGCACCTCGGCAACTTCACGCAGTGGTGGGCATGGATCCCTGGTGCCGATTGGCGTCATCCGACCGGTCCCGACAGCTCGATCGACGGACGGGACCAGCATCCCGTCGTTCAGGTGAGTTATGGCGATGCCCAGGCGTACTGCAACTGGGCCGATCTCGAGCTGCCGACAGAGGCGGAATGGGAGTTCGCATCGAGAGGCGGTCTCGAAGGAGCCCGCTTCACGTGGGGAGATCACGACCCCCAGGAGGCCGACCCCTGTGCCAACACCTGGCAGGGCGCATTCCCCTATGAGAACACCGAAGTCGATGGCTGGACGCGGACCTCCCCGGTGGGGTCCTACCCCCCCAACGGGTACGGACTGCACGACATGGCCGGAAACGTGTGGGAATGGACAAACGACTGGTACAGCGCGTCACACCCAAACGATGAACGACGGGCGTGTTGCGCTCCCGCCGCTCCGCGCGGCGGAAGCGAGGAAGGGAGCCTGGATTCGTCGCAACCGGCCATCGCGATCCCCCGAAAGGTGGTGAAGGGAGGCTCTCACCTGTGCACCCCGCAGTATTGTTACCGATACCGCCCGGCGGCTCGACAGCCGCAGATGATCGACACCGCCATGAGCCACCTCGGATTCCGCTGCATCAAGCGGCCGGACGGCGTGTAGAGGGCGCCACCGCATACCACTCGCACCGTGGCCTGGTGGGAAGGGCGACGGTAGTGATCCACACCCTCTCGGGCTGCGAGAGCGGTCGCGCATTGTCGCGTCTCGCAAGTGCGACCTCGAGGTCGACGACGATCACGACCGCGTCGTCCACCTGCGCGGCGGCGAGCTCATGGTTGTTGGCGTTCTCGGGTAGCGGCCGCGGCGGGGCGCTCAGGCCGGTGCGCAGGCGGTCGCGACGTCAGCTCACATGTCCCGGGCGGGGCAGAGGGTGCCGCGACCACTATTGGCTGCTCACCGCGCTGGGTGGGTGGGGCTGACGCCTCCGGTTCCCGCGCGCAGTGAGCAGGTCAGCCCTGCTATCCCAACATCGCCTTCGCGTCCTGCCACCTGGCGGTGAGTGCGAAGAGCACGGCGATGTTCAAGCCGATCACGACCAGTGACCAGAGCGGGAAGGCCGGGAAGAAAGCGAACTGGCCGATCAAGTTGACGACCACGATGACGATCGCGACCCAGCGGGCGAGCTCCTTGCCAGAGAAGAGGCCACCCCCGACGAGGATCATGATCGCCCCCCAGATGATCAACGACCAGCCCCAGGCGGTGTAGTCGGTCGTGACCAGAAGATCGGCCTGCGGGATGAAGTAGGACCGATCGTCGCGGACCAGTGCGGCGATGCCCTGGATCACGTTCAGCCACCCGACGGTGAAGAGGACGACTCCACCGAAAAGCACCCAACCACTCCACTTCGTGGCGCGTTCCTCAAGACTTGTTGACATCAGACTCCCCTAGTAGGCCAAAAACAATGCGGCGGCACCCTATCTCTATTGAAGTGGGGCCGACAAGCTCCGGCATTCCGCCCACGGCGCAAGAGAGAAACCGCTCGATTGCCTCGCCTGAATCCTCCCTGGGCCCACCCGAGCCCGCCGCGCGCGCGGGCTCAGCGGGGGCGCCGACCGCCTCGCCCGGACCGCGGCCCCCGCCGCGGCTGAGAGCCCGGACCCGGCGACGAGCATCACCTGGATCAGGACCAGCGCGAGCACCTCGACGGCCGGTACGAAGGCCAGGAACTCGACGCTGGCGCGCCCCTCCATGCCAACGCGATCCCGCTTGGGTCGACCGCAGAAGGGGAGCACTCGTGGGATGCGGCCCGATGGTCACGGCTCCGCGCCGGCGTGGAGGCCTAGTAGTCGAAGCGGCGACTGTCGTAGATGATCCACGCGATGACCGCGACGCAGATCGCGATCAACGCGATGACGCCGAGCGGTCCGATGATCGGCGACAGGAGCGGAAAGCCGATGGCGACCAACAGGACGATGCCGATCGCGCTACCGATGAGCGCCCGACGGCGGGTCTCGCTGATGACCGACCAGGCGAGCTCGTTGCGGCGGAAGTACTGATAGCCGAAGGCGAGCAAGGCGAAGACGAAAACGACCAGGATGATCTGGCTGATGCCCTGGGCGATGGCGTCGAAGCCGGAAGACCAGATGACCGCGATGGCGGCGATCGCGGCGATGATGGCCAGATTCCGCGCCACGGTGCGATTGATATCCACATGGCCAGTTTCGCAGAAGGTGCGGCCGGGCTCGCATTGATGCATGTTCACGGACTACGCTGACGGTACGGCGACGCGCTGCCCCATCGGCCGGCGCTCGCATTCCCGACCAGGAGGTTTGTCATGGCCAGCGTGTACCGGATCATTGATGTTGTCGGCACGAGCCCGAGTTCGTGGGAGGAAGCTGCCGCCGAGGCCGTGCGGACCGCTTCCGGATCACTGCGCGACCTACGCGTCGCGGAGGTCGTGAAGCTGGACATGACGGTGGACGACGAGGGCGAGGTCGTGCTCTACCGCTCGCGCTTGCAGCTTTCGTTCAAGTACGAGCCCGAGGCCTGAGCCCCAGCTCCGACGGGGCCGCGCGGCCCCGTCGGAGCCCCTCCGCGCGGCAAACGCGCTCAACCCGAGGAGGCCCCGTGCCCCGTCGTCTTCTGGTCATCGCCAACGAGACGCTCGAATCGCCGCAGGTGCTCGACGAGCTCCGCTACTGGGCCGATGGAGACGGCGCACGGATCGACGTCGTCGTCCCGATGCAGCGCAGCGGGACCCTCTCCCGGATCACCGGCGGCGACGACACCGCGGCACGCGAGCGCGCCCAGGACCGGCTCGACCGCATGGTCTCGGCCCTGACTGCGGCCGGCTTCGAAGCATCCGGACAACTCGGCGACGAAGACCCGCTCCTGGCCCTCGCCGACGCCAGCCGGGAGATCTCTCCTGACGCTGTCGTGATCTCCACCCATCCCGCGGGGCGATCGCGCTGGCTCCAGACCGAACTCGTCGCACGGGCGCGCGCCCAGATCGGCGTGCCGGTCCACCACATCATCATCGATGTCAGCCAGGGCCACCAGATCGCGCGCACTGATCCGCGGGCCGGACGCACGCCGCCCGAGCGGCTGGAGCTGTTCCATGTCGCCGACTACGACGCCGCGCTCGAGATCCGCCGGTCGGGCTTCCGCGACCGAGTCGACCCCGACGGAGCGCAGCCCGCCGGAGTCTGGGTGACCGATCGGCCCGGAGGCCGGCTCCGCGAAGAGCGCATCGTGTTTCGCGTCGAGCTGCCCCGCGAGACGGCCGAGCGCTTCGAGCGCAGTCCGGGCCTGGCGGATGAACGACGCTTTCTCATCCCCGCCGGCGTCCTGAACGAATCGGGCCCGGTCACCGACATCGGCGACGACAGCGTCGAGTAGCTCCCGGGCTAGGCCGTCGCTTCGGCGGTCAGTCGCTCCACCAGGTCGGCCAGCGGGATCGCACCGTCATCACGCCCGCCGCGGGCGCGCAGGCTGACCGCGTCATCCTCGATCTCACGGTCGCCGACGATGCCGAGGTAGGGGAGTTTGGCCAGTTCGCCCTCGCGGATCCGTCGGCCGACAGACTCGCCTCGCTCATCGAGCTCGGCGCGCAGACCCGCGCTCCTGAGGCGCTCGACCACCTTCTGGCCGTGGTCGGCGTGACGGTCGGCGACGGGAAGCACACGCAGCTGAACGGGCGCCAACCAGAAAGGAAAGTCGCCGCCCGAGTCCTCGATGAGGATCCCCAGGAAGCGCTCGAGGCTCCCGGTGATGGCCCGGTGGATCATCACCGGTCGCGCTTCCTCGTCGTCGGCGGTGATGTAGCTGATGTCGAAGCGCTCAGGCATGAAGAAATCGAGCTGGACCGTGCCGAGCTGCCAGGACCGGCCCATCGTGTCCGTCACCTGGAAGTCGATCTTCGGCCCGTAGAAGGCGCCGTCGCCCTCCTTGATCCCGTACTCGCGATCGCCGAGCGCGTTGCGTAGCGCCTCTTCCGCCTGATCCCACACCTCCTGGGCACCCGACGCCTTCTCCGGCCGCGTCGACAGCCAGAGGCTCACCTCATCGAAGCCGAACCGCCCGTAGAAACGGTCGACGAGCTCGAGGACAGCCCGGACCTCGTCCCGGATCTGATCCGGGCGACAGAACACGTGGGCGTCGTCCTGGGTGAATGCCCGCACCCGGAACAAGCCGTGCAGCGCACCGGACAATTCATGGCGATGCACGTGCCCGAACTCCGCGAACCGGATCGGCAGATCGCGGTAGCTGTGGCGGGTGCTTCGGTACACGAGGACGGCGCCAGGGCAGTTCATCGGCTTGACCGCGAAGCCCTGACCGTCGACGTCAGTGAAGTACATGTTGTCTTTGTAGTGCTGGTAGTGACCGCTCTCGTGCCAGAGGTGATCCGACAGGATCGTCGGGGTCCGGATCTCCTCATAGTCGAGCGCGTCGAGCTCCTGACGCAGTGCGTCCTGGATGAGGTTGAGCATCACCATGCCCTTGGGCAGGAAGAACGGCATCCCCGGCGCGGCATCGTCGAAGGAGAACAGCCCCAGGTCCTTCCCGACCCGCCGGTGGTCCCGGGCCCGCGCGACCTCCAGGCGTTCCAGATGCTCGTCCAGCTCGGCCGTCGTGGGAAAGGCGGTCGCGTAGAGCCGGGTCAGCTGGGTGTTCTTCTCGTCGCCACGCCAGTAGGCCCCCGCGACCGACAGAAGCTTCACGGCTCCGATCTGACCGGCGTCGCGCAGGTGTGGACCGCGGCACAGATCGACGAAGTCCTGCTGGCGGTAGAGAGACACTTCGCTCTCGCCGTGGGACTCGAGCTCGTCGATCTGATCGACCTTATAGGGGTCATCGCGCTCGCCGAAGTAGGCGCGCGCGTCATCCATGCTCATGACCGAACGCTCGAAGGCCGGGCGCGTCTTGATGATCCGGCGCATCTCCTTCTCGATCGCGGGGAAGTCGTCCTCGGTGATGGGACGGGGCAGCTCGAAGTCGTAGTAGAAGCCGTCGTCGATCGGCGGGCCGAAGCCGAACTTCGTCCCCGGAAAGAGATTGAGCACGGCCTCGGCCAGGACGTGCGCGGCCGAGTGGCGCATCACCCAGACATAGTCGTCGCCGCTCTTCCTGGTGACGATCTCGATCGCCTCACCGTCGGCCAGCGGCCGGGCCAGGTCGCGGATCTCGCCGCCGACCTTGATCGCCAGCGCCGCCTTCGCCAGGCCGGGACCGATCGCCGCGGCGGCGTCATGCCCGCTCGCGCCGTCGGCGAGTTCGAGGTGCGAGCCGTCGGGCAGGGTGATGTTCATGGCAGCGTGGTCGGAGTCTGGTGTCGCGGACGGGCGATGCTAACAGGGAGGGTCGAACCCCCTGCCTTGTCCTGACGGGTGCCGGGAGACATGATCGAGAGGATGGGACGCCTGCTCCTCGACGCGGATGGTCAGATCATCCGCCGCCGCATCCATACGGTGTTCGCGGCCACCCTCATCATGGCGGTCTTCGGGACGGTGCTCGTCGTCGCCAGTCCGGCGCTCAACAGCTATCCCACGCTCCAGGGAATCTACGTCCTGTTCTGCGTCTTCCTGCTGAAGATGCCGCTCGTCGGGCTGCTCTGGTGGCTCATCTTCCGGAACCAGGAGTGGCCCACCCGGCCCCCGGTCTGGCAGGAGCGCGAGGTCGAGGACATCCTCGATCACATCCTCGCCGAGGCCCGGCGGGCCATCGGCCGGGATGATGAGCTGGCGCGCCTCACGTATCTCTCGGGAGAGGCATGGCACGTTGCGGACCGTGCGACCGGCGACCAGAAGGTCGACGCTCTGACGGTGGCGCTGCGCATCGATGACCGTCGCTCGGGCATCGCGCGGCGACAGCTCTCCGAAGACGCGGAATAGCGCTCCACGGTGCATACTGACGGCTCCTGGCCCACCCGCCTTGGAGCATGATGAGTGACACCGTTTCCGAGATCGACCCGGCGCGCGCCTGGGAGATGCTCGAGGCCGACCCGCAGGCCGTCCTGATCGACGTACGCACAGCCGCCGAGTGGCAGTTCGTTGGCACGCCCCGGTCGCCGGCCGGCGACCCGTTGCTCATCGAGTGGAACACCTGGCCTGACGGCGCACACAACCCGCGCTTCGTCGACGAGGTGCGCGAGCGCGTCCGGCCCGCTCAGACCGTGCTGCTGCTCTGCCGCTCCGGAGCACGCTCGCGGGCGGCGGCGGCGGCCCTCGGTGAGGCGGGCTTCACCGCGTGTCACAACGTCTCCGCCGGCTTCGAGGGTGGCCTCGATGACGACGGGCACCGCGGGGGCGGTTGGAAGGACACCTTGCCCTGGTGGCAGACGTGAGCGATTCCGAGGCGACCCGCCTGATCCGGGCCGGGCTCTCGCGCAGCGCGTTCGACGAGACCGCCGAGGCGATCTTCCTCACCTCGGGCTACGTCTACTCATCCGCCGCGGAGGCGGCGGCTGCGTTCGCCGGCGAGACGGATCGCTACATCTACTCGCGCTACGGCAATCCGACCGTGACGATGTTCGAGGAGCGCCTACGCGACCTCGAGGGCGCCGAGGCCTGCATGGCGACGGCCAGCGGTATGGCCGCGGTGTTCGCCTCCCTGGCATCACATCTTTCGGCCGGCGACCGGGTCGTGGGATCCTCCGCGCTGTTCGGCTCCTGCTACCAGATCCTGGCGGGGATCCTCCCCCGCCTCGGAATCGAGACCGAGCTCGTCGACGGCACCGACCTCGACCAGTGGTCGGCTGCTCTCGAGCCCGGGGCCGCTGCAGTGTTCCTCGAGACACCCTCCAACCCCGGACTCGACATCGTGGACCTGGCCGCGGTGAGCGAACTCGCCCACGCGGCCGGAGCGCGGGTGATCGTCGACAACGTCTTCGCCACCCCGATCCTCCAGAAGCCGCTCGAGTTCGGCGCCGACATCGTCGTCTATTCGGCAACGAAACACATCGACGGCCAGGGCCGTGCCATGGGAGGCGCGGTGCTGGGCACGAAGGCTTTCGTCGACGACGAGCTGCTGCCGTTCATCCGGCACACGGGGCCGTCGATGAGCCCGTTCAATGCCTGGGTGATGCTCAAGGGCATGGAGACGCTCCGGCTGAGAGTCGATGCCCAGAGCGCCGCCGCCGAGCGGATCGCCGATGAGCTGGAGGGCCGCGACCGGATCATCTCGGTCCGCTACCCGACCAGCGCAACCCATCCCCAGCATGAACTGGCCCGTCGTCAGATGTCCGCGGGGGGCACGGTCGTCACGTTCACCCTCGACGCCGAGCGCGACGATGCCTTCCGGGTGTTGGATGCACTGCGCATCTTCGACATCTCCAACAATCTCGGCGACACGAAGAGCCTCGCGTGCCACCCCGCGTCGACCATCCACAGCCGCCTCACTCCGGAGGCCCGGGCAGAGCTCGGTATCACCGACGGCCTCATCCGGCTGTCGGTCGGCCTCGAGGACGTCGATGACCTGGCTGCCGACCTGGATTCGGCGCTGAGCGCGATCTAGGAGCGGACCGTCCGGACGGCCCGGGGCCCTCGGCCGGGTCCCGTCGATTCCTCAGGTGGGTGCGTATCGAGGAATCGACCAAGACCCGGTGGGCCACCGCTCGCGGGCGGGCGGACCCTAGAGCCCCGGCGGGACGAGCACCTCATCGATCACGTGGATCACGCCGTTCTTCGCCCGGGCGTTGGCCGAGACGATCTGGGCGCTGTCGTTGAGGGTGATCCCGGAGCGACCGCTACGGACCTTCAGCCCGTCTCCGGACAGCGTCTTGACCGCCTTCAACTGGGAGACGTGGCCGGAGCGCCGCTCGCCTTCGAGGATGTGGTAGCTGAGCACCCGCTTCAGCACCGCGGGGTCTGAGGTCACCTTCGCGAGCACGTCGGCGGGCAGCTTGGCGAACGCCTCGTCCGTCGGCGCGAACACGGTCAGGGGGTCCTCGCCGGTCAGCGCGCCGACAAGCCCGGCCTGCTGGGCGAGCGAGACCAGCGTCGTGAACTGACCGGCACCGATCGCCACCTCAGCGAGGTTCGCCTCGACCGGCGGCAGCGTCGGCGGGATCAGGACCTCGTCGATCACGTGGATCCGCCCGTTTGAGGCCTCGACGTCGGTGGTGACGATGTTGGCGCTGTCGTTGAGCACCGTTCCGCGCACCTTGATGCCCCGTCCGTCGAGGGTCCGCGCGGCCTTGAGCTTGACCACTCGTGACGAAGGCCGGTCGCCTTTGACGACGTGGTAGAGCAGGACGTCCCGGAGAGCCGCGGGATCGGCCGACAGGGCGGCGAGCGTCTCCGCCGGAAGCTTGGCGAACGCCTCATCGGTCGGAGCGAAGACCGTGAGTCGGCCCTTCCCGGAGAGCGCGCCAACCAGGCCGGCCGACTGGACCAGCGACGTCAGGGTCGAGAAGGAGCCCGCCTTGGTCGCAACCTCGACGAGGTTGTCGGAGGTACGGGGGAGGCGCTTGGGGATCAGGACCTTGTTGATGACATGGATGGTCCCGTTCGAAGCCTCGACGTCGGGCGTCACGACCGTCGCGGTGTCGTTGATCCTGACCTTGCCGCCGCGAACCCGGATCTTGATCCCCTGCCCGGAGACGGTCTTCGCCGCCTTGAGCTGGACCACGCGCGACGCCGGAGCGTTGCCCGGCAGGACGTGGTACGTGAGGACCTCACGCAGCTTCGCGGGGTCGGCCGCGAGCGCGTCGAGCGTGTCCTTGGGGACCTTGGCGAACGCGGCGTCCGTCGGCGCGAGAACCGTCAGGTCGTCCTTACCCGTGAGTGCACCGTCGAGGCCGGCCTGCTCCACCAGGCCGACGAGGGTCGTGAAGGACCCGGCGTCGCGGGCCGTGGTGAGAAGGTCATCGGCCGCGGCCGCGGGGGCGGCGGCGAGACCGAGCGCGGCCGCGGTCGTGATAGCTAGGGAAGGACGTCTCATCGGTACTCCTCTTAGGGCGTTTGGTGAGTCGGCAAGACCTACGAACCTCGGGGGCGGAGCGGTTGGAAATCTCGGAACGGGAGTCGTCGCGCGGTCGTGAATGCCGGGCCGCGGCGTACGCATAACCTCCCCGCGAGCGTGGTCGCGGACAGCGAATAGGATGGAGCCGATCGCCGGCTCGGGCGACCGGAATGCAGAGGAGATCGCCGGAGATGACGGCGCCTCACGGCGCCGGCTGCGAGAGGAGAACACCGCGATGACCGATGACGCCACACCCCTCCGCTACCGGCTCCTGACCGGACCGGACACCCGTGAGTTCTGCGCGCGGGTCTCGGAGGCACTCGACGCCGGCTACGTCCTTCACGGCGCTCCCGCGATCACCCACGACGGAACGCGGAGCATCGTGGCCCAGGCCGTGGTCCTGCCCGACCGCGACAACTGAGACCATGACCGACGCGGCCGAGCAGATCACGTTCGACATGGGCGGCCACGCCTTCTCGGTGGCGATCAGCCACGACCCGGCCCGGCCGGAGGCCGAGTCGTGGCAAGCCGTAGCCGACGAGCTGGGCGGCTGCCGCGGGGCGGGATCCAGCCGGGAGCTGGCCCTCGAGGAGCTCCGCGGCGCGATCGTCCGCTACGTCGCCGCCGACCTGCTCGACCCGTAGCTCAGGCGGTCAGGACTCGTCGAGACCCTGATCGACGACGAAACCCACGGACCGCTCTTCGGGGATCTGTGCCGAGAATGTCACCTTCGCGACAGAACCGATCGGCACGTAGTAGCCCTTCGGCGACAGCACCGGTGCCTCGGGCGTGGCTTGGTCGATCTCCTCGCGCAAGCCCTCTGTCTCGACGCCGAAGCCGATGAAACCGGGAGGGCCGCCCGGACCGACGCTGATCACGGGGAAGGTCTCGCCGTTGGCGAGGGTCACCTCGATATGGACCTCTTCGAGCTTGCGCTCGGTCGCGAAGTTCCGCGCGGCGCCCAGGAAGCCGTGGGCCCAGATCACCTCGGGCGGAGGGGGACCGCTCGGCGCGCCCTCGCGGGCGCCGCTCGCGTCCGCGTCCTGCGCCGCGGCGGGAGCTCCGGTGGAATCCGCCGGAGCCTCGCCCTCGGCATGAGGAGCAGGGTCGGGCACCTCCGGCGATGGCGGTGCGGGCGTGTTCGGCATCAGTTCTCCTCAGGCGTCGGGCGGACCGCGCTCAGGTTAGCTCGCGGTCGCGGAGGCCCGCCGGGCGTCGATGTTGAGCCGGACGTAGTCGAACCGCGGGACCGTCATGCGGGACGCGACGCGCCGCACCAGCTTGCGGCCCGCGTCGGCGCTGCGCTCGGCGAGGTGCGTTCCCAGGACGACGGTGGCCAGGTAGTCCTCGAGGCGGTCGGGCGCCACCGCCACCGGATCATCGCTCAGCCACACCCGGACATCGCGGAAGCCCGCGTCCGCGAGCGCGGTCTCCGTCTCGGCGACGCCCGAGAAGAACCAGGGGTGGCTCTCGCCCAGGTCTCCCAGGATCTCGACGACCTCACCGATGTTCCCCTCGCCACCGCAGTCGACGTGCAGGCTGCCGCCGGGACGGATCACCGCGGCGAGGTTGCGGAAGAGCCGCGGGTGCTCGGGAACCCAGTGCAAGGTCGATGTCGAGACCACGGCGTCGACCGGCGAGGCGAGCGGCAGGGGCTCACCGAGATCGGCGCGGACGAGCGTGACGCGCGGATCGTCGCCGACCAACGCCCGGGCGCGGTCGACCATGGCCGCGGAGCCGTCCAGCGCGATGACCTCCCCGGCAGGCAGGCGTTCGAGGAGCGCCGCGCTGACGCGCCCGGTTCCGCAGCCGGCATCGAGAACGCGGTCTGACGGGCGGAAGGACACCCGGTCGAGAAGGGCGATGCCCCGCGCCGTCAGGGGTGTGCTCAGCGCGTCGTAGAGGTCCGCATCCCACTCGCGCGCAGGCCGACGGTCAGTCATGGCCGGCCGTGGGTCGGTCGGTGAGGCGCGCGAGGCATGCGGGCCATCATGCTCCCCGGAAGGACACTCCGGGGGGATTGCACGATCTCACCCGCCGGCAATACGATCCCGGCACGGCGGTCCTTCCGCCGCCGACTCCCGTCAGGGAGCCCCCCGACAGAAAGGACGGAGAGATGCCTCTCGTTGAGACGCTGGCCGTCGGCTGGAACAGCCAGGACCCGGCCCAGGTGGCGGCGCAGTTCGCGACCGATGGGGTCCGGCATCAGTTCGCGATGGAGGAGGTCCGGCTCGAGGGCCGCGACGCGATCCTCGAGATGATCACCGGAATCATGCATGCGGTCCCTGACTGTTCGCTGGAGATTTGCCGCCACTTCGGGGACGGCGCTTCGGAGGCCTTCGACTGGGTCTTCCGCGGAACCGTGAAAAACGACTTCGGCCCGATCCCCGGCAACGGGCAGACCATTGAACTTCCCGGATGCTCATTGCTGAGCGCTGCGGACAACGGTCTCATCGCCGAGGAGCGCGTCTACTGGGACGGCGTCTACTTCCTCGCGGGAGCCGGGATGCTCGACTAGCTGCCCAACTATCGATCCAAGCACGCTTCGACGGAGAGTCCCGCACCGAGGCCACTCTCTCAATCCTGGCGAGGCGACTACGTGGCGGCTAGCCGCCCCCATGGCCGTGGAGAGAGAGCAAGGCCTCCGGTGGCCGGACGCACGGTGGTCGGATAGCTTGCGCCGGCACTTAGCGGTTCCGGGAGTTGAGCGATGAGGTGGAAGCCCGTCAGGCGTGAGCGCGTGCGCGATGAGCGCGGGCGCCCGGGCGGAGGAGGCAGCCTGCCTCGCGGCGCGGGCTGCGGCGGCGGAGGAATCCTCGCGATCCTGGCCGTCGTGGTCACGCTTCTGATCGGTGGGAACCCGCTGGGTGGAAGCGGCGCATTTGATCTCGACTACCAGGACCCGAACACGGGCGCGGTTCCGGAAGGCTCGGGCGAGATCGTCGAGCTCCCGAATGAGACGGAGAAGCAGTTCTCCGACTTCGTGATGAAGGACCTCGACGACCTCTGGGAGCCCCAGTTCCAAGACGCCAACCGGCCCTTCCAGATCCCGACGATCACGTACTTCACCCGGGCCACCCGGACCGGGTGCGGCGGAGCCTCCTCCCAGACGGGCCCGTTCTACTGCCCGCGTGATTCCGGCGTCTACGTGGATCTCGCGTTTCTGCGCCAGCTGCAGAACCGCTTCGGCGCCACCGGCGACTTCGCCCACGCGTACATCCTCGCCCACGAGTACGGCCATCACATCCAGAACAGCTACGACGTCGGCGATGGGCGCTCGATCATGACGACGGTCCAGGCCGAGCAGCGCCAGGACCCGGGCCGGGCCAATGAGTGGTCGATCCGGCTCGAGCTCCAGGCCGACTGCCTCGCCGGGATCTGGGCCCGCTCGGCGTACGAAGAGGGGCAGCTCGAGCAGGGTGACATCGAAGAGGGCCTGAACGCCGCGGCCGCGGTCGGCGACGACCGGATCCAGCGGCGGACGACGGGCCGCGTCGACCCGCACTCGTTCAACCACGGCACCTCCGAGCAGCGGCAGCGCTGGTTCGCTCGCGGCTTTGACAGCGGCGAGTTCTCCCAGTGCAACACGTTCTCGGGCTCGGTCTGAGGCCCAGCCGTCGGGCATGGAGATCGAGCGCGAGGACAGCGAGACCAAGGGCCGGTACGTCGCCCGGTCAACCGACGGCGCAGAGGCCGAGTTGACCTTCTCGCGCGCGGGCGAAGAACTCATCATCATCGACCACACTGAGGTGCCCGACGCCATGGCCGGCCGGGGCCTCGGCCTGAAGCTTGTCGAGCGGGCCGTTGCCGACGCCCGGTCCTCCGGTGTGAGGATCATTCCCCTCTGCCCGTACGCGGCGGCGCAGTTCCGACGCCACGCGGAGTGGTCCGACGTGCTCGACGGATGATCGGGGGCGACCGGCATCCTCCAGATCCCGATCGTCTCGATTTCAGCGGCCGCTCTATCCCTCGTAGGAGGCACTTGTTTCGTCAGCCTTGGGCGTCCTAGCCGGGTAGAGCCCCATTTTTTCCCGCATCTAGCGGTAATAGTTTGCTCACAGTCAGCGCCTAGCGTCGGTGGTCGACCGGTGGTTCTCACCCCGCGCCCACGTGATGCCGACCGCACGCCACACGACCCTCCTCGCCTCCGCCGCGCTCGCGCTTGCCGCCGTCGCTGCCGCGTCGGCGACTGCCGCTCCGCCGAACGCGCCACGCAACCCGGACGCCCTCCAGAAGGAGCTCGGCAAGTCCCAGTGGACTCGCGTGGCCCGGCGCGGTGGCACGATCCGCCCGACCTACGGCCGCCTGGGTGGGCTCGGGATGCTCCTGATTGCGCCCCGGCGCAAGAACGCGCGCGTCGAGCTGCGGCGCGACGTCGCGCCGCACACCCGCCTCTGGGGCAAGGCCATCCTTCGTTTGAACCGGCTCACCCTGCCCAAGGGCCAACGGCGGGCGCTGATCGTGGTGTACGGAAAGGGCCGCTCGAGCTACCGCGCGGGTGTGATGAACGTGAAGGGACGCCTGCGCTGGGCCACGTGGGCGACGACGACGCGCGGCGGCGCGGGCAAGGTACGGCTGGGCGGCGTCGTCCGACGCCAGAGGTGGTACCGCGTCAGCCTCGGGACGAGCTGGAGTCGCAGGGCGGGACGGGGCGAGCTCTACGTCGACGGGCGCCGCGTCGTACGCACGCCGGCCGTCGACCGCCGGCGCAACCGCGCCCGCGCGGTGGTGATCGGTCTGTCGGCTGCCAAGACCCGCTTTGGCAGCGCGCGAATGTCCCTCGGGTCCTTCGCCATCTCCGGAGCTCCCGTGCGGCCCCCGACCCCCGGCGGTGGCGGCGGGACGCCGGGCAACCCGACCCCCGGGCCGAGCGTGCCCCCGGGCCCGGCGCTGCCCCCCTACTCCCCCGCCCCCGGCACGGGATCGCCCTTCTTCGCCCCAACCAGCGTCTGGAACCGCCCCCTCGCCTCGAACGCCCCGATCGATGCCCGGTCCGCCGCGCTCGTGAACGAGCTGAACAACGAGCTCAACGGCCCGGCGATCCCGTGGATCAACACGACGGAGTGGAGCGTCCCGGTCTACACCGTCGCGGGCAGCCGGCCCACGACCCGGGTGTCGCTGTCCGGCAACCAGTGGGCGCCCCTGGCCAACGCCTGGCAGTCCGTCCCGATTCCCGGTGACGCCCAGGCCGCGGGGGGCAGCGACAGCCACCTCGTGGTCTGGCAGCCCGACACCGACACCATGTGGGAGTTCTGGCGGCTGAGCGGATCGGGCTCCTCCTGGAGCGCCGGCTGGGGCGGCCGCATGCAGAACGTCTCCGCGTCGAGCGGCATCTACCCCGACAAGATGGGTGGTACCGCCACGAGCGTGCCTCTGGTCGCCGGACTGCTCACCCTCGACGAACTCGAGCGCGGCGAGATCAACCACGCCCTGGCGCTTGCGGTTCCGAGCCCCCGCAAGGGTCACTGCGTCGCGCCGATCCACCGCGAAGACGGAACGAGTTCGCACCCGAACGCCCTTCCCGAGGGTGCTCACCTGAGGCTGCCGGCGAGCCTTGATGTCGAAGCGCTGAACGTTCCCGAAGCGACGAAGGTGATCGCCCGCGCCGCCCAGCGGTACGGAATGATCCTCCGCGACAAGAGCGGATCGGTCTCGCTCTACGGCGAGGACCCCCGTCCCAGCGGCCGCTACGACGTCTATGAGAGCTTCTTCGGCGGGCTCCAGCCCGACGAGATCCTGGAGCAGTTCCCCTGGGATCAGCTCCAGGTGCTGGAGATGGACCTCAACACCAGCTGCTGACGCCGGCCGGTGTGCGGGTGGTCCTCGTGAGAATCCCTCCTGGTCCGGGGCCCACGGGGGGGCGCGGGCCTATTCGTGTGCGGGCGATTGCTGCCACACCCCCGTCGACCCCGATACGGCGCCCGTATCCCCGGGACGCCGAGCTTCTCTTCTCGGCGACTGTTCAGGCGGGTCGCATGGCCGTGCGCCCGATGAGCGCGAGCATCCGGCGACGGATGAGCGCGCTGAACGGGCCGACGATGAACCAGTAGGCCCGGAAGGCGGCCCGCACGCCGGGGCTGGTGGCACGTACCCGCGTCTCGGTTCGGACCCGCGAGGCCGCCGGCCCCCGGGGCTCGACGGTGAAGTTCCAGGCGATGACGATCACGCCGGGCGCGTCGAATGCTGTCAACCCCGATGCGGGCATCGGAAACCGGACGAGGCGTCGCCCGCGGACCCCGCCCGCCAGGCCCAGCACCACCTCGCGCCCGGGGGCCTCGGCCACCAACTCAAAACCTTCCTCGATGAAGCTGTCGAGGTCACCGAGATCAGAGGAGAGCCCGCGCATGCGAAACAGGGTTCGGATGATCCA
>JAHEIS010000147.1 GCA_024639225.1 Actinomycetes bacterium | reverse complement strand
CGGTCCGGCTCCGTTTTTCTTCTCACCAAGCTCCCCTCCGATCGGTCACCCGGCGCGTTCACTCGCCCCGCATCCGGCGTCAAGCTGGGGTGGGGGTACGGCCTGTGCAGGCGAGAACGATGACCGGCGGCGACCAGTGCGTTATCGGGAGCCGGCCCGATTTCAGTCGCGTTCGCTCTGACCGCGCTCGGCGGATTCGGGCGCCCGCAGGGTTGCCTCGACGTCGAGGTCCATCTCGCGGGGCGCCGGCCGCGCGAGGTTCCAGCGGCAGCGGTCCACCCCCCCCGCCATCTCCGAGAGGATCAGCAGGGTCTCGCGGAACGCGTCGACGTTCTCGGCCCCGGGGGCGGCGAGGGCGTCGGCCTGATCGCGGTAGCTGCGAAGGTGCAGGCCCAGCCGCGGGCCGTTCATGGTGCCGCAGCTCGCCCAGCACCCGACGCGCCTGGGCGCGTCGGCCGACTCGATCGCCGCCACGGTCTGGTCGAGATGCTCCGGATGCGTGGCGACCACCCAGAAGCTGCCGCACGCCCCCGACGCGACCGTCCAGTTCAGCGTGACCGAGCGCAGGAGCGGAAGGTTCGGCCCCACCCGGCTCATCACGGGTTCGAGATCGATCGAGCGCGGGCGCCCCGGGGCGAACGCGTCGGCCGCCGGCATCGTGAGCTGGGCGCCCGGCCCCGCCACCCCGTCGAACGCGCGGGCGAGGCGAAGCAGGTGCGCGTCGAGCGCCCGCTCGGCGCCGGCGGGGTCGTCGAGCTTGATCGCGATGGCGGCCGCCGGCAGGAGCTGATCGGCCGGCGGGTCCGCCTGCCGTCCCTCCACCTCGCCGATCGTGAAGATCCGCACGTCACCCATCGCCCGGCGCATGTCCGGGCTGAGGAGCGGCGCGCCCAGGCGGCTCTCGGCGAACGCCTCGAACCCGGTGGGCCCGATCTCGGTGGGCTCGATCACGGCCATCAGCGCGGCTTTCTCGATCGCGTCGAGGGCGGCGACGTCGAACGCCTTCGTCGGCACCGGCCGCTCGAACAGCGGGTGCGCGAAGCGGGCGGCGTGCCGCAGGCGAAGCTCGCCGGCGCGAAGATCGGCGATCGCCACCGACCACCCGCCCAGCGCCGCGCCGTGCCGCACGAAGAACGCCGCCTGCCCCGCCCCGAGCGTCCGCGCCCGCAGCAGCGCGGCGTGGCCGGCGAGCGTCGGCTCGCGCGAGGCGCCGTCGTCGCTCACGAGGGCGACGACCTGGTTGAACAGGATCGCCGGTCGCGTGGGTCCGATGACGAAGCGGGCTCCCGCGCGGGCGACCAGGAGCCCGTGCTCCGGAAGCTCCACCACGGGCAGCGACGACCGCGGGGCGAGCCGCCGGGGCCGCAGGCGCTGGATCGCGTCCACCGCCCGGGCCTCGTCGACCACGGTGATGATCGCCCAGTCATGACCGCCGGCGCCGGGCCGGACGACGAACGTCATCCGTTCGCCCAGCCACTCGTCGAAGAGCTGCTGCCGGTCGCGGCCGGCCTGCTCGGCGAGCCGATCCCAGGCGAGCTCGAGGTCGCCGCTGCCGAGCCGGTCCTTGAACAGGCGGCCGATCGGCCGCGGCCCGAGATCGCGGGCGATCGCGCGGGCGTCCTCGACGTGGAGATACAGCGTCACGTCCGCCGGCACGAAGGCCGCGGGCGCGACGAGGTCGTCGGCGTCGGCGCCGCGCGACGCCGGCGTCAGCAACGCGGCGAGGAGCGCGGACAGCAAGATGGCGCGGGCGCAGGCCCGGGAAGCCGTCATACCGCTTGGTATAACCGATGGCCGGGTCCGCGGTTGCTCCGAGGGGTCGGGGGGCACCGCTCTAGCAAATCGGTCCGGTGGCGAGATCCAGCTCTGTGGTCGATTCGGCCGGCCGCTCCGGCGACGGCACCGCCGGCGCGATCTCGCGGATCGTCTCGAGCGTGCGGATGATGCTCCGCTGCTGCTCGCCCACCTGCGTGCCGAGGGCGGACGGCACGGTCGGGCCGACCGGACGTCGGGCGTTCGCGCTCTGGTCGTGCGCCCGGAGGCCCACGGCAAGGACGGCGAGGCCGAAGAGGCACGTGGTCGCCCGCGCCGCCCACCGGCGGAGCCGGGCGCGGCGGACGGCCCGCCTGGACGCCCGCATGTAGCCGAGCTGGCCCATGATGGACCGCGTCAGGTCCGGCGCCCCCACGGGCCGCGCGAACGCGTCCGCGAGGTCGGGCGTCAGGTCACCCGTGCGATCATCGTTGGCGCGGCTCATGCCCACACCTCCTGGGCGCGGGCGTGAAGCACGGAGTCGGCCGAGATCGAACGCCGCATGCGCTTGCGGGCGCGGTGCAGGTGGCTCTTGACCGTGCCCTCGGGCATGTCCAGGTGCTCGGCGATCTCGACGATGGGCCAGTTCTGCTGGTGGAAGAGCAGGACGATCTCGCGCTGCTGCTCGTTGAGGCCGTCGAGCGCGACGTCGAGCAGGTCCTGCATGTTCTTCATCGTCTCGGAGCGGGCGGAGAGGCGGGCCGGCGTCTGGCTCTTGCCCTCCTGGATGCCGACCGTGTCGGTGTCGTAGTTCGGGCGCTGCTTCTGGACGGCGTTGACGTACAGCCGCTTCGCGATCGTGAAGAGCCAGGTGCTGAACCGGTAGCGGGGATCGAACCGGTCGAGGTTCTTCAGGACGCGGACGAACGCCTCCTGCACGATGTCCTCGGCCAGGTGCGGCCGACCCGACATGCGGAGGATGAAGGCGAAGAGCGCCTCCTGGTGAGCCCGGATGAGCTCCTCCATCGCATGTCCGTCGCCGCCCTTGGCCAGGCGAATCAGCTCCCGCTCTGTCGATCGCTGCATGATCATCGGCCGCTATTCTAACTCCCCGGGGCGCTGGATTCTTGCCCCCGATTCCGAAGGTCCTCCGGAGGCCCCGCCCGGAACGTGGGCGAGATAGGCCACCGCGATCCCGAACGTCATCTGGTTCTCCGAGACGTCCGCGAAGCCCGCTCCCGTCAGCAAACCCGTCAGCTCCTCTCGATCGAGGAACGACGCCACCGATTTCGGAAGGTACCGGTAGGCCCCGGTGCGGTCCCGGGCGACCCAGGATGCCGTCACCGGCATGATCCGATCGCAGTAGAGCCCGCTCAGGCCGCGGAGGAGGCGATTCCGCGGCCGGCTGAACTCGAGGATGACCAGCCGGCCTCCGGGCCGGAGGACACGCCTGAACTCGGCGACGGCCCGGGCCGGCTCGGCGACGTTGCGGATGCCGAAGGCGATCGTCACGACGTCGAACGAGCCGTCGTCGAAGGTGAGCGCCATGGCGTCGCCCGCGCGGTACTCGGGGGTCGGTCGGCCGTCCCGCCCCGGGCGCCCGGAGGCCTTCTCCCGGGCGATGTCGAGCATCTCGGCGGTGAAGTCGACGCCGGTCACCGTGGCGGGCCCCGCCGCCGCGAGGGCCTCGGTCAGGTCGCCGGTCCCGCAGGCGACGTCGAGCACCTCGTCGCCGGGGCGGACCCCCGCCAGCGCGACCGCGCGCCGGCGCCACGCCTGGTCGCGGCCGAGCGAGTGGAGGCGGTTGTTGAGGTCGTACGTCCCGGCGATCCCCGCGAACATGGCGCGGACCCGCTCGGCCTTGTCGGGGGCGGCATGGGGGCTGTCCGTCAGGTCGGTTGCCGACCAGACGACGTTGGAAGATGATTGGCGTTCGCGTGTCTTCAACTGCGGGATGATAGCCCGCGGGGCCACCGGCCCAGTCCCCTCCCACGAAATCGAGGACCGACCATGCGCTCGCTTCGCTCCCTGCTCCCGCTCGTCATGGCGATCGCCGCGATCGCCGGGTGCTCCACGAACCCCTCGACCGGACGGTCGCAGTACATCATCTTGCCGGCCGACCAGGTCGCGGCGATGGGCGCGCAGGCGACGCCCGAGGTCATCGCGGAGTTCGGCGGCGAGGTGCGCTCGCCGGAGCTCCGCGCGTACGTCGCGGGCGTCGGACAGCGTCTCGCGAAGGAGGTCGAGCCGGAGTTCTACCGCATCCAGTGGGAGTTCTACGTGCTCAACTCGCCGGTGATCAACGCGTTCGCGCTGCCCGGCGGCCGGGTGTTCATCACCGTCGGGCTCCTGTCGGAGTTCGACAACGAGGCGCAGCTCGCCGGCGTGCTCGGGCACGAGATCGGTCACGTGACCGGCCGGCACGTGGACGAGCGCGTGAGCCAGACGATGACGGCCCAGCTCGGCGTCGCCGCGGTGGGCGCGTACACCGAGTCGGCGCTCGTGAACGAGGGCGCGGGGTTCCTCGCCCAGGGCGTCCTGCTCAAGTTCAACCGCAACCAGGAGAACGAGTCGGACACCCAGGGCCTCAAGTACATGACCGCGGCCGGGTACGACCCGGCGGCCATGTACGACGTGATGGAGATCCTCGCCCAGGCCGCCAAGGGTGAGCGGCCTCCGGAGATCCTGTCGACGCACCCGTATCCCGAAACCCGCCTCCGGAACATCCGCGCGGCGCTCAAGGGCCCCTACGCGTACACCCAGGGCGATTCGAACTACCAGAAGTACAGGAATCGCTTCCAGCGGGACGCCGTGCCGTATCTGCGGTGATGGATGAATCGGGGTCCCGGAG
>JAHEIS010000050.1 GCA_024639225.1 Actinomycetes bacterium | reverse complement strand
CCGATCGCCTCCGACTCGCCGCACGCGCAGCGCCAGAAGGGGAGCGGCGTGCCCCAGTAGCGGTTGCGGGAGATCGCCCAGTCGACGTTGCCCTCGAGCCACTTGCCGAAGCGCCCGTCACGCACGTGCGCGGGTCGCCAGCCGATCCCGGCGTTCTCCTCGATCATGCGCTGCCGGACGACGGTCGTGCGGACGTACCACGACGGCATGGCGTAGTAGATCAACGGGCTGCCGTCGCGCCAGCAGTGGGGGTACGAGTGGTGGTATTCGCCGGATTTCAGGAGCCGCCCCCGCTCTCGCAGATCGTCGATGAGGGCGGCGTCTGCGTCCTTGAAGAACTGCCCCTCGACCAGGGGTACCGTCCCGGTGAAGCGCCCCTGGAGATCGACCGGGTTGGGGGCGTCGAGCCCCTCGCGGACGCCGACCTCATGGTCGTCCTGGCCGAAGGCCGGCGCCAGGTGGACGACCCCGGTGCCGTCCTCGATCGTGACGAAGTCGCCGGCGAACACCCGGTGAGCTCCGCGGATCCATGGAAAGGGAGGTTCGTAGGTGGCCCCGATGAGGTCCTCGCCGGCGAGCGTCCGGAGGGTTCGGGCATCCTCGCCCACAACCTGGCTGACCAGGGCCTCCGCGAGGATCAGCCGTTCATCGCCGAGCTCCACCTCGGCGTAGGTCACCCGGGGATCGACCGCGACGGCCTGGTTGGAGGGGAGCGTCCAGGGGGTCGTCGTCCAGACCAGAAGGGCGGCATCCCCGTCCGTGAGCGGGAAGCGGACATAGACCGACGGATCGTCCACGTCGGCATAGCCCTGGGCGACCTCGTGACTCGAGAGCGCCGTGCCGCAGCGGGTGCAATAGGGGACGACCTTGTGGCTCTCGTAGATCTGCCCGTGCTTCCACAGCTCGGCAAGGCTCCACCAGACGCTCTCGATGTATGCAGTGTCCATCGTGCGGTAAGCGCGGTCCGTGTCGAGCCAGAAACCGATCCGGTCGGTCAGGCGCTCCCATTCGTCGAGGTACGTCAGAACGGACTCGCGGCAGCGGGCATTGAACTCGGCGACGCCGAAAGCCTCGATCTCCGGCTTGCTCGAGATGCCGAGTTGTTTCTCGACCTCGAGCTCGACCGGGAGCCCGTGGCAGTCCCATCCGCCCCGCCGGTCGACGAACCGACCGCGCATTGTCTGGAAGCGGGGGAAGATGTCCTTGAAGACCCGCGAGAGAACGTGGTGGGAACCCGGTCGGCCGTTCGCCGTCGGTGGACCCTCGTAGAACACCCACGGCTCGGCCCCCTGCCGCTGCCGGGTGCTCTCGGCGAACGTGTCGCGCTCCTTCCAGAAGGCGAGGACCCTCTCCTCCATCGCGCCCCACTCCGATGCGGGCCCGACCGGCCGCCAGCTACCCACCGTCGACCTGCCCGACGGTCGCCCGGAGGTCGGTCAGGACGTCCCCGAAGTCCCCGAAGACCACGTGGGGCGCGCCCTGTTCATCGAGATAGTCGGCCAGCCCTGCCCGCGCGTAGACACGATCCGCCATCAGGGAGGCGCAGCGATCGGAGATCCCGTCACCGACGTAGACGAGCGTGTCGTCATGGTGCATGCGCGTGCGCAGGTCGTGGCGTTTGCAGCGCCGATCGCATGTCAGGCAGACCTCGCCGCGCTCGGACCAGACGATCGTCGCACCCGTCGGGGTGAACGCGGCGTCGTTGGCGCGGACGTCGAGGTGTCCCAGGCCGGACTCTCTGAGCACGGCGTCGATCACGCTGCGAAAACCGGACGAGATCACGAGCACTTCATGCCCGCTGTCCTCGGCCCATCGGACGAACTCGGCGAAGCCGGGCCGGACGGGGGCATCGCGCAGCACGAGTTGGCGGACCTCGTCCGCCGTTGCCCGCACTGATGCGAACTCCGTCTGCATCGCTTCCTCGATGGTGATCTCCCCGCGCCGAAGTCGGGGCTCGATTTCATCCCACAAGCGGCGTTCGCCGTAGGTCTCGACGATCACGTGAAGGGTGTCCCTGGCGGTGATCGTTCCATCGAAGTCGCACGCGATGAACAAGCGCCTCACGACCCGCGCGATGCTACCAGCAGCACGCCCCTCGCCGACCGACCGGTCTCGGCGCCGAACGCCGTGGGTCGGCCCTAGGCTGTGGCCATGTCCTCAACCCGCACCTCGGCCCGGGCCGCGCTCGGGCCGACGCCGAGCGCCGAGCGCCAGCGCCTGGTCGACGTCCTGCGCGGACTCGCGCTCCTCGGGATCCTCGTCGTGAACATGGAGCTCTTCAGCGCGCCGCTCACCGACGGCTGGTCGACGTTCGATGCTCCCGCCGACCGGCTCGCCGAAGGGTTCGTGATCGCGTTCGCCCAGGGCAAGTTCTACCTGCTCTTCTCGCTCCTGTTCGGCTACGGCCTGGCGCTCCAGATGGACCGCGCCCGCTCGGCGGGGGCGAACCTCCGGCCGCGCTACCAGCGACGGATGGTCGGCCTGCTCGTCATCGGTCTGCTCCACGCGGTCCTGCTGTTCAGCGGGGACATCCTGGTCACGTACGCCCTGTTGGGCCTGCTGCTGTTCACCTTTCGGGGCAAGGATGACCGCGCGCTCCTACTCCGGGCGGCGATCATATTCGTCGCGGGCGTCGCGCTCCTGACGGCGATCGTGGTCGCGAGCTCCGTCGCCGGGGACGGCACATCGATCCAGGACGCCGACGCCGTTCGGGCCGCGTACGCCGAGGGAAGCTTCGGTGAGATCATCGCCCAGCGCCTGCGTGACCTCGGGCTGATCGCCGCGTTCCTGCCGTTCGGGCAGTGGCCGGGGACGATGGCGGCGTTTCTGGTCGGCCTCGTCGCCGGCCGTCGCGGCCTGCTGGCCGATCCGGCCGGCCACGTCCGACTCTATCGCCGCGGTCTCGCCTGGGGTCTGCCCGTCGGACTCATCGGCGGTCTCACGGCGGGGGCCGTTGCGGTCCGCCAGCCCGGCACGACCCCGGAGAACCTCGCGTTCATCCTGCAGATCGCCACGGCGCCCGCGCTCAGCATCGCCTACGCCTGCGCGCTCGGGCTCCTGTTCACACGTGTCCGGAGCGCTTCGGTCTGGGACCTCGCCGCGGCCGCCGGCCGCGGCTCGCTGTCGGTCTATCTCGCCCAGTCCGTCCTCGCCGGTCTCGTCTTTCTGAGCTACGGCCTCGGCCTGTTCGGTGAGCTGGGACCCGCGACCACGACGCCGATCGCCATCGCGATATGGCTCATTCTGGCATTTGCCGCCCGCTGGTGGTTCGCTCGCTATCGCCAGGGTCCGGCCGAGTGGTTCCTGCGCTGGGTCACCTACGGCACCCGCCCGGACCTCCGGCATGAGGCCGCGCCGTGAGGAGCGCTCTCGCCCTCGTCGCGCTCGCGGGGGGAGCTGCGGGACTGGCGGGTGGCTACGTCGCCCACCGCGTCCGGGAGGATGCCCTGCGCGTCCGCGGGAGCACCCAGCCGCACTACCCCGCGACCATTCGCGCGATGTCGTCAGATGCGGTGCGCCTCGATCCCGGCGGGGCGCCCGTGTCGCCGGCGCTCGTCGCACTGGGGCTCGAGTGGGAGGGGGGGCGGGCGGAGCTCGGCGCGGTCGTCGCGGCGGGGCGTGGAGGGGACGTCACGCGCCGGGTTCGACGCCGGACCGGCTCGGCGTCGCCGGGAACCCCGGCCCGCATCGCCGTCACGCCGTGGGGACGCGACCCCTCCGAGGCACTCGGCCGCGGTTTTGAGGACATCACCTATGCCGCCCCCGGAGGGCCGACCCCAGCCTGGTGGCTCGACGGCTCCGACGATGTCTGCGTGATCGTGGTCCACGGCCGGGGGACGGACCGCGCGGAGGGTCTCCGGCTCATCGGCGGTCTGGGTATCCCCGGCCCGTCAGCCCTGATGATCCGCTATCGCAACGACCCGGGAAGCGTGGACGACGGGATCGCCCGCTTCGGGCAGACCGAGTGGGTGGATCTGGCCGCGGCCGTTCGCGAGGCGGCCGCGCGCGGAGCCCGGCGGGTCGTCCTGGCGGGAATCAGCATGGGCGGCGCGATCGTCATGGGCTACCTCGAGCGGGCCCCTCATCCCATCCCGGTGGCCGGGGTCATCCTCGACTCGCCCGTTCTGAGTCTGCGGGCCACGATCGACGCGAAGGCGATCGGTGTGGGCGGTCCACTGGCGCGATTCTGTGTCGTGCCACTCGGCCGAAGCATCAGCTCGGTGCGCGACGGAATCGACTGGACGGCGGTCGACTATCTCTCACGCGCCGACGAGCTGCGGGTTCCGGTGCTCCTCATCCATGATCGCGACGATGTGCTCATCCCGATCGCGACCAGCGACGCCTTCGCCGCAGCCCGCCCCGACCTCGTCGAGTACCGGGTCACCCGCGGCGCGGGTCACACGCCGAGCTGGAACGCGGACCCGGACGGGTACTCCGCTGCGGTCGGCCGCTTCATCGAGGGCCTGAGCGCCCCCTAACTGCAGCCGGGGCGTACTCGGCACCCGGTTGGTGGGCGGTGGTGTCGGCGTCGTCCACGAGGCCGGGGTCGGGTTCCCCCGTGAAGCTCTTGCGAGGAACCACCGGATGGAGACGCTGGTGCGAGGGCCGTCCCCAAGACCGCCTTGAAGATGATCGACATGGTCCGACCCTGAGCCGGCACATCGTTCCGCTTGCCGCCGCTGCCGGTGTCATGGGGGCGCGTGTAGCTTTTTGAGAGCCACACGCCCATCGTCTGATCTTCGAGGAGCACCTGCATGGCCATCAACCGAGACGAGCGACGCGTCGTCCTTCCGATCCCCGAACGGGCACGGCCTGAGACCGGGATGATCGACGCAAAGGACCCCGACCAGGTCTATCCGAAGATCACGCCGGTGCGGCCGCCGGCCGGGGCACCCAACGTGCTCGTGGTACTGCTCGACGATGTCGGGTTCGGCGCGTCATCGGCATTCGGTGGCCTCATCGACACGCCGACGGCCGACCGTCTCGCCGGAGGCGGACTCCGCTACACCCGGTTCCACACGACGGCGCTGTGCGCCCCCACCCGGGCCGCGTTGTTGACCGGCCGCAACCACCACACCGTGAACATGGGGGCCATCACGGAGCTGGCGACCAGCGCCCCGGGCAACACGTCGGTGCGGCCGCAGGACTGCGCACCGCTCGCCGAGACGCTGCGCCACAACGGGTACGCCACAGCCCAGTTCGGGAAATGCCACGAGGTGCCCGTGTGGGAGACGTCCCCCATGGGCCCGCACGAGCGGTGGCCGACGGGGTCGGGCTTCGAGCACTTCTACGGCTTCATCGGCGGTGAGACCAACCAGTACTCGCCTGCGATCTACCGCGACACCGTGCCGGTGGAGCCTGAGGCCACGCCGGAGGAGGGCTACCACTTCACCGAGGACATGACGGACCGCTCCATCGAGTGGGTCCGCCAACAGAAGTCCCTCATGCCGGACAAGCCGTTCTTCGCGTACTGGGCGCCCGGCGCCACGCACGCACCGCACCACGTGCCCGAGGAGTGGTCGGCGAAGTATCAGGGTCAGTTCGACGACGGATGGGACTCGGTGCGCGAGCGCATCTTCGAGCGGCAGCAGGAGGCTGGTGTCATCCCCGCCGATGCCGAGCTCACGCCCCGGCCCGACGCCATCCCGGCGTGGGACGACATGGACGATGCCCTCAAGCCGGTCCTCACGCGCCAGATGGAGGTGTACGCGGGGTTCCTCGAGCACACGGACCACCACCTCGGGCGCCTCATCGACGCCCTCGACGACCTGCAGGTCCTCGAGGACACGCTGATCTTCTACGTCCTCGGCGACAATGGTGCCTCGGCGGAGGGCCAGATCAACGGCACGTTCAACGAGCTCCTCGCCCTCAACGGCGTGCCGGAGCTCGAGACGACCGAGTTCATGGTGGATCGGATCGACAAGTTCGGGACACCCGATGCGTTCAATCACTACGCCGTGGGGTGGGCGCACGCCATGTGCACGCCGTACCAGTGGACGAAGCAGGTTGCGTCACACTGGGGCGGCACCCGCAACGGCACCATCGTGCACTGGCCGAAGGGCATCGAGGCCTCCGGCGACCTGCGGCACCAGTTCGGGCACGTCATCGACATCGCCCCCACCGTGCTCGCAGCGGCCGGCATCCCCGAGCCTGTGACCGTGAACGGCTTCGACCAGCACCCGTATGAGGGGTTTGCCCTCAACGAGACGTTCGAGAACGCCGACGCCGCCGAGATCCACGAGACCCAGTACTTCGAGATGTTCGTGAACCGCGGCATCTACCACCAGGGCTGGACCGCGGTCACCCGGCACAGCATCCCCTGGGTGCTGGCCACCGCACCGTCGATTGAGGACGACGTGTGGGAGCTGTACGAGCCGGGGGATTGGACCCAGAGCAACGACGTCGCCGCCGACAACCCGAGGCAGCTGCTGCGGCTCCAGCAGCTCTTCCTCGCCGAGGCAGCCCGCCACAACGCCCTGCCGCTCGATGACCGACGATCCGAGCGGTTCGACCCGGACCGCGCCGGACGTCCGCAGTTGATCACCGGGAAGTCCCAGATCCTGTTCGGGTCGATGGGGCGCCTCAGTGAGAACTCGATCGTGAACGTGAAGAACAGGTCGCACGCCGTCACCGGCCAGGTCGTGGTGCCCGAGATGGGTGCGAGCGGGACCGTGATAGCCCAGGGCGGCCAATTCGGCGGCTGGACGGTGTACCTGACCACCGACGGCAAGCCGGCTTACTGCTACAATCTGTTCGGTCTCGAGCTGTTCAAGGTCGTCGGCGACGAGCCGGTACCTGCCGGTGAGCACCAGATCCGCGTCGAGTTCGCCTACGACGGAGGCGGGGTCGGCAAGGGCGGCACGGCGACCCTCTACGTGGACGGATCCGAGGTTGCCTCCGGCCGGGTCGCCAATACGGTCCCGGGCCTTTTCTCGGCCGACGAGACCACCGACATCGGAACCGACACCGCCACCGGCGTCACGGACGACCTCGACCACTCGACGGTTGGCTTCACCGGGCGGGTGCGATGGGTTCAGATCGACCTGGGCGACGCCGCCGAGGACTTCGACCACCTCATCACGCCCGAGGAACGGTTCCGCATCGCCATGTCGAGGCAGTGACGAGGGGCTGAGGTCCAGCTGCCGGTGAATGGATCGTCCGGTCCGTCCCCGAAACGAGTCACGGGGTGCCGACGGCCGGGCGTGGGCGTCGTCGTCGGCCGGGACCGGCGCCGGGGCGGCGCGCCCGATGCGCCTGCGATAGACGACGCCGCCGCCCCACACCCTGAACACGGCAGCGACGGCCCCGGTTACCAGGAAGACGCGGCCGTTCGAGCCGAGCACGACCGAACCGCCCCCGAGGACCGAGCGGCGTCCCGCTCGGGATCGAGGGCCCACGCGGCGACCCGGAACAGCAGGGCATACGTCAGGGCTGAGTCGAGGACCTTCGTCGAGAGCGTCCGCAGCATGGCGTAGCGGTGCTCGGCGAAGGCGAAGGCTCCCATGAGCGCCAGGGACAGGGCGGCGAGGACGACGATCCAGGTGAGGAAGGCCTGTGCCTCGGGCTCCACCGGTACTTCCTGGGCCGCCGCTTCGCCGACGACGATCGGGACCAGCGGGGCGTGGCCATGAAGGCGCGAGGCTGTGGAGGGTCGCCCTATACGGACAGCGAACGGGCACCTTCAGTCAGAAGTTCCGGGGCCGGGGTCGATGCCCGACAGGGGGCGAGGGTGCCCTCGGGCGCGGGTCACACGCCGAGCTGGAACGCGGACCCGGACGGGTACTCCGCTGCGGTCGGCCGCTTCAGCGACCGCCTGAGCGCCCCTTAACGACGACGGCCGGGCCCCGAAGGGCCCGGCCGCGCGCCGAAACGACTGGGTGTCTGAGGATCAGACGCCCGGAGGCTTCGGGAAGCGGTGACGCATCGTGTACTGGTAAGGCGTCGCGAACAAAAGGTCCGCGATGTCCTCATCCGTACGGTCGATCTGCTGGTGCCAGATCGTCTGCGCACCGGGGATGATGAGGTCGAAGTTGAAGCTCATCAGACCGATGAGCTCCTTGACCGGCATCATCGCACCGAGGTTGTCGAACGGGGTCGCCTGGAGCGCCCACGTCCGGATTGCACCAGCGGAAGCGGTCCGAATGCTCTCGGGCTTCAGCTGGAAGCGGTGCTGACCTTCGGTCTCCGGACGGCCCATCGCCGCGGCGACCTCAGGGGTCACCTCGGACGGAAGGTACGTCAGGTCCCACTTCGTGGTCTTCAAGCTGGGGTCCGTGATCAGACGCAGGTTCATGCGCCCGTAACGGGGGTCACCGTAGAACGACGGCTTCGCGGGAAGCTCAGCGTCGTCGTAGCGACCGGTCGCGGTGTGGATGAGGTATCCGCGCCGCTCCATCGTGAAGTTGAAGTAGTCGTTACCGAAGCCGCCGTAGCCGTCGTCTTCCTTGCCACCGTGTTCCTGGGTGACAATGTAGGCGATCTTCTTCGGGAAACCGAAGGGCTCGCGGCCGGCAAACACGGCGGCGTCCTGGGTGAGGTACATGTACGGGTAGTACCCGCCGTAGTAGGTGTTGCCGTCGCCGCTCTTACAAGAAGCGGAGACCGTAACGCCCATCTCACCGTAGGGGCCGAGACCGGTGTGGAGGTGGTCCACGTACCAGAACTCGACGACGTCGTCCTCGAGCTCGAGGCACTTCGGAAGCAGGCGCTTGAGCGCTGCCTCGTCGCACCGGTAGAAAAACGCTGACCAACGAGAGTTGGTGTAAGTCAGCGGAACAATGTCGTAGTCGACAAGCGGGTCGGCGATCGCCTGCGAGATGATGTCTCGCTTATCGCGATCGAGCGCCAGAGGCGGCGCATCGCCCGAGTCAACCCACGGAACGCTTGTGACGTTCACCTGAGCCATTTAAGCATGCCTCCTTCAGGCAATACCCAGAACGGAGCCTCGTGTGAGGTGGCCGCTGACGCGGCCACCTCGGCAAAGCTGCTGCTCTGAGGGATCGTTCTGATGGTTACGCTCCGAGGCCGATCGGCTTCGGGAAGCGGTGACGGAGTCCGAAGCGGTACGGCTTGGCCGCACCTGCCCAGGTGGCGTCACGGGTGTAGGTCTCGGTCCAGAGGGTCTGGCCGGCCGGGATGATCAGGTCGAAGCTGAATGACATCAGCCCGATCATCTCCTTGGGCGGAAGCTCGTGCCCAAGGTTGTCGTACGGCGTTGCCTGCATGAACCAGTTCATCGCGCCGGGGCTGGACGTCCGGATCGACTCGGGCTTCACCTGGAAACGGTGCGAGCCTTCGGTGTCGGGACGGCCCATCGCAGTAGCGAGGCCCTTGTCGACGAGCGACGGCAGGTAGACCAGCTGCCACTCAGACTCAGCGATGTCCGGCGAGGTGACGACCTTCATGTTCATGCGGCCGTAGTCGGTGTTGCCGTAGAAAGCAGGCTTTGCCGACAGGTCCGCGTCGTCGTACTTACCGGTGACGCTGTGAATGACGTACCCGTTCCTGATCATCAGGAATGAGTAGTAGTCGAACTGGTAGTTCTTGCCGTCGTAGACCCCGTAACCATCGTCAGGGTTGCCACCGTGCTCGAGCACGCGAATGAAGGCTTCCTTCTTCGGGAAGCCGAGCACGCGGCCGGCGTCGATCGCAGCATCCTGCGTCAGGTACATGTACGGGTAGTAACCGGCGTAGTAGGTGTTTCCGTCGCCAGCCTTGTGGCTGCAGGCAACAGTGACGCCCATTTCGCCGTACGGGCCGAGCATGGTGTGGTTGTGGTCCACGTACCAGAACTCGACAATGTCGTCCTCGATGTCGAGGCAGTCAGGAACGACCCGGCGAAGGGCCTTCTCATCTGCTCGATAGAAGAACGCGCTCCAACGTGAGTTGGTGTAGGTAAGCGGCAGAGTGTCGATGTCCCAGAGCGGGTCAACGAGGCTGTAGATAAACGCCGTCTTCTCGTCACGATCGACGGGAGAGGGCGGAATCTCGCCTGTCTCGGCACCCGGGATGTCGGTAACCGCAAACTCTTCAGCCATTGGCTTTTATCCCCCTAATGGTGAAGGCAGCTGTCATTGCACACGAATCGCAAGGGAGTCCGGCTCCGATCCCGCCTGGGAGAGCCCTCAGTGGGCCCTTGAATCCCGGGGGCTCGACCCCGAACTGTTCGCAGCATATGTCACTTGGTCGCGCGCCGTCAACGCCGTACAAAGACTGTACCCGGGGGCCCTATCGGCGAGAAAGCCCTGCAGAAAGGCGACTATGGGCCCGTCTCAACGTGTTTGTGCGGATGTTGACAAAGGCCCACACCCGTGCGGTAGTCTGCCCGCATTCCGGGCCGATGGCGCCGGGGTGCCCGTGTGTTCCCCCGCGTACACGCCGCCGATCCGGCAGTTCTTTTCCCTGGATCCCAAAAGGGGGCGGTTCGTGTTCAACCGATCATGGCTCCGGCACCTCGGTCTGCTGATGGCAGGCCTCGTGCTGGTGTTCGGCTTCGTCGCGTGCGGCGATGACGACGACGACGAGTCCACAACTGATGCAGCGACAGAAGAAGGCACCGGTGGAGGCGAGCCCGCCGAGTTCACCCTCGGCTACGTCACCACCGAGCAGCACCCGTACGGCACCGCGGTCAACAGCTTCATCGAGGAAGTGACGGCCGCCGACGACAGCCTCAGCTTCAGCACCCTGCCGACCTACTCCGGCGGCGACCTCCAGCTGCTGGCCGACGTCCGCTCCGGCACCGTCGACGCCGCCACGGTGTCGAGCGCGGTCTGGGACACCCAGGGCGTCAACGCGTTCCAGGCACTGCAGGCGCCGTTCCTGATCACCAACTACGACATTGAGCGCGAAGTCCTCACCGGCGACGTCGCCGCGGACATGCTCAGCGCGATGGAGGAGACCACGGGCGACCTGGTCGGCATCGCGATCCACGAGGGTGGGCTCCGCTCGCCGCTCGGACGCGAGAACGCGCTGACCAAGCCCGCCGACTTCGAGGGCCTCAAGTTGCGGGCCGTCCAGTCGAACGTGATGTCCGAGGGCCTCAAGGCGCTCGGCGCCGAGCCGAGCCCGATCGCTCTGCCGGAGGTCTACCAAGCCCTTCAGAACGGCACGGTCGACGGCATGGAGTCGAACACCGGCCTGGCCGCGGGGCAGAAGTACTACGAGGTTGCCACCTTCTTTACCGGCAATGTCGTTTTCTGGCCCTTCCCGACAGTCCTGGTCATGAACAAGGCCAAGTTCGACAGCCTCTCGGCTGACCAGCAACAGGCGATCACCGATGCCGGCGCCAACGTGGCTCCGAACATCCTCGATGTCCTCTCTGGCGGCGACGCCTTCGCGCAGCGCCTGGCCAACTGTGGCATGGAGTTCGTCGACGCCACCGACGCGGACCGGGCCGCCCTCCAGGAGGCCGGCGAGGCTGCCTACGAGGCGCTCGGGGAAGCCGACCCGGCAACGGGTGACTTCATCGACCGGATCGTCGAGATCAAGGGTGATGACAACTCGGCCCCGGCGATCACCGTCGCCGCGGAGGACGGTGCGGAGTGTGAGCTGGGCGGCTGAGCCACCCGGCGGACACATCGCACTGACCTGATGCTCCGATGGCCCGGTCCCCTGTGTGGGGGCCGGGCCATCGCTTCTCTGGGGTTCCGCCCGGCATGACCGCGACCGCAACGGGCCCACACGGCCTCGCCGCCCAGCGCGAGCAGGGGCTCGCGGGCGGAGGTCTGGCCGCGGCCTACTCCGCGCCGGACTACGAGCAGCCCTTGGCCCGCGCGCTCGGCTGGTGCGCCGAGTGGCTCGAGGTCTACTCCCAGGCCGCGATCCGGCTCGCCAAGATCCTGATCGTCCTGGCGACCGCCGTGGCGATTCTCTCCGTCTCCGCGAACGTCTTCGTGCGGAACATCGCCGGGTTCTCGTTCCTCGGTTCCGAGCAGCTCGGCCGGTTCGCCTTCCTGTGGGTCATCTGGATGGGGGTCAGCCTGGCCGTCAAGCGGGGTGCGGTCACCGTCATCACGTTCGTCCGCGATCGCGGGGGGCCCTGGTGGCAGGACTCGGTCCGGACCTTCTCCGGCCTCGCGCTCGGCCTCCTTCTGGTCTACGCCTGCTACCGCTCGACCCAGTACGTCGAGCTGCGCAGCGTCGGGCAGCCGCCGGCTCTCGACTTTTCCTGGTTCTACCCGGTGGTCTCCATGGCCCTGGGCTACTACTTCATCACCCTCCACTACCTCCAGGGCGCGGTCGCCGGTGCCGCGGAGATCGTCGAACGGCGAGAGTGGCGGCGCGTCGGGCGGGCTCTCGCCGGCGGACTGGCCATCGGCTTCGTCGTATGGCTGATGAGCTGGTCCGCGCTCGCCGTCGGCCTGTCTCCCCTCATCGCCCTGGCGGTGATCTTCATCGCCCTGACCCTCGCCGGCACGCCGATCATCTTCATGCTCTCGATCGTCGGGATCATGGCCATGCTTCCCGGCTTTCTCGGGCTGACCTTCTTCGACCGGCCCTTCGGCGTGACGACGCCCTTCGAGCTGACCCAGGGCACGATGGGTCTCAACGTCGGCGGCGAGCTACTCGTCATCCTCATGTTCCTCGTGGTCGCCGAGGTCATGAACGCCAGCGGCATGTCGGCGCGCCTGATCGCCCTGGCGGCCGCGCTCGTCGGGCACTTCCGGGGCGGCATGGCCTACGTCGCACAGGTGACCTCGGCGCTCGTCTCCGGGATCTCTGGTTCCGCTCAGGCTGATGCCGCGATCATGACGCCGCTCCTCGTGCCCGCCATGGAGCGTGAGGGGTACCGCCGCGATGTGGCCGCCGCCGTCGTCGCCGGTGCCTCGATCAAGGGCCCGATCGGCCCGCTGTCGGTGATGTTCATCGTCTACGGATCGATCGTCATGGGTCCCGGATCAGCGTCGATCTCGGCGCTCTTGCTGTCGGGCGTGTTCGCCGAGCTTCTGCTGCTGCTCGCCCAGGCCGCCACCGTCTACGTCGTCGTCCGCAAGATGGACTTCCTCACCAAGCGGTCGTTCGCCGGCGTGCAGACCGTGGCGAAGACGGGGATGTCATCCCTGCCGGTCTTCTTCATTCCGATCGTGATCCTGGGCGGGATCTTCTCCGGAGTGTTCACCCCGACCGAGTCGGCGTCGATCGGCGCCGTCCTGACCCTGGGTCTGGCCCTGTTCTGGTTCAACGGAATCTCGCCCGGCCAGCTGCCGGGGATCATCAGCATCGCCGGCCTCGAGGCCGGCATCGTGATGCTGCTTGTGGGTGACTCGTCGATCCTGGCGAAGGCACTCGAGCTCGACCGCTTCGGCGACGACCTGCGGGTCTTCCTGCTCGACATCTCCGCCAACAAGTACGTCTTCCTCTTCGTGGTGAACCTCCTGCTGCTGGCGATCGGGATCTTCATCGAGCCGCTGCCCGCCCTCTACATCCTGGCCCCGTTCCTGGCGCCGGTCGCGGTGCTCGAGTTCGGGATCGACCCGGTCCACTTCGGACTGATCATGGTCTTCAACCTGGTGCTCGCCCTCATCCACCCGCCCATCGGGCTCGTGATCTTCCTCGTCTCGAGCCTGTCGCACGTCTCCGTCGAGCGATTGTCGATCATGATCATCCCGTGGCTGCTGGTGAGCCTTGGCGTGCTCTTCCTCGTGACCTATCTGCCCAGTGACCTCGTCCTCGGTCTGGCCAATCTCGTCGAGAAGTGACGACTCGGCCGTTGATAAGCTCCCGCCTCCGTAGAACGCCATCCGGAGACGACCGGGAGCACGCGTGATTCTTGCCCTCTCGGGGGGCACGGGCGGGGCGAAGATGCTCGACGGACTCGCCCAGGCCACCGGTCAGGAGAACCTCACCGCCGTCGTCAACACCGGCGATGACGGAGACTTCTACGGCCTGCGGGTATGCCCCGACCTCGACATCTGCAGCTACACCCTCGCCGGCGTCGTCGACGATCGCGGGTGGGGTTACGCCGACGACACCTTCCGCTGCCTGGATGGACTGGCGACCTACGGCCGGCCGGCGTGGTTCGGGCTCGGCGATCGTGACCTCGCCACGCACCTGCACCGGACGATGCGGCTGGCCGAGGGCGCGGCCCTGCACGAGGTCACGGCCGAGATCTGCTCCCGCCTCGGCGTGACCGCACGACTCCTACCGATGTGCAACGAGGACATCCGCACGGAGATCACCACCGACGAGGGCCTGCTCACGTTCCAGGAGTACCTCATCCGGGACGGCGCCCGGGCCGATATCACCGGTATCCGCTTCGCCGGCCTGCAAACCTCCCGCCCCGTCCCCGGGGCCCTCGACGCGATCGCGGCCGCGGAAACGATTGTGATCGCGCCGTCGAGTCCGGTCGTGTCGATCGGCAGCATCCTCGGCGTTCCCGGCGTGCGCGACGCGGTGGCCGCCCGCCGCGATCGCTGCATCGCCGTGAGCCCGATCATCGCCGGCCGCCCGGTCGAGGGGCCCGCGCACAAGTTCCTCGCGGGCGCCGGCTACGACGACTGCTCGGCGCGTCAGATGGCGGAGATCTACGCCGACGTGGCCGCCACCTTCGTCCTCGACACCCGCGACGCCGACGAGGCGCCTGCGATCGCCGAGCTGGGGGTGAGCCCCGTGACCCGCGACGTTCTTATGCCCGACCGCGCCAGCCGCGCGCGCCTCGCCGGTGAGGTACTGGACGTGCTCGCATGAGCGGCATCGCCGCCGTCGTGCCGGTCAAGCCGATCGGTGACGCCCTCGGGCGCCTCGCCGCGGCCCTTGCCGCGGACGAGCGGCGTGCCCTTCAGGAGGCGATGCTCACCGACGTCCTCGGCGCGTGCGCCGCGAGCGACGTCGACGAGATCCTCGTGGTCAGCAACGACCCCCTCGCCTCTGGGCTCGCGGTCGAAGCAGGCGCACGCGTGATCGCCGACGCGACACCGCCGGAGGGGATGAATCGCGCCGTCGCCCGCGGTCTCGACGCCGCCAACCGCGCCGGCTTCGGGGCCGCGCTCGTCCTCACGGCGGACCTCCCCCGGATCACCGCCGCAGCGCTTGACGAGCTCATCTCCTTCGGAGCCGGCGGCCGCTACGTCCTCTTCGCCGCCTCGCGCGACGGCACCGGCACCAACGCGATGCTGCTGCGGCCGCCGACCGCCATACCGCCCGAGCTGGGCCCTGGCTCGCTGGCGCGCCACCTCCGCCGCACCGCCGCGGAGGGCCTGCCGAGCCTGACCCTCAGCCTGCCCGAGCTGGCGCTCGACATCGACACGCCGGACGACCTCGCCGCCTTCCTCGCGATCCCGGGCGAGACCCGCACGCACGGCGTCTGCGCCCGCTTCGGCCTCGGGGCGACGCCGGCCGCGGGTACCGCGTGAAGTTCTGGCCGCTCACAGGCCTGGGCGAGGTCCGAGCCGGTGACCCGCTGACCGCAGATCTCGCCCGGCTCGCCGCCGCGTCCGGCATGCGGGCGGGCGACGTGCTCGTCATCGCGCACAAGCCGGTGAGCAAGGCCGAAGGCCGGGTGGCCCGCCTCGCCGACGTTGAGCCCGGCGAGGCTGCCCGCCGGCTCGCGCGCGAGACCGGCAAGGAGCCCGAGCTGTGCGAGCTGATCCTGCGCGAGAGCCGCTCCATCATCCGCCGCCGCCGGAGCCTGCTGATCTGCGAGACGCATCACGGCTTCATCTGCGCGAACGCCGGTATCGACCGCTCGAACACACCCGACGGGACGGCGGTACTCCTGCCGGTCGACCCCGACGCGTCGGCCCGCGCCATCAGCGCTGCGCTGTCCGAGGAGTTGAGAGGGCTTGTCCCGGTCGTGATCTGCGACACCCACGGCCGGGCGTTCCGCCGCGGCCTGGTCAACGTCGCCATCGGGGTGGCCGGCCTGCGCGCCGTGGTCGACCACCGTGGCGGACGCGACCGTGAGGGGCGCGCCCTGGTCGCCACCGACCAGGCGATGGCCGACGAGCTCTCCGCCGCCGCAGGGATGCTCATGGGCAAGGATGCGGGCACGCCGGCCATCGCCTGCCGGGGCGTCGAGTTCGTCGCCGGGCGCGGCGATGCGGGAGATCTGGTCCGCGATCCGGACGAGGACCTGTTTCGTGGCGACTGAAACAGGATGCCCGCCCGCACTACTCTCCTGTCGATGAGCGAGCACCCCGGAACAGCCGGCCACCCCCTGCGCGTGGCGATCATCGGCTCCGGCCCCTCGGGCTTCTATGCCGCCCAGTCTCTCTTCGCACGGGAGGACCTGGCGGTCGAGATCGAGATGTTCGACCGTCTGCCGACCCCGTTCGGACTGGTCCGCGGCGGCGTCGCGCCCGACCACCAGAAGATCAAGTCGGTCACCAAGGCGTACGACAAGATCGCCACCCATCCGGACTTCCGCTTCCACGGCAATGTCGCCCTCGGTCGCGACATCTCGCGCGAAGACCTGCTCTCCTACCATCACGCGGTGATCTACGCCGTGGGCACCTCCAGCGAGCGGCGTCTCGGGATCCCCGGCGAGCATCTTCCGGGCTCTCATGCGGCCGCCGAGTTCGTCGGCTGGTACAACGCCCACCCGGATTTCAGGCGGCTGAGCTTCGACTTCTCGGCGGCTGGCGCCGCCGTCATCGGCAACGGCAACGTGGCCATCGACGTCGCCCGCACCCTGGCATCGACCCCCGAGCGTCTGCGTGAGGGCGACATGGCGGATCACGCCATCGCCGCCCTGGACGAGAGCGAGGTCCGCACGATCCACGTGCTGGGTCGTCGCGGTCCCGCCCAGGCCGCGTTCACGACCAAGGAGTTGCGCGAGCTCGTCGGGATGCCCGACGTCGATGTGATCGTCGATCCCGCTGACCTCGAGTTCGACGACCTGACACAGCGGTGGATCGAGGAGACCCCCGACGGTCCGCGCGATCGCAACATCGCGCTGATGCGCGAGATTGCCGAGACGGCCCCGGCCGGCAGTCCCCGGCAGATCGTGTTCCGCTTTCTGGTGTCTCCCACCGGAATCGTTGGTGACGGCCGCGTGGCCGGGCTCGAGATCGGCCACAACTTTCTGGCCGCCGACGACTCCGGGACGCCCCGCCCCCGGCTGGGCGAGGAGCGCGAGATCCTCGACGTCGGACTCGTGTTCCGGGCGATCGGCTATCTCGGAGAACCCATCGCGGGACTGCCTTTCGATCGCCGGGGCGGGACGGTGCCG
>JAHEIS010000049.1 GCA_024639225.1 Actinomycetes bacterium | reverse complement strand
TGGGGCGGGACAAGAAGGCGGACGCCGTCTCGCTCAATATGGTGGTGCTCCCGCGGCCAGGGGAGCCGCAGACCAACGCGGATCCCGGGCGGGAGATGGTGCGCGAGGCGATCGAGGAGCTACGGGGATGAGCACAGCCGACCTGCGGGTGGCCCTTCTTCACGGACCGAACATCAACATGCTCGGTCGCCGGCCGAGCGAGCACTACGGCACTCTGACACTCCCCGAGTTGGAGGCCCGGGTCCGAGGCTGGGGCGAGGAGCGGGGAATCCGCGTCGGGTGCTTCCAGAGCAACGACGTCGGTTCCTTCCTGAGCCATGTGCACGGTTTGAGCGGGATCGTCGACGCCGCCATCGTCAATCCCGGCGCCTGGACCCACTACGAGTGGTCGATCCGCGATGCCCTCGAGACACTCGGGGCACCCTTCGTCGAGGTGCATCTCTCCGATGTCGAGGCCCGCGAACCGCACCGCCGCATCTCGGTGGTCCGCGACCTTGCCGCCCGCGCGATCTGGGGCAGGGGGCCCGAGGGGTATCGCGATGCCCTCGACGCGATCCTCGAGATCTCCGCGTGAAGACGGCAGCCCGCCGAGAACGTCTCGTCAGCGCGCTGGCGGGCCGGGATCTCGAGGCGATGCTGGTCACTGATCTGACCAACATCCGCTACCTGACCGGCTACGTGGGCTCCAACGCGATCGCCTTCATCAGCGCTGATCTCGCGGTCCTCTTCACGGACTCCCGCTACGCCGTCTCCGCCCGGGAGCAAGCGACGGGCATCGAGGTCGTGATCGGGCGTCGTGATCTCTTGACGGACGTTTCGGAGGCGCTGGCGGCCCTTTCCGGGGCACCGAAGGTCGCCGTCGAGTCCGAGCACCTCACCATCGCTCGCCACAGACGCATCGCCGACGCCCTCGACGGCGTCCGCCTCGCGCCCGAGGCCGGGCTCGTCGAGGACCTGCGTGTCCTCAAGGATGAGCAGGAGATCGCAGCGATCGCCCGGGCGGCGGAGGTGGCCGACCGGGCCCTGGCCGACGTCCTCGCGCCCGGCATCGCCGGCCGCCCCGAGCGGGACGTCGCCTGGGATCTCGAAGGGGCGATCCGCGCCCACGGCGCCGAGGGTGCCAGCTTCGACATCATCGTCGCCGGCGGGCCGCGCGGCGCCCGGCCGCACGCCGTCCCCGGCGCGGAGCCGGTCCCCGCTGACACGCTCGTCGTGATCGACCTCGGCGCGGTCGTGGACGGATACTGCTCGGACATGACCCGGACCGTGGCGACGGGAGAGCTGCCGACCGCGCTGGCGCGGGCGTGGCGCGTCTGCCACGACGCCCAGGCAGAGGCGGTGGCGGCGACCCGCCCCGGCCTCCGCGGCGATGAGCTCGACCGGATCGCGCGCGATCTCATCGCCGCGGAAGGGTTCGGAGAGGCCTTCGGGCATGGTCTCGGTCATGGCGTGGGGATGGACATCCACGAGCGTCCCGGAGTGCGACAGGAGGGGCGGGAAGTGCTGAAATCAGGCATGGTGATCACCGTCGAGCCCGGGATCTACCTGGAAGGCGTTGGCGGTGTCCGAGTGGAGGACCTCCTCGTCGTCAGGGATGACGGGCCGGAGGTCCTGAGTCGGCACGAGAAGCAGCAGCCATCCGCCTGAGAGCGGATGCGGGGCAGGAGACAGCGCAGTGGCAATCACGACCAACGACCTCAAGAACGGCTACGTCCTCGACATCGACGGGCAGCTCGTGAGCGTCGTGCAGTTCCAGCACGTCAAGCCCGGCAAGGGCGGTGCCTTCGTGCGGACGAAGCTGAAGAACCTCACCTCCGGGGCGGTCGTCGAGAAAACGTTCCGTGCCGGCGAGAAGGTCGAGCGCGTCCTCACCGAGAGCAAAGACATGCAGTTTCTCTACGAGGACGGCGACGACGTCGTGTTGATGGACAATGTCACCTTCGACCAGGTGAACGTCCCCGGCAGCGACATCGAGGGGCGCGACCTGCTGGCCCCGAACGCCGAGGTGAACGTGCTGTTCGTGCGCGAGCGCCCGTTCCGGGTTGAGCTGCCCAATTTCGTGGAGCTGGCGGTGACCACGACGGACCCCGGCCTCAAGGGCGACACGGTGTCCAACGTGACCAAACCCGCCGAACTGGAGACGGGCGCGACGGTCAACGTTCCGCTTTTTGTCAACGAGGGTGATCGGATCAGGATCGACACCCGCACCCGCGAGTATGTGACGCGAGTCTAGGAGCGAGATGACGACCGGGATCGCATACGTCGACACCACCCTGCGCGACCTCGCCACGCCCCCGTGGGGCACGGCCATGGACGCGGACGACCTCTCCACCGCGACGACGGAGCTGGTGACGGCCCGCCCCGCGTTGCTCGAGGTCATGGATTCGCGGGCGGCCTCGACCGCACTCGAGGTCCGCGGGGAGAGCCCGTGGGACCGCCTCCGCTCGGTGGTGCGGGAATCGGGCGACGTGCCGGTCGGGCTCATCGTGAGTGGGCGCACGCTCTGGGGCACGCGGCCGCTCGGCGCGGACGTGGTCGCCCGCTTCGCCGAGAGCGCCCGCACCAGCGGAGTCGCGCGCGTCCGAGGGTTCGACCCGTTGAACAACGCCGACATGCTCGTCTCCCTCGCCGAGGGCTGTGGCGACGGGGTGGAGTTCGTGCCCACCCTGATCATCGGAGCGGCGCCGGCGGCCGGAGATCCGCGCTGGGTCGCCGAGGCGCGCGCCCTTGCCGCGCTGCCGGGGGTGACCACGCTGGCTCTGGCCGACAAGGCCGGCCATCTCTCACCCGGTGAGCTCGCCGCCCTGGTCAAAGCTGCTCGTGAGGCGACCGGGCTGCGGATCGAGGTGCAGGTGCAGGCGCCCGGTGGCCTTGCGCCGCTGCTTGCCCTTGCCGCCGTGAACGCCGGCGCCCAGGCGATCCAGGCGTCGACGGGGGCGGCTGCCGTCATCGCTGCGCGACCCTCGGTCGAGAGCATGCGCGCCGCCCTCAAGGGCACCGCCCTGCCACTGGACTGCGACGAGGAAGGCGTGGCACACGCCTCGCGTGCAGTCGGCGACCTCATTCCCGCGGAGCAACTCCGGCGCGCAACCAACGCGGTCTACGGATCGGCCGTGGGTCTGCCGCCCGACCTGGAGGCCGCGGTCTCCTGGCGGATGGCGCGTCACGGCCTTGAGCGGATCGCCGGCGACGCGGTCGCCGAGTCCGCCCGCGTCGCCGAGGACCTCGGCGGCCTGACGCTCGCTCATCCTCTCGGCGAGGCGATCGTGAGCCAGGCGGCTCAGCACCTGGTCGAGGGTGAACGCTGGCGCGAGATCGACCCGATACTCGCCCAGGCGGCGCTGGGCCACATCGGCCCGCTGCGCGGGGACGTCGCCCCCGAGGCCCGGGCCGCTGCTGAGGCTGCCTCGCTGCCCGAGGAGCACGCCGCGCCGGCCAATCTCGCGCAGGTCCGCGCCGACGGCCCCGAGAGGACCAGCGAGGAGGATCTCGTCCTGTGGGCCCAGTTCGGCGACCTGGCGGAGTCGCTGCTGCGCCGCCGCCGGTCGCTCGGGGGCGAGCTCCTCGCGGCGCCCGAGGAAGCCGGCATCAGCCGTGACCTGCTGGAGACCCTCGTCGACGTCGTCGAGCGGTCCGGCGAGGCGGAGGTCTCGGTCGAGGTGGGTGGCTCTCGCGTGACCGTCCGCCGCGGAGGCGGTGCGTCGGCTGCGGTCGCCCCGCCGCCCTCCGGCGAGCCGGCTCCGGCCGCCGCGCCGTCCCCGTCGGGGGTGCGCGTCGAGAGCCCCATGGTCGGCACCTTCTACCGGTCGCCGTCACCCGAGGAGCCTTCCTTCGTCGAGGTCGGCCAGCCCGTCGAGGCCGGTCAGGTGCTGTGCCTGCTTGAGGCCATGAAGCTGTTCAACGAGATCACCGCCGAGACCGGCGGGACGATCAAGGAGATCGCGGTCGAGGACTCCGACCCGGTCGAGTTCGGCCAGCTGCTCTTCGTCATCGAACCGTGAAGCTGCTCGTCGCCAACCGCGGCGAGATCGCGGTGAGGGTGATCCGGACGGCCCGTGAGCTCGGAATCCCCACGGTCGCGGTGTACTCCACGGCCGACGCGGGGACGCTCGCGGTCGAGCTCGCCGACGAATCGGTCTGCATCGGCCCGCCGGCGCCGGGGGATTCCTACCTCAACATCTCCAACGTCATCGGGGCCGGCGAGATCACCGGTTGCGACGCCGTTCACCCCGGCTACGGCTTCCTCTCGGAGAACCCGGAGTTCGCCCGCGAGTGCGCCGCCAACGACATCCGCTTCGTCGGCCCTGCCCCCGAGGTGATGACCGCGATGGCCGACAAGGTCGAGGCCAAGCGGGCCGCCCGGGACGCGGGGCTGCCGGTTCTGGAAGGCTCCGACGGGCCGGTCGCGACGCCCGCGGAGGCCCGCGAGGCGGCGGAGCGCGCGGGATATCCCGTGCTGCTCAAGGCCGCCGCCGGCGGTGGCGGGCGAGGGATGCGCCGCGTGAACGCGCCGGGCGAGCTGGAGAGCGCGTTCAAGACGGCTCAGCAGGAGGCGATCGCGTCGTTCGGCGACGGCGGGATCTACGTCGAGCGTCTGCTCGAGGGCGCGCGCCACATCGAAGTGCAGATCGTCGCCGACGGTCTCGGCGGGGTTCTGATCGCCGGCGATCGCGAGTGCTCGATCCAGCGCCGGCATCAGAAGCTGATCGAGGAGGCGCCGGCGCCCAACCTGCCCGACGCCACGCGGGCGGCGATGCACACGGCGAGTGCCGAGGCCGCGGTCGCGTGGAATTACAAGAGCGCGGGCACCCTCGAGTTCCTCGTTGACGCGGCCGGCGACTTCTTCTTCCTGGAGCTCAACGCGCGACTGCAGGTCGAGCACCCGGTCACTGAGCTCGTCACCGGACTCGACCTCGTGGCCGAGCAGCTACGGGTCGCCGACGGGGGGCTGCTGAGTCGCACCGGAGTGGTGGAGGCGAACGGCGCCGCCCTCGAGTGCCGGGTCAACGCCGAGGACCCCGCGGCAGGGTTCCGGCCCGCGGCCGGCACCCTCGAGCGTTTCCTTCCCGCCGCCGGGCCGGGTGTCCGCGTCGACACCTACGTGCGCTCGGGATCGCCCATCCCGCCGTTCTACGACTCGCTCATCGCCAAGCTCTGCACCTGGGCCCCGGAGCGCAGTCAGACGGTCAAGCGGATGTCGCGCGCCCTGGGCGAGACGATCCTCGAGGGCGTGACCACGACGATCCCACTCTTTCTGGAGATCATGGAGGACCCACCCTTCGCCGAGGGGCGCTACACGACGTCCTACATCGATGAGCGCGGGCCCCATCTCCCGGCGCTGAGCGGCGATGGTGGCGGAGCCGGCTGAACCGGACGTCACCGCCCGCCGTCCCGGCAGCCGCCGCGGGGCGCGGGAGCAGGCGATGTTCGTGATCTACCAGGCCGACCTCACGGGGACGGGAGTTGCCGACCACCTCGCGGCCGCCGCCCGGCAGGCGCGTCCCGAGGAACTCAGTCCGTACGTTGCGGAGATCGTTCACGGCGTCGATTCCCGGCGGGCTGAGATCGATGCGGAGATCGCCGCGAACGTGTCCGGGTGGCCGCTCGAGCGCCTCGGATACATGGAGCGCAGTATCCTGCGGGTCGCCGTGTGGGAACTCCAGGAATCAACCGTGTCGCCCGCAGTGGCCGTCAACGAGGCCGTCGAGCTTGCCAAGCGCTTCTGCGCCGCCGAAGCCGCAGGGCTCGTCAACGGCGCGCTGGGCGCGGTGGTGCGCGGGGGAGGGGAGGACGGTTGACCAGTCCGGGGGCCATCCGGCCCGAGGGCACGGCCCTGGCCGACGCCGTCTCTGCCCTGCGTGACGCCACGGCGCGGCTGAGTGCCGGCGAGCCCGACGGGGAGGAATTCGACCAGATCGTTGCTGAGATCAACCGTTTGTCGCAGGAGATCGCGGAATGTCTGCCGCGGGCCCTGCGCGAGGCGGGAGGCGGGTGACGACCGACATGCCCGCGACCGGGCAGCGCCGGACCTGCAATATCTCCCGCTAGGATCGGCACGATGAACGACCCCGGGGCGCGGTACCCCCTGCTCTCGCGTATCGCCGGTCCAGGCGATCTCAAGGGGCTCGAGGACGCTGAACTCGACGTGGTGGCCGCCGACATGCGGCAGGCCATCATCGACGCGGTTTCCCGCACCGGCGGCCATCTGGGCGCGAGCCTGGGAGCCGTTGAGCTGGCGGTGGCCCTCCACCGCCAGATGGACTCACCGCGGGACAAGATCCTGTGGGACGTCGGGCACCAGGCCTACGGTCACAAGCTGCTCACGGGGCGGTTGGAGGACTTCACCACGCTGCGCCAGTACAAGGGCATGAGCGGCTTTCTGCGCCGTGCCGAGAGCGAGCACGACATCATCGGCGCCGGGCACGCCAGCACGTCGATCTCGTACGCGACGGGTATCGCCGAGGCCGCCCGCCGGTCCGGGGGCTCCGCGGGGCGGATCGCCTGCGTCATCGGCGACGGTGCCCTGACCGGCGGCATGGCCTACGAGGGGCTGAATCACGCCGGCGCGCTGCGCTCACCCATCACCGTGGTTCTCAACGACAATGGCATGAGCATCTCGGACAACGTGGGGGCGCTCTCGTCCCTCTTCCAGCGCGCCCGCCTGGATCCCAAGCTGTCGCGGCTCCGTGGCGAGATCGAGCACGCGTTGGCCCGGATTCCGGGGGTCGGCGAGCTCGGAGAGCACGTCAAGGACGCGACGAAGGCCTTCTTCCTGCCCGGGATGCTCTTCGAGGCGCTCGGCTTCACCTACATCGGACCGGTCGACGGCCACGACATCTCGGCGCTCCGCGCCGCGATCGCGCGAGCCGAGGCGATCGAGGGCCCCGCGCTGATCCATGCCAAGACGGTCAAGGGCAAGGGGTACGGGCCCGCGGAGGCCGACCGCGAGGCCATGCACGGCGCCACCCCGTTCGAGCCCGAGAACGGACGGGCCCACGCCCGCGCCGCCGGCCCGCCGAGCTGGACCGACGTCTTCGGCCGGGCCCTGGTGTCGGAAGCCGAGCGGGACCCTCGGGTCGTGGCGATCACCGCCGCCATGCTCAAGGGCACCGGGTTGCACCACATGCGTGAGCGGTTTCCCGAGCGCACATACGACGTCGGCATCGCCGAGCAGCACGCCGTCGTCTTCGCCTGCGGCCTGGCCATCGCGGGTTACCGGCCCGTCTGTGCCATCTACTCCACGTTCCTGCAGCGGGCGATCGATCCGATCATCCACGACGCGGCGATCCAGGGGCTGCCGGTGGTCTTCGCCATCGACCGCGCCGGTCTGGTCGGCGATGACGGTGCAACCCATCACGGCTGCTACGACCTCGCGTACCTCCGGTCGGTCCCCGGCCTGACGCTGATGGCGCCGGCCGACGAGGCCGAGCTCGCCGACATGCTCCACACGGCGCTGAAGCTCGACGGACCCGTGGCGATCCGCTACCCCCGCGGAGCGGGCTCCGGCCTCCCGGTCCCTGAGCGCCCGCGGATGCTCGAGATCGGCCGGGGCGAGATCCGCGAGCACGGCGAGAGAGTCGCGCTGGTCGGCTACGGCCACGGCGTGTCGCTCGCCGCGGAGGCCGCCGACATGCTCGAGGATCTGATCGGGGCGCGACCGAGCATCGTCAACGCTCGCTTCTGCAAGCCGATGGACGGAGAGCTCGTCCGCGACGTCGCCGCCCGCCATGACCTGGTGGTCACGATCGAAGATCACGCGGTGGCTGCCGGCTTCGGCAGCGCAGTGCTCGAGGAGCTGGACCGTGATGCCACCCCGGTTGTGCGGGTCGGACTGCCTGATCGTTTCATCGAGCAGGGCAAGCGCGATCTGCTTCTCGAAGAGGCCGAGCTGACCGCGGCAGACATCGCCTCGCGGGTCGTGACCGCCCTCGAGGGCGAGCCGGTGCCCTCTGACACCACGTCCTGAGGCCCCGCGGTTGACGCGCGCGCGCCTCGACGTCGTCCTGGTTGAACGGGGGCTCTTCGATTCGCGGGCCCGCGCCCGCGCCGCCGTGATGGCGGGTGAGGTCCGCGTCGACGGTGCCCCCGCGGGCAAGCCCGGGCATCCGGTCTCCTCGGATGCGGAAATCGAGGTTGTTGCGGGGCCGCGCTTCGTCTCGCGCGGCGGTGAGAAGCTCCAGAACGCCCTCGACCGGCTCACCGCGGACGTCGACGGGCGGCACGCGCTCGATGTCGGGTCTTCGACGGGCGGCTTCACCGACTGCCTGCTGCAGAACGGGGCGGCACGGGTGATCTCCCTGGATGTCGGCCGGGGCCAGCTCGACTGGTCGCTGCGCAACGACGCCCGCGTCCACGTCATGGAGCGCACGAACGCTCGGAACCTGACGCCCGACGCGCTGCCGTGGGTGCCCGACCTGGTGACCGTGGACGTCGCCTTCATCAGCGTCGGGACGATCTGGCCTGCGGTCCGGGCCTGCCTCGCCGACGGCTGGCGGGCGCTCGTGATGGTCAAGCCCCAGTTCGAGCTCGGCCGCGATCGCGTGGGGAAGGGGGGCGTTGTGCGTGACCCCGCCGACCGCCTCGAGGCCGTGCAATCGGTTGCGGCGCTGCTGGGCGCCGATCAGGCGCGTATCGTCGGCGCCTGCGACAGTGGTCTGGCCGGTCCGAAGGGCAATCGCGAGACCTTCCTGTTGGTGGACGGACCCGGATCGTGCGGCGAGGAGACCGACGTGGAGCAGATGCTGCAGACGGCGATCTACGAGGCGGCGTGAGCGAGGAGCCCGTATCGACGGCGCCTGTGAAAGTCGAGCGCGTCCTGCTGTTGACCCACCGGTCGGCGGAGCTGACGGAGCCGATCATGCCGCGCCTTCTCAAGATCTTCGAGAGCGCCGGTGTCGAGGTGCTCGTCCCTGCCGGCGAGGTCGTCAAGCACCCGAGTCTTGGCAGCCATCCATCGAGCGACGGTCAGAAGATGGTCGCCGGCGGCAAAGATCTCATCCTGGTGCTGGGAGGCGACGGGAGCATTCTGCGGGCCCTCGCTCGCGAGGCCGGCTCGGGCGCGCCGGTCCTCGGCGTCAACTACGGCCGGGTGGGATTTCTCGCTTCGATCGAGCCGGAGGATCTCGAGGTCGATCTCCGCCGGGCGCTCGCCGGCGAGTACCGCACGATGGCCCTCCCGTCTCTGCGGGTCGGCTGGGCCGGGCGCGAATTCCGAGCCGTCAACGATCTGGCACTTCTCCGGGGTGGAGAGGCGCGTCTCGCCGACCTCTCATACGAGGTCGATGGAGAGTTCGTCGCCAATGTCCGCGCCGACGGCATCGTGTGCTCGACGCCGGTCGGCTCGACCGCCTACAACCTCGCCGCCGGCGGGCCGACCGTGTCCTGGGGAGTGCGGGCCTTCGTGATCTCGTTCCTCGCCGCCCACCATCTGGACACCCGGCCGCTGGTCATCGGCCCGGACGAGACCCTGACGGTCACCAACTCGGCCAACCTCAGCGATGTCGACATGCTCGTCGACGGGCAGAAGGTCGGCGAGATGCTCCCCGGGCAGTCGCTCACGCTCGATCTCCACGGGCGTGAGGTGCACCTGGCGACCTTCCCCGAGGCGTCATTCTTCCGTCGCTACCGCGAGAAGTTCGGGCGGATGCCCCCGGCGTGAGCGCATGATCCGCACGCTGGAGATACGCGACCTGGTCGTGATCGAGCAGGCGGAGTTGTCGCCGGCCCCTGGCCTCACGGCGATCACCGGCGAGAGCGGTGCCGGCAAGACGGTTCTGACCCAGGCGCTCGGGCTGCTGGCCGGGGGCAAGGCCGACTCATCCGCCGTGCGCCCGGGGGCGTCCCACGCGCTCGTGCAGGCGGAGGTCGTCCTGCCCGAGGGTTACTGGGACGCGCTGCCCGACGGCGACCCCGCCCAAGCGTTGCGCGAGCTGGTCGAGGATGAGCGCGAGGTCTCCCTGGCGCGGCGCGTGCCGGCCGAAGGCCGCGCGCGCGGCCTGGTCGACGGGCAATTCACGACGCGCGACGGCGTCGCCGCTCTCGCGCGCGCGACGATGCGTTTCTCCGGTCAGGGCGAGAGCCGCAGGCTCACCGAGTCGCGCGCCCAGCTGGCCGCTCTCGATGCGTTCGCCGGCTCCGAGGTGCATGAGCTCTCGGCAGATCTGGCGGGCCTGCGCCGCCGCCTGGCCGCACTCGATCAGGAGCTCGCCGGCCGTCGGGCGCGGCGTGAGGCGGCCGAGCGCGAGAAGGACGACCTCGCCGCGCTGATCGCCGACGTCGAGGCGCTGGCCCCCGAGCCCGCCGAAGAGGAGGATCTGCGTGCGGAGCGCGAGCGGTTGCGCCACTCCGAGCGGCTCGCCGAGACGGTCTCCGCCGCGGTCGAGGGGATCTCGCCGGAGGCGGGGGACGACGGCGCCCTGGACCAGGTCGGCCGGGCCCACAAGGGCGTCGCCGAGATGGCGGAGATCGACCCCACGCTCGCCATGCTCGCCGGTGAACTCAGCGGTGCGCAGGCCGTGCTCCAAGAGGCGGCACTGTCCCTGCGCGGCTACCTCGACGGACTCGACGCGGAGCCGGGACGCCTTGACGTGATCGAAGGGCGTCTGGCCGAGTACGACCGCCTCGGCGAGCGCATCGCACCGGGCGCCGAGGCGTTGTTGGCACGGGCCGACGAGGCACGGCAGCGGCTGGCGGATCTGGCCGACGGTGGAATCCGGGACGACGAGCTGAATGCCGAGCGCGCGACCGTCGTCCGCCGAGCGGCCGACGCGGCGGGCGAGCTCCGGGCCCGGCGGATGTCGGCGGCGGGGCCGATGGCCGAGGCGATCCAGGGGGAGCTGGCCGGCCTGGCCATGGAGGACGCCCGGGTCCGGATCGAGCTGGGCGAGCGCGACGGCGACCCCCCGCACGACCTCTGCACGATCTGGCTCCAGGCCAACCCCGGTCTGCCGGAGGCCCCTCTCGCCGACGCCGCGTCCGGCGGGGAGCTGTCACGGGTTCTGCTGGCGATCCACGGGATCTCAGCCATCTCGAGCGGCGGAGCGTGGATCTTCGACGAGGTCGACTCCGGACTCGGAGGCGCGACGGCCACCGCGGTCGGGGAGAAGTTGCGCGCTCTCGCCGAGAGGGTGCAGGTGATCGTGATCACCCATCTGCCCCAGGTTGCGGCGGGCGCCGACCGTCACTACCGCCTCGACAAAGGGCGCGATGCCGGGGGCATCGCCCGCACGCGCATCGCCCCGCTGGCGGACGAGGAGCTCGTCGGCGAGTTGTGCCGGATGCTCGGGGCCGACGACGGCGACGCCGGGGCCCGGCGTCATGCCGAGGAGCTGCTGGCCCGTCACGCCGAACGTCCCGCATAGCGCGGGACTCGATCTCGGGTCGCGCCGGGGGGCGCGGTAATGTGGGTACGTCGGCTGTCGGGAGGTCCGGGGTAGTGGCAACGAAGTACGTGTTCGTGACAGGTGGCGTGGTGTCGGGCTTGGGCAAGGGGATCACCGCGGCATCGCTGGGGACCCTCCTGAAGGCTCGGGGCATGAAGGTGTCGCTCCAGAAGTGCGACCCCTACCTCAACGTCGACCCCGGGACCATGAGCCCCTTCCAGCACGGCGAGGTCTTCGTGACCGAGGACGGCGCGGAGACCGACCTCGACCTCGGCCATTACGAGCGCTTCGTCGATGAGAACCTCAGCCGGATCTCGAACGTGACCACCGGAGCCGTCTACGACGCCGTGATCAAACGCGAACGGCGTGGGGAGTTCCTCGGCGGCACGGTGCAGGTCATCCCGCACGTGACCGACGAGATCAAGGACCGGATCAAGGGCGCCGCCGAGGCGTCCGGCGGCGAGGTCGTGATCGTCGAGGTCGGCGGCACGGTGGGCGACATCGAGTCCCTGCCGTTCCTCGAGTCCATCCGCCAGCTGCGTAACGACCTCGGGCGCGAGAACGTCTGCTTCGTCCATCTGACATTGGTGCCTTTCCTCGAATCGGTCGGGGAGCTCAAGACCAAGACGACTCAGCACTCGGTCAACGAGCTGCGAAGGATCGGTATCGAGCCGGACATTCTCGTCCTGCGCTCCAGCCGCCCGCTCAACTCCGATGTGCGCAACAAGATCGCCCTCCACGGCGGCATCGCACCCGAGTCTGTGATCTTCGCCGTCGATGCCCCCGACATCTACGAGGTCCCTCTCAACATGGCGGATGAGGGCCTCGACGAGCAGGTCGCCCGGAGGCTCGGCATCGAGCTGCCCGGGATGGACCTGAGTGAGTGGACGAGCCTCGTACGGCGCATCGACTCCGCCGACGCCGTGATCAAGGTTGCGCTGGTCGGCAAGTACGTGCAGCTGCACGACGCCTACCTTTCGGTCGCCGAGGCTCTCAAGCACGCCGGCATCGACCACGGTGTCAGCATCGAGATCGACTGGCTGGACGCTGAGCACCCCGATCTGATCGAGCGGCTCGGTGAGGCCGACGGCGTGCTCGTGCCCGGTGGCTTCGGCGGGCGCGGGATCGAGGGCAAGGTGGAGGCTGCCGGTTACGCCCGCCGGGAGCGCGTCCCCTATCTGGGCATCTGCCTCGGGATGCAGGTCGCGGTGATCGAGTTCGCACGCCATGTCTGCGGCATGGAAGGCGCCAACAGCACCGAGTTCGATCCCGAGACGCCGTTCGCGGTGATCGACCTGCTCCCCGAGCAGCGTCGCGTCGAGGAGATGGGCGGCACGATGCGTCTGGGCGCGGACCCTGTCCTCCTGGTCCCGGGCACGCGCATTCACCACGCCTACGGCGACCAGAACACGATCTATGAGCGCCACCGCCACCGGTACGAGGTCAATCCCGCACTCCGGCCCGAACTCGAGCGGGCGGGCCTGGTGGCCGGCGGCCTCTCCCCGGACAAGAGACTGGTCGAGGCCATCGAGCTGCCGGACCACCCCTGGTTCTTCGCATCCCAGTTCCACCCGGAGTTCAAGAGCCGCCCGACGCGTCCGCACCCGCTGTTCCGCGACTTCGTCGGCGCGATGGTCGGTCGAACAGTCGACGCTGGCGCCGTATCGGCGCGCTCGTCGGAGGCGTGATCAGTTGACGTCCTCGCTCCGCGCCGCGTGAGCCTCGCCGATGACCCCGGGCTGAGCCCGGTGGCGCGCCTGTTCGTGCGCCTCTGTGAGATCCCCTCTCCGTCGCGCTCCGAGGAGGGCGTCGCACGTCTTGTCCGTGATGAGCTCGCCGACCTGGGCGCTGAGGTCAGCGAAGACGGCGCCGCCTCAATGCTGCCGGCGGGTTCGGGGAACATCGTCGGGCGCTTCCCTCCGACCCGTGAAGGCGGCGTCCCGATTGCGTTCGCCGCCCACATGGACACGGTGCCCGTCGAGCCGCCGATCGAGGTCGTGCTCGACGGTGGCATGTTCACGAACGCCCGCCCCCAGATCCTCGGCGGCGACGACAAGTCGGCGGTGGCGGCGATGCTCGAAGCTGTCCGCCAGATCCTCGAGCAGGGGCGTCCCCACGCCGGCATCGAACTCATCTTCACGCCATGCGAGGAAATCGGACTGCTCGGCGCCGCCGCCTTCGATCCCGCGCGCCTGAATGCGTCGTACGGGTTCGTCTACGACCACACCGGGCCGCTCGGCGGAATCATCACCTCGGCGCCATGGCTCAGCAAGATCCACGCGAGCTTCCACGGCACCCCGGCCCACGCCGGGATCGCGCCCGAGGACGGGCGCAGCGCCATCTCCGCGGCAGCCGCCGCGATCGACCGGATGCCGCTCGGCCGCATCGACCCGGAGACGACGGCGAATGTCGGCACGATCTCCGGTGGCGCCGCATCGAACGTCGTCGCCCCGCGCTGCGAGCTGCTCGCCGAGGCCCGTAGTCGGAGCGAGTCGGCGCTCTCCGTCCAGATCGGCGCCATGCTCGACGCACTCACCGCGGCGGCGGCCGCCACCGAGGTCGACCTGGAGACCCGGGTCGTGAGCGAGTTCCGCGGCTACCGACTGACCGCCAACGAGCCGCAGGTTCAGATCGCCCGCGATGCTCTGGAGGGTCTGGGCTATGCCCCGGAGCTGCTCTCCAGTGGCGGTGGTTCGGACGTGAACGCCCTCCTGGCCAACGGCTTTCCCGCGGTCAACCTCTGCAACGAGATGATCGACATTCACACCGCCGACGAGCGCATCGCAGTCGAGTCGCTCGAGCGCATGGTCGACATCACCCGCGCGATCATCGAACGGGCCGCCGCGGCGTGAGCGACGGCGGTCTCGGTCCGCCGCAGGAGACCACCGCCATCCACGACGGCACGGTCGTGAAGCTGCGGGTATCGGACTACATCCGGCCGTCGGGAGCACGGGTCCGACGGGAGGTGATCGATCATCCCGGGGCCGTCGTGATGATTCCGGTCGAGGACGAGCACGTGCTGTTGGTGCGCCAGCCCCGCGACGCGATCGAGCGCATGACGCTCGAGTTGCCCGCCGGCAAGCTCGACGGCCCCCACGAATCCCCGGAGGACTGCGCCCGACGCGAGCTCGCCGAGGAGGTGGGGCGGGCGGCCGCCCGCTGGGAGGACCTCGGCGGCTTCTGGACGGCGCCCGCCATCCTGACCGAGTTCATGCACTGCTTCCTCGCGGAAGACCTGTCCCCCGTCGAGGGGATCCCCGACGACGACGAGGAGATCGAGGTCGTCCGCCATCCGCTCGCGGATCTGGATCGCCTGATCGCGCGCGCCGACGACGCCAAGACGCTGATCGGCCTCATGCGCCTGCGCGAGCGTCTCGAGGGCTGAGCCCCCAGGGCGCAAGGCCCGGCAACGCCGTCCGGCCGCGGGTCTACGGTCGAACGTACGTATGGGGTACCCGCGCCACCAAGCCGCACCAGCCACGCTGCCGCACATCGAACGTCAGAAGGCCGCGCGCGACGCGCACAGCCCGCGCGATCCCCTCGCCGCCGATCCGGCGGAGCGCACCGTCTACACGCTCCGGCGGGAGCCGCCGGCCCGCGGCCTGCCGCCGGAGCTGGCCGAGGGGCTGGATGCCGAGCAGCGCGCCGCAGTCGAGGGCGCTGGTGGACGCACGCTGATTCTCGCCTCCGCCGGCGCCGGCAAGACGCGGACGCTCGTGGCGACGCTCGCGCGCCTCGTGGCGGAGGGTGTTCCGGCCCAGTCGATCGTTCTCACCACCTTCACGCGCCGTGCCGCGGCCGAGATGGTCAGTCGGGCCTCCGCGGCGGCCGGCGTCGACTTGTCCGGGATGCTCGCGGGGACATTCCATTCGATCTGCGCCCGCCTCCTGCGTGAGGGTGGCTCCGCCGTCGGGGTGCCGCCGGGATTCAGCGTCCTGGACCCGGAAGACCAGTCCGACCTCATGACCCTCGCGCGCGATGCCGTCCTGGGCGGGATGGACGAACGGCCCTCCCTGCCCAAGCCGGCCACCCTCGTCTCCTACGCGGGCTCGGCCGCGGAATCGGGGCGGCCGCTGGCCGAGGTCGTGGTGGCCGCCAACGGCAGGCTGGCGGACCGCACCGAACTCATCGAGAAGATCGTGGTGGGCTACACCGAGCGTAAGCGCTCGCAGGCCCTGCTCGACTATGCGGATCTGCTCGCCCTCGGGCACCGCCTGCTGGACGAGGGCGGGGCAGCCGCGGACCGCATCCGGGGACGCATCCGATGGGTCCTGGTGGACGAGCTCCATGACGTGAACCCTGTGCAAGCGGCGCTCGTCGAGGCGCTCGGTCGCGACGGCAACGTCGTCGCAGTCGCGGATCCCGACCAGGCGATCTACTCGTGGCGCGGTGCCGATCCGGAGGTCGTCCACCGCTATGCCGAGGCTCCGGGCACCCGCGTGTTCCCGCTGCAGACGAACTACCGCAGCCGCCCGGAGATCGTCGCGCTCGCCCAGGAGACGCTCCCGGCCGGCAACCCCTGGGGCAAGACCCTGCGGTCATCCCGTCCTGCGGGCTCCCAGCGGCCGGTCATCGCCCACCTGGCCTCGGTCGCTGACGAGGCGGCGTTCGTCACACAGCGGATCGCAGATCTCATCACCGCCGGCCGCGAGCCAGGAGACATCGCCGTGCTCTACCGCGCTCACCATCACTCGCTGGAGCTTCAGCTCGCCCTGACGACGGCCGGCGTCGAGTTCGAGCTCTACTCGGGCGCGCGCCTGGTCGAGAGTGCGCACATCAAAGACGTGCTGGCGTTCTGCCGGCTGCGCCACAACCCGCGCGACGAGCTCGCCTGGAATCGTGCGCTCCGCCTCCTCGAGGGCGTGGGGCCCGCGACGGCCGCGCGCATCTGGGGACGGATCGGGAGCGCCGACGACCCGGTGGCCGAGCTCGGGCTGATGGCGGCCGAGGCACAGGCGGTGGGGCCGCTGACGCGGGCGGCCGGCGTCGTCGCGTCGGTCATGCAGGCGGAGGGGCCGGCCGAGATCATCCTCGCCGTCGGTCGCTCGGACTGGTACCAGGATCAGCTCGCCGCCCGCTATCCAAACCACCAGGACCGGTCGGCGGACATCGCCCGCGTCGCCGAGCTGGCCGCCCGCACGCCACAGGTCGCCGATTTCCTCCAGAGCATCCAGCTGGCCGAACGCGTCGAGGCCGATGAGGACATCTCGGGCCCGGCCAAGCGGGTGGCGCTCTCCTCTGTCCACCAGGCGAAGGGGCTCGAATGGCCCGTGGCGTTCGTCCTCCGGGTCGAGTCGGGGTCCTTCCCCTCGAGCTGGGCCGTCAGTGAGGGCGACCTCGAAGAAGAGGAGCGGCTCTTCTACGTAGCGGTCACCCGTGCCGCCGACGAGCTGTACCTCTGCCGGCCGATCGAGGCCCGCCGCCCGTGGGACACCGGCGCGAATGCGCTGGTCATCAACTCCGGTCAGGGTTTTCTCGACCGCGATCTCGGCGAGCTGGTCGAGGAATGGTCCGTTCGCTGAGCGGGCATCGATGATCGTCTCCCAGCGCCCCGGTGGTGCGGTGATCGTCTTGCAGACCGATCACCAGGATCAGTGCGCCGCCATGGCGCGCGCATGGGGCAACGAGGATTTCTCCCGGCTGGATCACTGGGATGACGTGGTGCTGGCGGCCGGCCTGCACGATGAGGGGTGGCGGAGCTGGGAGGCCGACCCGCCGCCCGGACCCGACGGCGGACCCGTTGACTTCCCGGACGTGCCCCGTGACGAGCATGTGGCGCTCTACCGAGAGGGCATCGCGGTCGCCGCCGCGCAGTCCGAGCGCGCCGGTCTGCTCGTGAGCATGCACGGTTCAGGTCTCTACGAGGCGCGTTTCGGTTTGGG
>JAHEIS010000146.1 GCA_024639225.1 Actinomycetes bacterium | reverse complement strand
GCGATCAGGTTCTGGACGATCTCCGGTAGGTCGCGGCCCTCGGCTCGATCGGCGACCGTGCCCTCGTTGGTGTCGGGGACCACAATGCCCCATCCGACCGCGTCCCTCGTCCAGTCGTCGGGATCACCGACAGCGGGCGCGGCCAGCCGCACCTGCTGGGCGACCGGCCCCAACGCCCAACGGCCCGCGTCGGGTCCGAAGCTCCCCGACACAGGTCGACCACGCCAGGCGTTGGCGAGCACCTTGTCCGGCAGGACTGCCGCGCGCTGGCTCCCGTTCGCCACTCAGTCGCCGCCGTAGAGCCGATTGAGCGCCAGTTCGCGCAGCCGCTCGGCCTGCACGTCCGCGCCGCCGGCGTTGTTGATCGCGTCCGCGGCGGCCAGCGCGGTGAGTTCCTCGGCCAGCTGCACCGGCGGCAGCGGTTGGGTGGGGCGACCTCGCGCCTGGATCGGGTGTGCTCCCAGGTAGAGGACCGGCATGGTCCACTCCTTCTGGCGGCCCGCCACCTCCGACGCTGCGCCATGCGCGGTGCACAGCCGGCGTCGAGGCTCTTGCAGGATGGTCGCCCAATCCACCTGTCGAACGTGCTTGCCGATACCGGCGATCGACTCCAACTCCCGCAGGACCGCTGTACAGAGTTCGCGACAGAACAAGTCGATCATGGCGAAGTCGACCGGGCTGCGCATGCCAACGACCGCTGGGAACCCCTCGCTGACGAGTGAGGACGCCAACGATGCGGTGTCTTCGCCCGACGCGCCTCCTTCGCAGCAGTTGAGGAGAACGAGCCACGGCATCGTCCACGGTGCCGGGCCGAGCTCACCGAACTGCGCTGCGGACAGTGTGAGCGTCGCCAGATCGTCCTTCATCCCGATGGACACCTGTGGCGGGTCGGCCGTCCCGTGACAACACAGGTGAAGGATGTGGGGACCGAACGCGGCGATCGCCTGCACGAGCGTGTCGGCCTCGGCGCCGCCTGGGACGAACGCGGCCGACCACCCAGGACCGAAGCCGCCGACCAGGTCGATGCCGCTCTGCCGATTGGTGAGGACCAACACCTCGACATCCAGGTCGTCGACCGCATCTACCGCCGCACGCAGAGCCCCGAGCTGCCTGTCGGGCTCTTCGCCTTCGGCAGCGACGATGGACATGATCCGCAGGGTCGGTTCCATCGTGACCGTCAACGGACGCATGTCTGAGTCCGCCGGGCACCTCGCCAGCGTCCACCGGTCGTCGAGCGCTGCGAACGTCGATGTCGGCTCGTCGAACAGCACTTCGAAGGGCACACGCTCGACGTCGGGTGTCACCACCCGAAACATCAACGAGTTGCGTGCCCCCTGAGGTGCACCGAACCCGCCGTCGAGGTGCGGCTTGAGCTCGGGGATCTCGTCGAGCTGCTCGCGCAGCGCCCTGCCGGCGAGCTTGACGGCTTCCGGGACGCCCGGACCCGCGGTGCCCCACGCCAACGAGTCGAGCTGGCGTATGGCATCACGCCGAGCGAGGGGTAGTTCCCATCGATGCAGGTTCGCGGAACCGACGACCGACACGAGCACAGCCGAGCCGAAGACCTTGAACTCGACGGCGGTCACGTCGGTTCCTCCGTGGCCGCGCCGCCCTCGGCCCCGACGGTGCCGCTCTCAGCCAGCATCGCGTCGAGCCGCTGCTTCGTGAGTTCCAAGCCGTTACGGAACGCCTGCATCCGCGGCGTCTCCTCCGCCATGGAGAGCCGCGTCTCCCACGTGGCGACCTGCGCCTGCACGGGCGCGACCCAGTCGGGCACGGACTCGTCGCCCGATTCGGCGACCTGGTCGAACGAGCCCTCGGTGGGCTCGTATGTCGTCGATGGTAGTGTGTCGATGCCGAAACGTCGTGGGTGGGCGGTCACCGCCATCCCGCGGGTATCCCGCGGCGGGGCCGCCGGGTGAGCCAGCAGCAGCCGGTACGCGCTCGACAGGCGCTCTGGATCGCTGACGTCCATGTCGTCGAAGACGGCCGGGCCACCCCGGTGCGACGCCAGCCGGCTGGCCATCAGGCGGAGCGAACCGGTCGAGTAGTTGCCGGGCACGGCGGTCACGACGGCGCCGAACGCGCCGATCCTCGTCATGGTTCCGGCGATCTCGTTCGGCCACGCGAAGCGCGCCCACCGCGGGTCGGCGTTGATGGTGGGTGATTCAGCGGTCGCGAAGCCAGGCTGATCGGCCGACAGATAGCCGTGACCTACGAGATGCAGCACGTGGACGCTGCGGCCGGTCATCGACCGTTCCATCCACTGCAGCCACGGGTGCCCGAGCCCGTCGGCCGCATCGGGAACGTCGGTCGGGTCGTGCACGATGGCGTCGGGTACCTCGTCCTGGATGCTGTCGGCCAGCGATGAGTCGGTGAACACGTGAAGCACGGGCGGCACGGGCAGCTGCCGGAGGGCGACGAGGATCCGCTCGACGACCGACCACGGCGAGTACGGCGTCTTCGCGGCGGGCATCGTCATCCACAGGGCCACCCGTGGTTGTTTCGGTGGCGCCGCAGGACGGCCGAGATACCCCGGCAGTCGCAGCACGGGAACCACGACGCCCGCCTCTGCGAACAGCCGCTCCCAGGGCGCCATCGGCAGCAGTGGGTGGTCGCTGCGGACGTTCAGCCACAGACCTTTCCCGCGATGATCCGAGAGCCACGCGAAGCCGTCATGTGCGGCGATCCACGCTTGAAGGGGCGGCGGGAGCGCGAACCGGTGATCTGGCATGTCGCCCACCGGCAGGCTTGCGGGCAGCCCCAGCGCGCTGGCTGGCACCGAAGGGCCAACCGGTGGCCCCGGCAGCGAGTCCGTCTGTATATCCGGCGGCAAATCCAGCCTGAATTCGACGGACTCCGTAGCCGCCGTGTAGCCGATCCGCAGGCCGGCCAATCCGTAGTCCCGCCGGTTCAGCTCCATCAGTCCATCGCCACCAGGTTGTACAGCGCCCACCACGTCACGTCTTTGACGATGTCGCCATGACCGTCGATCTGATCATGCGCCTCGAGCGCTACCACGTCGCCGGGCTGGTCCGGATTGTCGTATGGCCCGTCGGCGGGTCGTTTGATCACCACGTCGTGCACGTGCCCGCCCAGTCCGCCCGGGCCCCAGCCGCCCATGGCCGCGAACCGGCTGCGTGGCACATCGCGTCCGGCGACGCCGATGTCCTGCTCACCCAGATCGCTGGCTCGGCGCACCGCCAGGTGGAACAGGCGCCGTAGCGGAACGTCCTTCTTCGTGAAGGTCGCCATGATCGGCAGCTCGCAGCGCTCGCGCGCCGACCGGTAGCCGCCCGTGCCACCGGATCCGGGAAGTCTGTCGGCCAGAGCGAGGTAGGACATGGCCGGCTGCATCAGCAACACCGACCGCACATTGCGTGGCGGCGCGGCCGCCGCCAGCGCTGACAGCATCACCTTGCATCCGTAGGAGTGGCCTACCATATGGACGCGGGCGTCTCCGGAACCGTCCAGTAGCTCGTGCAGCATGGCCTGCACGCCGTTCGCGCCGACCCTGCCGGCGCGATCCTTCATGATCAGCACCGTCGCCAACCGCACGACCTGACGGGGATCGAGCGCCGAGAACAAGCCCGCTGCCTCCGGACGATCCGCGGCGTCACCAACCGGCGCGTCGTTCGGCTCGGGCGGGAGGCCCGTGACAACAGTCGGTCCCGCATCGCGGGCTGCGGCGCTCCCGACTTCACGCCACAGGCCGACGAGCTCGTCGGCGTCCCTGACAACACCGTCCGGCGTCGGGGCGCCGGTCGCTTCCTCATCGTCCCCGTCCTGGTACAGCGGCAGCATGAGGTCTGCCAGCTCGCGAAGCTCGGCGTCGTCGAGTCGGTCCAGGGCGATCAACTCGTAGAACCGTGGACGGTCGGCCGCCGTCACCGCCTCCGCGGCGACTTCCGAAACGGCGTCGAGGTGCGCGAGCTCGGCGGCACGGTCCACCGTTCCACCGGCCGCCATCCGCGGCCCGGTGTCGGACGACAACACGATGCTCGGCCAGAACACTCCGACCAACAGGGGCCGCGCGCCCGGCCGTGGCCGTCCGTGGCGCCGGGTGAGGTCGAGAAAACCGTCAATGAACCGGTCGTACATGCCGCCCGGCTCGACCACGCTCCAGTCGTTGTTCCAGCCATGGCTGAACAAGTAGATGTCCGTGACGCCCGCTCCGGCAGCGTCGACGAGGTGACGTCGAGTCGCCGGTGCCGTGCAGACGCCTTCCTTGTCGAACGGAATGACGTAGTACGGCACCTCGACCCCGTCGACGTTGAACACGCTCCATGGTCCGGCCGGCCGTGTTCCCGGCATGTCGATCCTCACCTCCAGACAGCAGCACGTCCGGGGCGCCGCGCTGAGACATCGTCAACGCGGGCTCTGGAATCGAGTCAGCGTACCAACAGCGTCAGTAGGCGACAGGAGTATCTTCACTGATGCCAGACGTCCCAACATCTGGAACGTATTTCGGCTGCGCCGGACCGTGACAGTCAATCGTCGGGTTCGTGGGCGACGACGCGGTGGATGCGGACGACGTCGGCGGTCCAGTCGCAGTTGCCGCAGAGCACGCGGTGGACGCGGCGGTCGCCCTCCCAGTACTCGACGTTCAGGCTCGTGTCGTCGCTGTCCACCGACGAGCCGCAGCCG
>JAHEIS010000048.1 GCA_024639225.1 Actinomycetes bacterium | reverse complement strand
ACTGGCGGCGACCGGGATCGGGGCACGGGTCGTGAGCATGCCGTCACACGAGTTGTTCGCCGCCCAGGACCCGGCGTACCGCGAGAGCGTTCTCCCGTCGGCGATCCGCGCGCGGGTCGCGGTCGAGGCCGGCTCACCGGAGGGCTGGTACCGGTGGACGGGTATCGACGGGGCCGTTGTCGCCCTCGACCGTTTCGGCGAGTCGGCGCCGGGCGATGTCGTGAGTGAACACCTCGGCATCACGGGCGAGGCGGTGGCTGATGCGGCCCGAGCCGTTCTCGGTCGCTGAGGCCATGCACCCCGCCGCTCCGGCGTGCGCGCCGGGCGAGCACCCCGCCGCACCGCCGGCGGCCATCGTGATCTTCGGCGCGTCGGGCGATCTCACGCGGCGCAAGCTGATTCCTTCGCTCTGCGCGCTCGATTGCCTGGGGCTGCTCGACGACTCGACATCGATCACAGGGCTCGCGCGGAGCGACTGGAGCGATGACGACTTCCGGCGCGAGATGCGCGAGGCCGTGAGCGAGCACAGCCGCCTCGGCCCCGTCAGCGATTCCGCCTGGGATCGGTTCGCCGCCCGCCTCGGCTACGTCTCCGCGGATTTCGACGGGGTCCGCGGCTACCGGGAACTCGCCCAGCGGCTCGCGGGCGGCTCGGCCAACCGGCTGTTCTACCTTGCGACCGCGCCACGCTTCTTCGCGGGCGTCGCCGAGCGCATCCGCTCCTCCGGGCTGTGCTCCGACGGCTTCGCGCGACTGGTGGTCGAGAAGCCCTTCGGGCACGACCTCGCCAGCGCGCGCGACCTGCACGCGCGCCTGGAGCCGGTCTTCCCGGAGGAGGACATCTTCCGGATCGACCACTACCTGGGCAAGGAGGCGGTGCAGAACCTGTTCGCCGTCCGGTTCGCCAATGCGATCTTCGAGCCGCTCTGGAACCGTCACTTCATCGACAACGTTCAGATCACCGTGGCGGAGGATCTCGGCGTCGGCTCACGTGGCGGCTACTACGACGACAGCGGTGCGCTGCGGGACGTGCTCCAGAACCATCTGCTCCAGGTGCTCGCGCTGGTGGCGATGGAGCCGCCCACGACCTTCGCCGCCCGGGAGATCCGCGATGAGAAGGTCAAGGCGCTGCGCGCGATCGCGCCTTTCGACGACGACTCGATCCGGAGCGACGTGGTGCGCGGTCGCTACGGAACCGGCGAGGGCGGCGCGCCGGCGTACCTGTCCGAGGAAGGCGTCCCGCCCGAGTCGCAGACCGAGACCTTCGTCGCCATGAAGCTGGCAATCGACAACTGGCGCTGGGAGGGCACGCCCTTCTACCTGCGCACCGGCAAACGCCTGGCCCGTCGCATGACCGAAATCGTCGTCCGGTTCCGGCCCGCGCCGCGGACGCCCTTCGCTCCGTCGGAGGACCCTCTCTCGGACCACAACCTGCTGCGGTTACGGATCCAGCCGGACGAGGGGGTGTCGCTACGGATGCTCAGCAAGGTGCCCGGCGCGAGCATGAACCTGGCGCCGGTCACGATGGACTTCGCCTACGAGGGTAGCTTCCCAACCGGTCCGCCGGGCGCCTATGAGCGCCTGCTGCTGGACTCCCTCCATGGCGACGCGACCCTGTTCACCCGTTGGGATGAGGTAGAAACCGCGTGGGCCCTGCTGGACCCGGTCCTCGACGCGTGGGCGACCGGCGACGCCCCGGCACCGGCCGACTATCTGCCCGGCTCCTGGGGCCCCGAGGCGGCCGCGATGCTGGTTACACGTGACGAGCGGCAATGGCTGACCGGGTGAGCGACACTGCCGAGATCGTCGTGGTCGACGACGCCGCCACCCTGGCTGACGAGGCGATGCGGCGGATCGAGGCGGCACTCCTGAACGCCCCGGCTGACCGACGGTCGCGGATCGTGCTCGCCGGCGGCTCGACTCCCGCCCCGGCATACCGCCATCTGGCCTCACGCCCCGTGCCCTGGGGACGGGTCGAGATCTTCTTCAGCGACGAGCGCTGCGTCGCCCCGGCCCACGACGCGTCGAACTACCGCATGGTGCACGAGGCGCTCTTGGAGCGCGTCCCCATCACGCCGGCCGCGGTGCATCGCATACCTGGTGAGATCCCGGCCGCCGATGCGGCGGCGCGGGCCGAACAGGATCTCCGCGCCTCGGGCGCCGGGGACCTTCCGGAGATCGACCTCGCCGTCCTCGGCATGGGCGCCGACGGTCACACCGCTTCTCTCTTCCCCGGAGACCCCGCCGTTGAGGAGACCCGCGCGCTGGCGGTTCCCGTCTCCGGCGATCCCGCGCGGGTGTCGCTGACGCTTCCGGTGCTGAACGGGGCAAACGGTCGGCTTGTGATGGTGGACGGCGAGGACAAGGCGGCGGCGCTGGCGCGAGCCGTCGCGGGCGACGCAGAGCTCCCCGCCGGGCGGCTCGCCGCGTCGGGGACCACCTGGCTCGTGACCCTCGCCGCCGCCGGCCACCTAGACCAAAGCCTGTAGGCGCCGTCGAAACCACCCCACGAACGCCGGCCGACTAGACGAGGGTCGGTTCCGGTTCACCGGCGCTTCGTGCTTCGATGCGCGGGTACGGTCCCGCCCCGCGGATGACACAGAGAACCGGAGCCCCGCGTGAATTCCTCAGCCACCCAGCCCGCCCCGGACCCGGCGACCCCGGACGCTGGCGCGACGACGCCCGCGTTCAGCGTGATCATGCCCGCGTACAACACCGGGCCCTACATCGAGGAGGCGATCCGGTCGGTGCTGGCGCAGACGCGCCCCGACTGGCAGCTGGTGATCGTCGACGACGGCTCGCCTGATGATCTGGCCGAGCGCGTCAAGAAGTTCACGGGCGACCCCCGCATCGTGTTCATCCGCCAGGAGAACGGGGGCGTTGCCGCCGCGCGCAACACCGCGCTCGGCGCCGCGGAGGGGGAGTGGCTCATCACTCTCGACTCCGACGACCTCATCGAGCCCGAGTACATGGCCCGGATGGCAGAGATCATCGCCGAGAACCCGGGCGTTTCCCTGATCACGCCGGACGCGCGCCTGGTCGACGAGACGGGCAAGGATCTCGGTGAGCGCTACTCGCAGATGTCGGCGATCCCGTCGGCCCTGCCCGATGGCGAGGCCGTCACACGGCTGCTCGACCACAACATCTTCATCCCGATGAGCACCGCACGTCGGAGCGTCGTCTCCGAGCTGGGCGGCTGGGACACTGACCTGAACTCGATCGAGGACTACGACCTCTGGTTCCGGCTGGCGGCCGCCGGACACGACTGCATGATCGTTCGCGAGCCCTTGGCCGTCTACCGGGTCCGCGCGGGATCGATCACGCGCGACGCGGACGGGCACAACGGGCGCGTCTACCAGATGCGTGTTCTCCTGATGGAGAAGGTCCTCCGGCGGGACGACCTCAGCCCGCGCCACCGTCGGATCGCGGAACGCTCGCTACGGCGCGCCAAGGCCGGCCGGGCCCTGGCCGACGCGCGCAGTGCTCTGCACCGGGACGACTACCCGGCCGCCCGACGCTCGGCCTGGGAGGCCTGGCGGACGGCCCACCTCCCCCGGCACGGGCTCATCGCGATCGGCGTCGGACTCGCGCCGGGCATCATGCGCCGCCTCCACGCCCGCGGCCTGCGCTCAGCCGACTGATTCCTCGTCTGTGGCACGCAGCGCCGCGACGACCTCCTCGGGGCCGGGGAGCAGACGGACGATCTCCTGATCGGCCGTCCGGTCGATGAGGTGTTCGCGGAAGCCCGGCATCATCGCCTCCCATCGTCGCCCCATCGCGATGATGGGACGGGGCGTCGCATCGGAGGCCTGCTGCAGGTTCCAGGCCAGCGCCAGCTCGGCCAGGGTCCCGACTCCTCCCGCGACGGCGACCAGGACCTCGGAGTCGAGCAGGTACCGCAGGCGATCGAAGATGTCGTCCGTCGCGATCTCGCGCGTCACCCAGGGGTTCGCCCGGATGCGCTCCGACCACGACCGGATCGTCACGCCGGTGGGCCGCCCACCCGCCTCGGCGGCTCCCCGCGAGGCAGCCTCCATCACACCGGCGTAGCCCCCGGTGATCACGGTCCAGCGGTCGGCGGTCAACAGACCCGCGAGCCGGCGGGCCGCCTCATACTCCTCGTCGCCCGGAGCCAGCCGCGAGCTTCCAAAGACGGAGACGCGGCGACTCACGCGGCCGCCGGGCTCGCGGCGCGCATCCAGGCCTGCCCCTCGGGGCTCTGCGCCAACTCGGCGATGCGGACGACGAGCGCCCGAACGCGTGGATCGCCGGCCCCCCGGGCGGCGGCCACCGCGGCAACGCCCTCGCGCGGGGTCACACGGCCACCGGTCTGATCGGTCGTCACGATCGCGATGTCGAGCGCATCGAGCGCACGTCGCGACGCTCCCGTGGGTCGGGGGAATTCGCCGGCCGGGCCATCGCCCTCCGCCTCCGCGCCGACCTGGTGGGCGACGATGCGCGCCAGCTCCTCATGCCCGGCCCTCCGGACTGCCCGGGCGGTCGCACGCACGCCGCCGGCGGCGAGACCAAGGTCGTGGAGCCACGCGGCCGCCAGGATCCACCGGCGGGCAGGTTGTCCGATCCCCGCGTCGTTCACGAGGCGCGCCGCCTGTTGCGCCACCCCCCGCGTGTGGGCGTACGCCGCTTGCGGAAGTACGGCCTCGGCGAGCCGATGCGCGGTTCGCGGATCCGCACAGGCCCGCAAGAACGCCCCGCGGTCTTCAGAGGCCGAAGGCGGACCGGGCCTCATCGACCACTTTCTCACCGGCGATGTCCGCGGCCGCGCGCACGTCGGCAGGGACCTCGGGGACGCCGTCGCCCGTCATCGTCGGCGTCAGGGTCTCGCCGGTCCGCTCCTGCGCAGCGGCGAGCCATTCCGCCGGAAGCTCCTCCGGGAGCTGCGCGCCGATCATCTCGGCGAACAGGATCGTCCACGCTCGGGGGACGACGTCGAAGGTGTAGCCGCCGCCGCCGAGCGCGACCAGACGCCCCGCCGCCGAGGACGCCGCCAGCTCCCCGATCGCCTGGTAGACGATCGGCAGCGCAGCGAGCGAGACCTGCAGGTGGGCTAGTGGGTCGGCGTAGTGGGGGTCGGCGCCGTTCTGGGTGACGATCACCTCGGGGCGGAAGTCCTCCACGGCGGGGACGATCACGTCGCTGACGGCGCGGATGTACGGCGTGTCGCCCGCGTGGGCGGGCAGGGGGATGTTGATCGCGCTGTTCGGGGCCTGGGGCCCACCGCGCTCGTCGAGCGCGCCGGTGCCGGGAAAGAGGAACTGCCCGCTCTCATGCACGGAGCAGGTGAGGACGCGCGGCTCGTCGTAGAAGATCCACTGCGTGCCGTCACCGTGGTGAACATCGATGTCGATGTAGGCGACGCGCTCGGCCCCGGCGTCGAGCATCGACTGGATGGCGACCGCGGGATCGTTGTAGATGCAGAACCCGGCGGCGCGGTTGGCGAAGGCGTGATGGAGTCCGCCCTGTGGGGAGAAGGCCTGATCGGCTCGCCCCTCCCAGACCGCCATGGCCGCCGCGACGGAGGCCCCGCAGATCTGAGCGGCGGCCTCGTGCATGCCAAGGAAGGCGGGGGTGTCGCCGCCGGCCGCCAGCCCCCACTGCCCCGCCTCCCACGAGGCCGCAAGGGCCGGGGAGCGGCTGAATTGGCGAACGGCCGCGACGTAGGCCGGGGCGTGAACGCGCTCGATCTGGTCATCGGTCGCCGGGCCCGCCGTGATCGACGTCACACCTTCGCGCTCGAGGAGACCGCAGGCCCGAATGAGATCCGCCGCGAGCATCCGCCGGAGCGGATTCAGCGGATGGTCGTCACCCAGGTCGTAGGCGGTGGACCCGTCGGGCAGGACGAATGTGGTGCGCATGCTCATGGTCCGAGCCTACCCCCGGCCGCGCCGCTCAGCCTCCGACCACCGACCACCGCGGCCCGGCGAAGCGGGTCGCGTTGAAGGCCAGGCGGGCGGCGATCAACGCGATCAGGGCCCACCAGATCCCGCGGATACCCCAGTCGAGAATCGGCGTCGCCACGGCGAGGGGTAGGAAGACCAGCACGACGGATGCCAGCATCGCCCACTTGAGATAGGCCGTGTCACCCGCCCCGATGAGGACCCCGTCCAGGGCGAAGACGACCGCGTTCGCCGGCTGCATCAGCGCGAAGAGAGGCCACATGAGCCCGACCTGAGCGATGACGGCGGGATCGTCGGTGAAGATGCGCGGCAGGAGATCGGCGCCGAGGATCAGCGCACCGGTCAGGAGCACCCCGAAAACGAACGACCATCCGACCGCCCGCCGGGCGAGCGCCCGCGCCCAGCGCGCGCGACCAGCGCCGAGGTTCGTGCCGATCAGCGTCTGCGACGCGATCGCCAGGGCGTCGAGCGCGAGCGCCAGGAAGATGAAGCTCCGGAAGGCGACCTCGTGCGCCGCGACCACCTCAGCCCCCTGACGGGCAAGGATCGCCGTCGCCAGGGCGAAGGCGATGAGGAGAGCGCCGGTCCGGACGAAGAGGTCGCCGCCGATCCTGATCAGTGGGCGCATGGCCGCGAGGGCCGGGCGCCGGAGCCCGGCGGTGAGCGTCGGCAGGAACCAGAGCGCCGCGACACCCTGGGCGAGGACCGTGCTGGCCGCGGATCCGGCAATGCCCCAGCCGAATCCGTAGATGAAGACCGCCTCGAGCGCAGCGTTGAGGACGTTGGCCGCAAGGAGCACGCGCAGCGGGGTCCACATGTCCCCGACGCCCCGGAGATACCCCTGCCCCGCGAGTGCGATGAGCACCAGCGGAGCCCCCAGCGAACCGATCCACAGGTATGTCCACGCCTCGTCCGCAACCGGCCCCGTCCCGCCCATCACGTCGATCATCAGGCGTCCGGCGAGGAGAAAGATCGCGATGAGGACGGCCCCGAGGCCGAGCGCGAGCCAGAGCGCCTGACCGGCCAGGCCGCGCGCCTCGACCGGCCGGCCCACGCCGTGAAACCGGGCGACCCGGGCCGTGGTCCCATAGGCGAGAAAGTTCAGCAGCCAGAACGCGCTGGCCAGGAGTGTCCCGGCGATCGCCAGCCCGGCGAGGGGTGTCGTGCCGAGGTGGCCGACCATCGCCGTGTCGACCAGGACGTACAGCGGCTCGGCGGCAAGCGCGCCCAGAGCCGGGACCGCGAGCCCGGCGAGCGCGCGGTCGCGCGCGTCGAGGCGCCAGCGCGGCCGGCGGGTCAGCCGAGCAGGCGGCGCGCGACGGCGTTGACGGTGCCGCCATCCGCCGCGCCCCCGAGGCGGGCCATGGCCGCCTTCATGACCATGCCCATGTCTCCGGGCCCGGTCGCGCCCTCGGCGGCGATCACCTCGCCCACGACGGTTTCGATCTCGCTCTCCTCCATCTGCGCGGGCAGGTAGACCTCGATCGCGGCGAGCTCCTCCCGCTCCTTGGCAACCAGCTCGTCGCGGCCGCCCGCGCTGAACTGCTCGATCGATTCCTCGTGCTGGCGGGCCAGCTTGCGCAGCACCTTCTCCGCTTCAGCCTCGTCGAGCGCCGCGCCGTTCTCGATCTCGGCGTTCTTGATCGCGGCACGCGCGCGGCGGATGGCGCCAAGGCGCACCTTGTCCTTGGCGCGCATGGCCTGCCTCATGTCGTCTGAGAGTCGGTCGGCGATGGAGGCGTCGGTGCCCACGTGGCTCCTCGTTTCGGGGTAGCTGGCGGCATCAGACTACCGGCGCGGAGCGGCCCTCAAGCGGCCCTTCGGTGGGCAGAAGCGTTCGCACCCGGAGCATCGGTGACGGTGCTGGTACCGGGAAGCCCAGCCGGGGACGTCGGTCGGGCGCTCGTGAGGCCGAGCAGCTCGACCATCGGGCAGCAGCTCACCATCGCATCGACGTGCCTGTCGTCCGCGATGATCCGGTGGCGGCGCGTGCTTCGGCGCCCGCCTGCGCCGACCTGGTTGCGGTTGGCGCGCGCGGGCGCCCACAGACTGGCGCGGCGCTGTTGGGATCGGCTTCCATCGGAATCCTCGGGCGCGCCGCCCGTCCGGTTGCCATCGTTCCGGTCGAGGGCGACTCGCCAACGAACAGACTCCGCGGCTCGTCCGCATTCAACGAAAGTGGGGAATCGACTCAATGGAGAGATTCAAGAAGATCCTGTTCAGCCCTTTGGGGACACACGACAACCCGGCCGCGATCCGGCGAGTGAACGAGCTCGCGACCGACAACAACGCGACCCTGTCGTTACTGGGTGTCGTGCCGGAGCCGCCGCGGCTCCAACGCGTCCTCCATCGCGGGAACTACCTCGATCGAGCGCTCTCCGCAGAGCGGGCACGTGTCGAGACGCGGCTGAAGCGCTGCCGTAAAGCAGCGGCCGAGCACGCTGAAACCCGACTCGCCGTCGGCGACCCCGCTGTCAGAATCATCGAGCACGTCCTCAGCGCACACCACGATCTGGTGGTGGTCACGACGGATGAGGATCGCGAAGACCGAGCCGTGATCCGGCGGCTCTTGCGCGAATGCCCGTGCCCGGTCTGGGTGATCCGGCCAAGCCGCGCCCGTGTCCAAAGAGTACTGGCAGCGGTGAACCCGGAGCCCTCCGAGCTCGGGCTCAACCGGATGATCCTCGAACTCTCCGCGTCGTTGGTGGAACTCCATGGCGGCGAACTCCATCTGGCCCATGCGTGGGAGCTCTACGGCGAGTCGACGATGCGAGGCTCAGCCTTCATGAGCCTCCCGCCGGCCGACGTGGATGCGCTCGTCGAAGGGGCGCGAGTCGGCCACGAACAGGCTCTCGAGCAGCTTCTCAGCGATTGCGGGCTCGATGGCCAGCCGTGGCAGGTCCACCTCGTCAAGGGATCAGCGGCAGAGCTGGTACCCGGGCTCGTGGCCAAGCATCGCATCAACCTCTTGGTAATGGGCACCGTTGCGCGCACCGGAGCCAACAGGATGGTGATGGGAAACACCGCCGAGCGGGTCCTGGACGAAGTGAATTGCTCGGTGATGGCCATCAAGCCAGAGGGGTTCGTTTCGCCGATCCCCCTCCCTGAGTCATGAGCCGACCTCCGAGCGGTGATCGCCCGTACCCCTGAGGCCGTTCACGAGTGGAGCGCGCGAGCGCCCGCGAGGTGGAAACGCCGCTCGCCTCGTTTTCCCGCGATGATCCGCATCGCGGTCCGGCAGCGACCGCCGGATCGACCCCGACCTTCAGGGAGCGACGCCCCGTCCATGGGGCTATTCCGCACAATTGACCTGGCCGCCGCCGGTCGGCTGCGGGTTTCACACTGCCGGTTGCTCAGGCGACGACCACGTTCCAGGGCACGATCCGCCGGTCGGTCACCAGGCCGTTCACGACGTAGGGATCGGCGGCGGCGAAGGCCGCGACACGCTCCCGATCGTCGCCGCGGAACACGAACGCGGCACCGTGGGGCGGGTCGCCAAGGGCTCCGGCCGTCACGAGATCGCCTGCCTCGAGTGCGTCGCGGGCCGCGGCGAGGTGGGCGTCGCGAAAGGGACCGCGACGGTCGAGGATGTCCGCGACGTAGTCGTAGAACAAGATGATGTGGGGTCCGGTCACGGGATCCTCCGTGAGACGATGGGTGACGTTTCTAGTTCCTGCGGACGCGGAGCGAGTACCGGGAGAAGCCCTTCTGGGCGGCCACGTGAACGTAGTGCCAACCGGTACGCGATGCCCGGCGGTTGAGCGTCACTTGTCGGGAACGACGCGTGCCCCGGATGACGCCGCGCGCACGCCGGACGGGGCGCACCTTCGTCGTGCCGGGCTGCCAGAGGTTGAGATTCACCCAGCCTCGCCGGTGGTTGAGGCGCAGGCGGATCAGGTCACCCCGGCGGAACCACACGCGGTAGACGTCGTCGCGATCGTCGAACTGGTCGACCGCGGCCTCGACGGGGAGCCGGTTCGGGGCGAAGCGCCCCTTGAGGGTGTGGGCCCGGGCGGGAGTGTCGTTGACCTCGAACGGGTCGGGCAGGGGTAGCCGGCCACGGGCGGCCGCCTCGGGATTCACGACGCCGTAGCCGGAGACGGAGTCGCGCCCGCGCGGCCCGATGTCCGTCGCCGCGTTCAGCAGTGCCCGCCGAACCTGAAAGGGAGACGGGTTGACGTGGTTGGCGAATACGAGCGCGGCGGCACCCGTCACAAAGGGGGCCGAGAATGACGTCCCGTCGTTGGTGGCATATCCGGGGGCGACCCGGTCGCGCCGGACGCGGTCGGGAACCGAAGACACGACGCCGACGCCAACCGCCATGAGATCAACGCTCGCATTGCGATTGCTGAAGATCGCGGGGCCGGTGGCGTCGGGGCAGTCGACGCTCGCGGTACCGTTGCAGACCGCCCCGACACCGAGCACGCGCTGGTACCCGGCGGGGTAGTTGAAGGTGTTCGCGCCATCGCCATCGTTGCCGACCGAGGCGATGATCAGGGCCCCCTTCTCCTCGGCCCACCACACGACCTCCTGGAAGGTCCGGTTGAACTCGGGTCCACCCGAGGAGATGTTCACGACTCTGGCTCCCCGGCGGACCGCCCACCGAACCCCGCGGATGATCTGCTCGTCCTGGCTCACGCCAAAGGTGTCGCTGATCTGCACGGGAATCACCTGGGCGCCGGAGCGCCGGGCCGGAGCCACCCCGACGATCCCGACACCGTTGGCCGGCGCCGCCGCGACCCCCGCCACGTGGGTGCCGTGGCCGTTGATCCCCCAGTCGTCGGAGTCCTTGCTCCGTGTCCAGGTGCTGCGGCCGGCGACCAGCGGGCTCGCCGGCCCGCCCCATTCCTCATGTTCGACGTCGACCCCTGAGTCGAGGATCGCAATCCGCGGCCGGCGGGCGATCGCGACCGACGTGGGGCCCCAGGTGCCGGCGAACAGGCCGGGCTGGTTCTCGGGCCCGAAGAGGCTGTCGTCGGGATCCGGCGGGAGGGTCCGGGGCAGCGGCCGGGCGGGGCGGCGGATCGCGTCGGTCGACCGGCGGGCCGACCACTCGGCGAGGACGACTCGCGGGTGGGTGGCGACGCCGGCGACCTGCCCGGCGCGCGACGTCGCACCGACCGCCCAGATGCCGGCCTCCGGCAGCACCGGGCGCACGGTGCCGTGGGCCCCGAGGCGAGCCGATGCCTCCGCCCGGTTCGGGCGGTCATCGAAAGTGACCAGGAGCGTCCCAGGTGCGGCCGAGGCCGTCGCGGCGAGGCCGAGGGCGGCAACCGTGACGAGGAGCGTGAGCAGGCTACGCATGGCGACTCGTGATCGGCATGCGTCGATCCCGCCCGAATGCGCGCGGCGTGATCTTGACGCCGACCGGCCCCTGGCGGCGCTTGTACTCGGCGCGGTCGACCATCCCGACGATCGCGCGCACGAGTCCGGCGTCGGCGCCGGCGGCGATGATGTCTTCGGGTTCACGGTGGTTCTCGACGTAGGCCTCGAGGATCGGGTCGAGCTCGTCATACGGCGGCAGGCTGTCGGTGTCGAGTTGATCGGGGCGCAGCTCGGCGCTGGGAGCCCGACGGATCGAGTTCTCGGGGATCATCGGCCCGCCGGGCTGTGTGTTCCGCCATTCCGACAGACGGTAGACCCACGTCTTGGAAACGTCGCGCAGCGGGGCGAAACCACCCACCATGTCGCCGTAGAGCGTCGAGTAGCCGACCGACATCTCGCTCTTGTTGCCCGTGGCGAGGACGAGCAGTCCGAACTTGTTCGACAGGGCCATCAGCAGGGTGCCGCGCGCCCGGGCCTGCAGGTTCTCCTCGGTGGTGTCGGGGCGGCGATCGACGAACTCCTCGGCGAGGGCGTCCTCGAATGACTGGACGACGTCGTCGACGGCGATGTCGATCAGACGGATCCTTTGGAGCTCGGCGAGGGCCTGCGCGTCGGCGAGGCTCTCGGGGCTGGAGTAGCGGGAGGGCATCGCCACGCCGAGCACCCGCGCGGGCCCGAGCGCATCGGTCGCGACGGCGGCGGTGAGGGCCGAGTCGATCCCCCCCGACAGGCCGATCACCACGCCGTCGAAGCGGTTCTTGGTGATGTAGTCGTGGACTCCCAGCCGCAACGCGCCCCAGACCTCGGCCGGTCCCGAGAGCGGCTCGACCGGCGCCGTGGAGTCGCCCACCGGTTCGGGCGCCTGCGCGCTCACCGCGACCGGCTCCGGCGCCGTGCCGTTGAGCGTCCGGGACATGGGCACGTTGAGCCGTCGCGCACGGCCCGCCTCGATGTCCAGGTCGGCGATGACCAGGGCCTCCTCGAACTGGGGACCGCGGGCGACGACCGCCCCTGTCGAGTCGAGCACCACGGAGCGGCCGTCGAAGACGAGTTCATCCTGCCCGCCAACGAGATTGCAGAACGCCAGCGGTGCGCTGATGTCGCGGGCGCGGGTCGCGAGCATGCGCTCGCGGGGATCGCCCTTGCCCCGATGGTAGGGCGACGCCGACAGGGTCAGAACCAGGTCGACGCCCGCCCGCTGCATGTCCCCACATGTCGGCGCCGGCGTCCAGATGTCCTCGCAGATGGTGAGGCCGATCCGCAGGCCGAGGGTGGAGATGATGCCCGGCTCGACACCGGGCGCGAAGTAGCGCGCTTCATCGAAGACGCCGTAGTTGGGCAGGAAGCGCTTGTGGTAGACGGCCTGGATCCTCCCCTCGGCGATGACCGCCGCCGCGTTGCGGCAGTCACCGTCGTGATCGGGATAGCCCACGACGATCACCCCGGGCGAACGGTCGGTCGCGAGTTCCTCGACCGCCTGGCGGGCCCGACGCGAGAACGAGGGCCGCAGCAGGAGATCCTCGGGCGGATACCCGGTGATCGCCAGCTCCGGCAGTACCGTGACCGCCGCGCCGGCCCGCGCAGCGTCGGAGACCGCATCGCGGATCAGTGCGGTGTTGCCGGAGATGTCTCCGACAACCGGATTCAATTGTGCGAGTGCGACCCGCAGTGAGGCTCCTGAAAGCGGCGCGCGGACCCAGGAGCGCGCGTTAGGATGTTTCGCGGACGATACGCCCCTCGGGCATCGTCGACCTAATGAGTGACTAAGTTCGCAGCGGACCCCCGGGAGGAACGTATGTCATCGGATGCACTGCCACCCCAGCGTCGTGGCCCTCAAGGTGGCCCGGGCGGCGGCAGCGGCGGCCGGGGCGCCAACCTCACGCCGGCCCAGGGTGCTCTCGAGGCCGCAAAGCGGCTGAACCTGCCCTGCTTCCACGCGGGTCAGATCGTCCCGGGCATGGTGGGCTGCGTCGCGTGTCAGTTCCAGATCCGCAACCGGGGCCCATTGCCGACCTGCCCGCAGTGCGGCGACATGGTCTGGGCCTGGTTGGACGAGGGTGATCCCCCCACCCCCGACGAGGAGAGCGCCGAGCAGCGCGCGGCCCGCGAGGCCGTGGCCCAGTCGGAGGCTCCAACGGTCGAGGAGAACGTGAAGCTGGATGCCCCGGCCTCGGTCGAGGAGAACGTCAAGCTCGAGCCCTGATTCGGGGGCTCGCGCCTTCGACTGATCCATCACGAGTCCCCTCTCCCGCGCGAGGGAGACTCCATAAAGTGATGAATTTGCCTGATTCTGTGACCGAGGAGTAAGAGGCCCCCAGCGGGCTCACAGATCGGCAAAGAGCATCCGGCACCGTCGGTGCGACGGCGGACGCCGTCGCACCCTCGACCGCGAGCGCTCACGATCCCCGGTTCACTCCTGAGAAGACCCCACGTCACGGCCGCGCTGCTGACGCTGACGACCGCGGCCGCGATCGCCCTTGCACCCGCCGGACCGGTCGAGCCCGCCGAGGCCGGAGCCGCCGGCGCGACGTCGGGCCGGCTCGCGCTCAGCGGGGGCGGGACCGTGCGCGCCGCGGGAAACATGCTCACCTACGGCGTCCTGAGAGGCCGGAGCCGGCTGGTCGTCGTGGATCGTCGCGGCGACGCGGCGATCACGATCAACGGCACCGCACGCAAAGGGCGCCGCAAACGGGGTTCGCGAATGCGCATCCTGCGCACGACGATCACCAACGGACGCATCTTCGTCCGGGGCCGCCGGGTCACGGTGAAGGTCCGCTCACCCAAGCTCGACATCTCGATCGCGGGCTGGGGCCGCGCCCGGCTCCGCGGCACCGGGGTCTTCTCCCTCAACGAGGGCAACCGCCGCGCCTGGAGCACCCGCTCGGGCAAACCACGCAACATCAAAGTGAGGGCACGTAATGGTCGCTGACTTCACAAGCCTGAGCGAACGTCCAGTGGAACGGGCGGTTGCGGCACGGGCTAAGGTCCATCCTGTGATTGAAACCGATGAACGCCAGTCCGTGCTCGTCGTCGAGGACGAGCCCAACATCGCGTCCTTCGCGCGGATGTACCTCGAGTCGGCCGGATTTGAGGTCACCGTGGCGGGGCGCGGCGACGAGGGCCTCGAGATCGCGGAGCGCGACGAGCCCGATCTGGTCATCCTCGACCTGATGCTCCCGGGCATCGACGGCTACGAGGTCACCAAGCGACTGCGCCAGAGCGGCCAGGTCCCGATCATCATGCTCACCGCCCGTGACGATCCGGTCGACAAGGTCGTCGGCCTCGAGTTGGGTGCCGACGACTATCTGACCAAACCGTTCAACCCGCGCGAGCTGGTCGCTCGGGCCCGGGCGGTCCTCCGGCGGGCCGACGCCCCGCCGGCCGGCCCCGAGACGCCGGAGAACGCCACTCTCGAGATCGACAATCTCCGGATCGAGGTCGGCGGCCGCGAGGTGTTCGTCGACGGTGACGCCATCGCGCTCACCCCCAAGGAGTTCGATCTCCTCGTGGCGCTCATCGAGAACCGCGGCCTCGTTCTCACGCGCGAGCAGCTCCTCGAGCGCGTCTGGGGCTTCACCTTCCTCGGCGACAGCCGCACGATCGATGTACACGTGCGCCAGCTGCGCCGTAAGCTCGGCGACTCATGTCCAATCCAGACCGTCTGGGGCACGGGATACAAGGTGGCAGCACCCCGCTGACGGATGCGCTGAGCCCTCGGCGCAGCCTCCGCACCCGACTCCTTCTCGCAACCCTCGGGTCGCTGCTCGTCGCGGCGATCCTGTTCGTCGTCGTGCTCGTGAGCGCGGTGCGCTCGACGACCAGCGATGCGAGCCGCGAGGAGTTCTACGCCAACGCCGCGACGATCGGCACGCTCGTCAGCGAGGAGTGGGCGGTCGCGTCACGCGGGGCGGGCTTTGACTACGAGGTCATCCGCACGCTTGCTCGGACGATCTCGCCCAACGCGCGCGCGTTCTACAGCGGGGTACCCCTGAACCAGGACCCGGCCAGTGACCGCTCCGTCGTGCCCAGCGTGCCGGACGACGTCGCGGCGGAGGTACTCGAGAGCGCGCGCTTCGAGCAGGCCGTGGCCCGGGACGGGTACTTCGCCTTCAACGCCGAACCGGTCGGTAACAACAGCCCGACCCAGGGCGTCTTCGTCCCGATCAGCTCCGACGGCTACCTGCTCGGTCACCTCTACCTGACCCGCCCACCCCCGGAGCTGCGCCAAGCCACACAGAGCATCATCCCCGCGGCGCTCATCGCCGCGGGGATCGGCCTCCTCGCCGCCCTGGGGCTGACCGTCTACCTCACCGGACGCATCGTGAAGCCGCTGCGCGCGCTGAGGATCGCGACCCGCTCCGTCGCCGAAGGGCGCCCGGGGGCGGAGCTCGAGGCCACCGGCACCGAGGAGATCGACGCCCTCACGGAGGACTTCAACCGGATGGTCCGCCAGCTCGCCGAGCGCGACGCACTGGCCCGCGAGTTCCTGATGAAGGTCACGCACGATCTGCGAACACCGCTGACCGCGATCCGCGGTCACACCTCCGCGCTCGCCGACGGAGTGGTCTCCGAGGAGAACGTGCCCCGATCCCTGCAGGCGGTCGAGGGTGAGGCCGCACGGCTCGAGACGATGGTCGCGGACCTGCTCGACCTCGCGCGCCTCGATGCCCACCAGTTCCGGGTGCATGTCGAGGAGGTCGACCCCGACGAGGTACTCGAGCACGCGTACATGGCACTGACGGCGACGGCCGAAAGCAAGGGCGTCGCCTACCGGCACCAGATCGGCCGGCTGGAGCCCGTCTACACGGACCCCTCGCGGGTGCAGCAGATCGTCGGAAACCTCCTGAGCAACGCCCTGCACTGGACGCCCGAGGGCGGCGTGGTCCGCCTCGCGGCACACACCGGAGGCGAGGGTTCACTGGTGGTCAGCGTCAGCGACACCGGGCCCGGGATCTCGCCGGAGCGTCAGATCGCCATCTTCGAGCCCTTCACCTCGAGCGAGTCACCCGACGGGCGCACCGGATCGGGGCTGGGGCTCGCGATCAGCCGTCAGCTCGCCCGGGCCCTGGGCGGTGACGTGTCGGTCGAGAGCACCGAGGGGGTGGGCAGCACGTTCAGCCTGCGCCTGCCGGCCGACGCGCGCGAGGGCACGGCGGCCGGCGACGGGGCGATCGTCAGTCGCGCAGAACGAACGTCAGCTTGAGGTTCACCCGCCACTCGACGATCTTGTTGTCCTCGATCACGACCTTGTGATCCTGGACCCAGGCCGCTTTCACGCCGTCGAGCGTGGAGGTCGCCCGTGCGACACCCTTCTGGACGGCGTCGTCGAAACCGGTGGTCGACGACGCGATGATCTCCGTCACGCGCGCAACACTCACAGAAACTCCCCTCGGTGTTTGAACTGACGCCGCAACGGTAGCGCGTCCGCCCTGGCCGACGTCGTGTCGACCGAACCCGGACACACCGCGGCCCCGCCCGGCAGCTGCCGGGCGGGGCCGTGTGGACGACGACGGCGTGACGCGAACGTCAGGCGCCGGCGTCGGGATGGGCCGCGAGCACCACTGCTCCTCTCTCGCCGGTACGGACGCGGATGGCCTCGGCGAGTTCGAAGATGAAGATCTTCCCGTCCCCGGGCTCTCCCGTCTGGGAGTGCTCGAGGATTGCGTCGACGGCCTTGTCGACGTCGCCGTCATCGACGGCGATCTCCAACTTCAGCTTCGGCCGAAGGAACACCGTGGTCTGGGCACCGCGGTAGGTCTCTGTGAACCCGGCCTGGCGGCCCGACCCCTTGACCTCACTGACGCTCATCGACGGCAGGCCGAGCCCAGCAAGCTGGTCGCGGATCGCCTCGAAGGCCTCATGGCGGATGAACGCCTCGATCTTCTTCATATCGTTCCCCTCTCTATTCGCTTGCCGCGGGTGCCGGAGCTGACCCGTCCGAGGATGTCGACTCGGCCCCGGTCACCTCGATGAACCGCTCGGGATAGCCGAACATGCCGTGCTCGCTGATGTCGAGTCCGAGCATCTCCTGCTCCTCGGTGACCCGCAGGCCGACCGTGAGCTTGATGGCCGTGAACAC